>NZ_JBYTDL010000004.1:0-326951 GCF_058791335.1 Lysinibacillus sp. EB271-A1-10B
AAAGGTATTCTAAGTGATGATGATTTAACTCGTGTTCAATATCGTGTTCTATTAAACGGTGGAAACTACTACCCTTCCGATGGAAGCTTTACAAAACTTGGTGCATCACCTCAGAATATCGAACTAGCAATTGGTAGTAAAGATATTAAGATTGATGATTGGAATACGCTTAAAGTAGAGTTCCAAGACTCTTTTGGTACTACTGATTATTGGTCAAGACAATTCATGGGAACATATTCAGGTCTTATGTTCAAAGATATATATGGTCAATACTTCTCTAATGAAATCGGTGAGGTTCTACAATACCTTGATTTTGGTATCATTATTGCAGGTCAAACTACACTTGAACATGAGGTCGTACTAAAAAACCAATATGGATACGATGTAAAAGATATTCATTTGTATGCAAATACAGCAAACTTCCCGACAGGAATGACTTGTGAGTTTAGTACAAGCTCTTCCCCTTTCACACCTCAACCTGATTTAAGACTAAGTGGTGTGCTAAAAAACAACGAAGAAATGCCATTCTTCATTCGACTAAAATCTGAATTAGGCGCAACACCTGACGCAAACGGTTCTTTTGATATTATCGTGAGAGCAGATAAAGCCTAATCACAAAAGGTTACGCAAAACAAACTTGCCAACATTGATTACATCACAATCAAAGAAGACAAAGGTAAGTTCTACTTCTAAACATGCACATATGCAAACGAAGCTTCCGCTAAACAAAAGATGAAAGACTTGAAAATTCTTTGGGTTGACTCAATAATAAAGCATAAATTAATTGAAATTTAAAAATCTCCTTAACGCTTTTGTTAAGGAGATTTTTTGTTTATTTGACAGAACCACTTGTAAAGACATTATCAGGATAATACATATTTTTCACAATTATATTAGAACCTAAACATTTTACAGCAGGACAATGACAATTAATACTATTAGAAATATTTGTATCCAACCATCTATTATAAATATTCTCCAATGATTCTGTTTTGATATTACCTAATGCAGAGCCATCATCTGAGAAATCTGATACTGATATATCACCTGTGAATATATTCAAGTTCATTCGAGAGCGACCATCCACATCATTTCTTACTGTGATATTTGGTGTTTTATTAATCTTTTCTAATAAAGCTAAATCACGTTGATCAGAGCTACAAGCATAGAAAGGCAATGTGCCAAATAGTACCCATATATCCTCATTTCTAAAATCAAGTATATTGTTCACTACTTCTCTATATTCATCAAGAATTATTGTTTCTAAATTACTTGCAAAATCACTAGAATACATAGGATGAATCTCATGTCGCTTACAAAGCATTTCATTAGCAACCTCATTATGAATCTTTTCAATGTAAGGAACCGTGTTGCGATTTAACATTGTTTCTGCGGATACAAACATACCACCCTTTGAAAGTTCTCTAGCATTATCAAAAATATTTCTATATAGTTCTGCTCTTTGTTGAACTGTTGGTTTTCTTTCCATTATCGCGAAACCTGTTTCAACAAACTCTTTTTCATCACACCAATTATGTGAAATGTGCATAACATCTAAGTATGGTGCAACCATTTCATAATGCTCCATAGGCAAAGTTAAATTAGAATTTATTTGAGTTTTAATTCCTCTACTTTTTGCATATTTAAGAAGTGGAAGTAAATTGTTTCTTATCCCACGTTTTGTTAATAAAGGTTCTCCACCTGTAAAACTCATTACTCTAAGTGTTTCTACAGTATCTAAATGTTTTATCAACTCTGATGTAGGAATAGCTTCATCTTCTTTTGTTTGCAATGTATAACCTACTGCACAATGAGCGCAACGCATATTACAAAGATTAGTTGTTGTAAATTCAATATTTGATAAAGTTAGTTTTCCATGCTTATCAATATCATGATAGCTTTCCCATTCATCATATGGTTTCTCTAGTGTTTTCATAAAAAAAAATCTCCCTTTCTATCCTATGATTTTCTCATAGATAAAGGAGATTTTAAAGTGCTAGTCTATATTATCTTCTTTTCCCTAAAATTTATATTGTATTTCAAAAGTTCCTTCTGTATCAATCACTTTAATATTATTTATTAATTTATTTGCTTCTTCTCTATTCATTAACCTAATACCTATTTTAAACACTTCATTAACAATATCTTTTTCTCTTATATGTTTACTACTATAAATATACACTTTCCTTTAGTAATCTTATCTTTGAATAAATTATATTTGTCCTCAGCTTTCAATTTTGCTCTCCACATATGAATTAAAATTGTCTCAATGGCTTCAAACCATAGTTTCAATTCCTAATAGTCTGTGACGTCTATAGTTATCAAAAGAGTAAAATGATAGTTCATAAACCTCAGTTTCATAAATAAAATTGATTCCCATGTATTAAATGCTGCGCGTAAGTTTTCGCTTTCATCGTTACATACAAGTTTAATTAAAAAAGCCATGTTCATTTACTTGAACATGACTTCTTTTTAATCCATATATACAAGGTGTCTTGATTATTTGCAGTACTTCTTTTTACGTAAATTCATAGAATTTATTCCCTAGTAATTTCGGAGCTACACTTGTTGATAAGTAGATTCAAATATAATACTAAAGCTAAGGTGTTCTTATTAACTCCTTTGCCATTAACTTAAAAGTATTTAAGCGACTTTCTAGTGCGTATTGGTTGCAGTTTAGCATCACTTCGTCAAATCTATATTGCTCTTGCTCTGCTACTAAAAATTCAGCGACTTCCTTCGGTGTTCCGACCAGATTGGCTTTTCGATTATTGGCGATTGTCATTTTATCCAACTCCGTAAGTGGGTAATCCTTTGCTTCCTCGGGTGACATCGCTTGAATAATTTGACCCTTCATGAGATGAAGACGTGTAATATCAATCGGTTTCGCCAAATATTCCGCTTCCTCTAACGTATCTGCAACCGTCGCAGCATAAGTAACGATAATTTGTGGCTTCTCCATATAATAGGAAGGTATAAAGTAATCTCTATACGTATCAAATATATCCTTTGACATATTGCCAGTGAAAAATTGTGCATATGAATAACCTACACCAAATCGACCTGCCTGCATAGCGCTTTGACCACTTGACCCAAGTAACCAAGCTTCAGGCAATTGGATATTCACTGGTGCCGCAATTACTTGATCATAGACATCTTCCCCTGTTTTTTGATTATTCATCAGCTTTAAAATAATCTCAAGCTTATCGTATTGCTCTGTAAATCGTTGTCTTCGTCCCTCTGCTAGTGCATAAATAGAGGCATGGTCACCACCAGGGGCTCTGCCGACGCCAAAATCAATACGATTCGGTGCTAAGCCACTTAATGTTTTAAAGACCTCTGCCAGCTTATATGGAGAATAATGCATCATCATTACGCCTCCAGTACCGATGCGAAGATGTTTTGTTTTCGCCGCTAGGAAAGCAGCTGTAACCTCTGGAGCTGAACTTGCCAGTGAATGGCTATTATGGTGCTCCGCTAACCACATTCGATGATAGCCAAGCTCTTCACCTAAAAGCGCTATTTGTTCTGTACGCTGAAAGGCCTCCTCAGCAGTATGACCTTTTGGTATAGGCATTTGATCTAATATACTTAATCTCATTGAAAACACCCTCTCTATCTAAGCACCCCTCTCTACTGTAATATAGTAAGCTCTTTATACAAAGTAAAAGACCTTACTCATAGGCAAGCCGCTTTGTATGCCATATGTCATAAACCATGCCAATAAGGAACCGTTTTTGTTCGGGACTCAATACAACATCATTAAATTTCATTGCATAAATAGAAAATTGATTTGTTTGTTCGTCCACTACGAACTGTAAAATAGCATGTCCTTTTTCATTTTCAAATGTAATATCACCTGATAATTCGACAACATGCTCGCCAGTTTTTGCCTGGTAATAGCGCCAATATGGTTCAAAAAATGCGTAATTAAATGCATTTCGAACAGATACATCTGAAAAATCCCCTAAATACCCTTCTTTTACAGTATCGATAAACTCATGATCAGTTATATCTTTTTTGGCATTATACACACATCCGACAAGTAGCCCCATACATACAACACAAACAAGTACTCTTACATGATTTCCTAAACTCAAATGTCATCACGTCCCCTTTACGCAAAAAACACTATCACCTACATAATACATCAAAATACATACATAAAGTAGAATATTTAAGCTTTTTGTAGAATTTAAAAATATCAAAAGAGATTGAATCCTCGAAATTAACAGAAAAAAATTATTGGAGCTATTTACAGTTACTTTTCATTTCGCTACTATCAAATTATTATTATAGAAAAGAGATGAACTGCTGTGCCTTTTGATTTAGATGTAGACATTTTACTCATCCTTATTTTTTTTGGCTTTCTAGCCGCATTTATTGATTCTGTTGTAGGAGGCGGCGGGCTTATTTCTTTACCAGCTCTTATGTTTGTTGGTCTTCCACCATCTACAGCCGTGGCTACGAACAAGTTAGCAGGCACTATGGGGTCATTAACGAGCACCATAACATTTTATCGCTCTGGTAAATTGGATATTAAAGCCGTTTACAAACTGTTCCCTTTTGTTTTTATAGGCTCCATGATCGGTGCATGGATTGTCCATCTTATGGATCCTAGTCTTCTAAAACCACTTATGCTTGTCATGCTAGCAGCTGTGGCTATTTATACTATTTTCAAGAAAGACTGGGGTAGCATTTCTACCTATAAAAAATTAACACCTAAACGTTACGCATTTTTTGTGGCGATTATTACATTAATCGGCTTCTATGATGGCTTTTTAGGTCCGGGGACAGGCTCATTTCTACTGTTTGCCTTTTTAATAGTTGGCTTCGACTTTTTAAAATCGGCAGGGAATGCTAAATTTTTAAATTTCGGAAGTAATATCGCAGCCCTTCTTATGTTTATATACTTAGGGCAAATAAATTATGCCTATGGTTTACCTATGGGACTTGCACAAATTGCTGGGGCAATAGTTGGTTCTAAATTTGCCATTAAACGTGGCAGCGGGTATGTACGTAAATTATTTATCGTTGTGACAATTTTATTACTTTTGAAAAATACATATGACTATTTTTCATGATTGATTCATTATATCTACAAATTTATTAATGTAGATCCATTATGCTCGGCATAATTGTTGCTGTCGCTTCACTAATTCGCACAGATAAACAATGCGTCTAGAATCCGCTTTGTGCTTATGCATGCAGATGTTTGGACAGCCATTGAAAGAAGTTATAATGAAGTCTCGTACTTATCAATATATCGACTAAATAGAAGCATGCTAAAAATACTGCATGCTTCTAAAATAATTTTGTTATCCAAACTTCCCCGTCTATAATTATTCTTGCTTACTAAAAATTCCGTAAGCAATAACTCCAAATAAATAGCCTATTCCAGCCCCTATAACAATTGTAAATACTAGAAAGTTTGGTTTGAAAAACATGCCAAAAACCACACCGAGAGCACTTCCAAAAATCATTCCCAATGGAATTAAACTATCTATTAAATCTTTAGCGTCGCTTGACTTTTTCATACCTAATGCTCCTTTCTGCTTTTATAATTGCGAAAAAATTTATCTTTTCCAGAGCCAAGATGGTGCTGCTCTATATCGAAGAACGGCGCCATTTAATTGTGTTTTCCACTCCCCTTTTCAATAGGCATTCCTCCTCTTCAAATCTGATTATAAGAAGTATAGCTTACTTGCTTGTATTTTCAATCTACTATATGTATGGGATAGTTCATGTAGAAAAAGGTCCATTGACACTTTCTCAGTTCGATACTATTTTAGGATATTTTCTTCGATTGCAATGCCAGTTATTTAGATCCTCCTCCGGGCAATTTTATTTGTAATTGTGACCAATTTACTTTTTCCCCTTTCTAAGCAATTGTAAAAGGTTTATAATTTGCTATGCTTTTTCATCACAATAAAATGTACAGAAAAGCGTAACTTTACAAGTGGAGGATTTCTTCATCCCCGCTGATGATTATCACAGAAGTTAATATAGGGTAAATTACCAATTGCCAATGACTTATCTTTGAAATTAACAGAAAAAGATAAGTTTTTTATGCTATCAACTTTTTTTCCCCTTTCATACGTCTATTAGTTGTATACAATTTGAAAATGTTAAAAAGGAGCTTCTTTGGACATGAAAACAAGAAATGCATTTCAACATGAAGAGGTGTTTGTCCAGTTAATTCGTGAACAGAAAGAGCGTTTTTATTTGCTCGCGTATAGCTATACGAAAAATGAACAGGACGCACTTGATGTTGTACAAGACAGTATTCAAAAAGCAATGCTTTCTCTAGATCGACTAGAAAATGTCGAGTATATGAAAAGCTGGTTTTATAAAATCGTCGTACGTACATCCATAGATTTTTTACGTAAGCATAAACGCTTACACGTGACAGACGATGATACATTGCAATATTTAACTCCTGCACAAGAGGATATTTACGAAAACGTTGATTTAGAGCATGCGTTAGATGAATTACCAATTATGTATCGTGAAGTTGTCATTTTACACTATTTTGAAGACTTAAAGCTCGCTGATGTTGCAAATATCCTTAACATTAAGCTGAGTACCGCTAAATCACGTCTTTATAAAGCGCTAAAGCTATTGAAAATACAATTAGAAGATGTGAAGGGAGAAACAGCACATGGATGAAAAAATAAAAGAATTAGAAAAACAATATAATGAGGTATCTATTCCAAAGGAGCTTGACTTTGTGGTTGAAAACGCATTAAAACAAGGTAAAAAGAAAAGAAAAAAACGAGCTCCACAATGGTTGCTAGGATCTGCGGCAGCTGCAATGCTTTTTACAGCTGGTTTAAATGTCAGTCCTGCAATGGCACGAACACTATCAGATATTCCTGTTGTTGGTAGTGTCGTAAAAGTCTTAACATGGACTGAATATAAAGTAGCAGATGACTCATATGATGCTGACATAAAAGTACCTTCTATCGAAAACCTAGACAATAAAGATCTTGCTACTACTTTAAATGAAAAATACCGTTCAGAAGGAAAAGCTCTTTATGATGACTTTATTGCCGAAGTAGGTGATTTAAAAGCTAAAGGTGGCGGTCATTTGGGCGTAGATAGTGGCTACGAAGTGAAAACAGATAATGATCAGATCTTATCGATTGGTCGTTATATCGTCAATACTGTTGGATCTTCTTCTACAGTAATGCACTACGACACAATTGATAAAAAAAATGATATTTTAATTACATTACCGATGCTATTTAAAGATGATACTTATCTTAAAACGATCAGTGAAAACATTAAGGAACAAATGCGCGAACAAGCTGCTGCATCTAACCAAGAAAAGGTGTACTGGTTAAAAGGAGCAGGTCTTCCTGATGAAGAAGTTTCAGATGAATTTACAGCTGTTAAAGCTGATCAACAATTCTATATTTCCAATGAAGGTAAGCTTGTTATCTCCTTCGATAAATACGAAGTTGCTCCTGGCTATATGGGTGTCGTGGAATTTAAAATCCCAACAGATGTCTTGAAAAATGACCTTGTAAGCTCTATGTATATTCATTAATCATTTGTAATGTAAAACTATAATCCGTAGGGGTTTTCTTTATCCTCTACGGATTATTCGTCTTTCCCAATCGGGTTTTTACAACATGCCATTATGATTCGAAAATATATTTCCAAAAGCGAGTTATTTGACATCTCATTCGTCAAATAACTCGCTTTTTTCGGCGATAAATTTTTCATGAATGTGATGGAATACGGATTTAAATTCTTCTTTTACAAGTAGTTGTTCATACTTATAATCCTCTCACTTTTTGTCTAAGCTAAAGTGTATCAATTAACGTTAGAGGGTTTTCATATGAAAGGTGTAGGATCAATTAGTATTTTACATGTTATTTTCTTATCTATGACTGTTATTGGCTTAAAAAATCACGTGACCATTATTCCCCCGCTACTAGATGTTGTAGGGAGAGATGGTTGGGTATCTGTCATAATGGCTGCAGTAATTCTATTCTTCTGGCTATTTTTGTTAGTTTATATTCAAAAAAAGACGAATCAGGAGCCTATTCGGGACTGGTTAGATGGGAAAATTGGAAAAACTGGCTCTACAATTGTCATATATATTATAGCTATATTTTTATTCATTCTCGCTGCCTTTACGATGGTTGAAACATTGCAATGGGTAAACACAACATTTTTACCTCAAACACCGGCCACTATATTATTACTCATTTATACAGTTCTTTGTATTTTTCTCGTTACAACAAGTTTACAAACCATCGTTATTTTAAATGTCTTTGTCTTATTTGGCGTAATAGTCTTTGGTTTTTTTGTAGCATTTACAAATATACAGGTAAAAGACTACGAGCTACTACGTCCTTTTTTCGAGCATGGCTTCCAACCTGTTATAAAAGGGATGGTTTATCCTGCATCAGGATTTATTGAATTAATAATACTTTTATTTTTACAGCATCAATTTAAAGATCGCATTCGTTGGTATCATTTTGGCATTATGCTTTTCATATTAATGGGGCTTACGCTAGGACCACTCATGGGCGCAATTGCAGAATTTGGTCCAACCGAAGCTGCAAAGCAAAGATATCCTGCCTATGAGGAATGGGGATTAGTATCGATTGGTCGCTATATTGAGCATCTTGACTTTTTCTCAATTTACCAATGGCTAACAGGTACATTTATACGAGTTAGCTTCCTCTTATATGTGATAGCAGATTTGTTCAAAATGACTGGTGATCCAAAGCAAATATGGAGAATGATCGCTCCACCCTTCTTTCTTCTATGTCTGCCGCTAATTATTTTAAATGAAAACATATTTTTGAAGGTGAAAGGGAACTATATATTAACAGTTACTTTTGTTTTCTTTTTTCTTTTGACAATTTTTTTCTTACTAGTAGCTTTCTTTTCAGGTAAATCTTCCAAAAAGGGGAAATCTGAAAAACAAGACATGGAAAGTGGTGAATCATAATGCCTCAGCAGGAGAAGGCGATCGACCTAAACACTTTAAAAAAACTATTTCAAAAATCAGCAGATATCCAATTTCAGGAGTATGTTTTTAATCAAAAAAAGGTTCATTTCATTACCTGTGATGCGATGATAGACCAGCAAATGCTCAACGAAGTCATTATTCGGCGTATTCAATTTCTTTATGATCATTTAGATGAACCTTCCTTTGAAGAAAATATTACAAATCAGCTTCACATCCCGACTCTCCAAAAGGTCAAAGATAAAGAAGAAGCCATTACCTTTGTCTATACTGGTTTCCTACTGCTTTATTTTGAAGAAGACGGACTTTTATATGCTAGTAATATCGCTAAAAAGCCTAATCGAAATCCTGAAGAAACTAGGATGGAAGTCCTCGTTAAGGGGCCTAGGGATAACTTTATTGAAGATATTCGCGTCAACATTGCACTATTGCGAAAACGTTTACCTACGAATTCATTTTGTGTTGAGAAAGTGGAGTTAGGAAAACGTTCAAAAACAACCGTTGCTATTCTTTATTTTGACGATATTGTCGATATGGATATTTTACACGGAATAAAAAAACAACTTGCTGCAGTCGATACAGATATTGTCTTTAGCGGGGACGTTTTAATGGAGAGAATTAATAAAAACTCTAAGCTCTTCCCAAAATTCGATTACACCGGACGACCAGATTATGCTATTCAAGCGCTAATTAGAGGACGTTTTCTCATGTTCGTCGACGGAGTAGCTTATGCCATGATCACACCGGTCAATTTATTTTTATTATTAAAATCCGCTGAAGATAATGAATATCCTATCATTTTCAGTTCTATAGAACGACTTTTGAGGATCCTTGGCATTTTAATTGGGTTGCTATTGCCTGCATTTTGGCTCTCACTGACGACCTATCACCAGAATCAGCTACCATTCCAACTTTTAGCAACAGTTGTCCAAGCAAAAACAGGTTTACCTCTCCCCTCCTCTCTGGAGATGCTAATAATGCTACTAATGTTTGAATTGTTTCGAGAAGCTGGCTTACGTCTGCCTTCCGTTATTGGAGGAACGATAAGCGTTGTTGGCGGTTTAATTATTGGTGATGCGGCCATTCGCGCAGGTGTAACAAGTCCAGAAATGATTGTAGTTATTGCGATTTCTACAATTGCATCATTTACTCTTGTGAATCAATCCCTTGTCACAACCATCAGTTTATTGCGCATTACATTCATTCTTGCCAGTGCTTTTTTTGGTTTATTTGGATTTTTCATCTCACTATACTTTACACTGCTTTACTTATGTAACATCCGGATCTATGGTTACTCTTACATGAATCTTGCAACAGATTTAAATTGGATGACTATTAAAAAATCGATATTCCGCTTATCACCAAAAGGTTACACTGAACGTAATAAAGAACTTGCACCCCAAGATAACACTCGTACTTCTATGAGTAAGAAGAAGAAGCAATGAAGATAAAAATTATTTTACTATCAAGCTTAGCTACTTCACTACTTCTTTCGGGGTGTTGGGATGCTACCGAACCTCAAAAAATGTATTATGTTGATGGACTTGGTATCGATTATAAAGATGGTCAGTACGAAATCTACTTGCAATTAATTAATTTCACCGATGTTGCAAAAACCGAATATCCTAACCCTCAGGTGGCACCAGCTGAGGTTGGACAATCTAAGGGAAAGACGTTGGAAGAAGCACTCTTTAAATTATTTCGTTCCATCGACCAAAACATATTTTGGGGGCATATGACCTATATTATTTTCTCTGAAGAAGCAATGAAAGATAAAAATACTGTCCCCATTATAGACAGTGTGTTGAGATATAGGGAAACAAGGTATCAAATATGGACCTATTGTACACAAGACCCTATTAAAGACATTCTTCTAGTAACGCCAGTTTTGAATAAGCCGCTTACAACGTCAAAGCTTAGTAATCCTTTAAATACAGAAGATAAAGAAACATTCGTCAAACCCATTAATCTCCGAAATCTAGTTATTGGCTTAAATGAACCGAACTACGAAATTGGCATCCCTTATGTAACCATTAACAAAAACTGGGGAACGGAAAATCGTCAAGAACAGGAAACTGCCTTTATAGGGATCGGCGTACTTTCCAAAGATGGGTTTAAAGGCTTTATTAAGAATGATGATGCTAGAGGAACGCAATGGATGCATGATAGAACGCAAAGAGGTGAAACTACCTTTAAGCTAGATGAAAATGATTATTTAACGACAACATTGGAAAAAATCAAGGTAGATATCAAACCAATTGTTAAAAAGGATCAAGTAACATTTGATGTAGAGATAACATTAAATGCAAGGATAAACGGTTTCAAAACTAATGTTTCAGAAGAAGAAATAAGAAAAAAATTAATAAAAGAAGTGAAAAAAGAAATTAGAACAACATATAACGAAGCACTTGCGAAAGATATTGATATTTATCGCCTTTCTGAACATCTATATCGGAAAAATGTGAAAGTATGGAAAAAGCTTGAGAAGGATGGGAAGATCCCATTAACACCTAGTTCTATTAGTAAATTAGATATAAACATTAACCAATTAAAATCCGGTCGTAAAACATTTACACGAACAATAAATCATTAAAATTAAAATATCCCTCAAAGGGGTCACTACCTATTTGAGAGGATATTTTAATTTATCGATTAAATCTGAATAGAAATTTATTCATTCTCATATTTCAAGGGTAGCATCTGTGACGCTATTCTCCAAGGGGTTGACCAGCCTCTACCACTATTAACTTATATAAGGAATACGTTTTACAAATGGCATTTTAAATTCCACTTTTGTTTATCTATGCCTTTTTGAATATCCTACCTATTTTCTTAGTTTGTTTCTTTACAATGCTCAAAAAAATATTTGAATAGTATACCTGTAGAATAGCTCAAATAGTCTTGCCCTGAGATCAATCATCAAATTTTTTTAACATAGCCTCACATTTTTATTTGCAATCGACAACCAGCATGTTATAATCCATGTATAAAGAATTGAATAGCTTTTGACAATTTTGTCAAAGGGGAGTAGCTAGCAGATGTGAACGAGCATCTGATTTCACATTCGTCATTACATGGTTATTTACCATCGGGTGTGAAGGCATATCTTGGCGAACAAGATATTTTCTGTATAACAGTTATCGCTTAGCAAGACCTTTGCCTATTTTTAGGCAGGGGTCTTTTTATTTTGCCTAAATAGCAAAGACTAAGTTAAAAGCAGTATGTTCATTTCTGTTCTAAGTATAAAGGAGGAAATAAATTTGGAGGCAATTTTATTAGAATACGCATGGGTACTCGTCGTATTAATTGTTCTAGAAGGTTTATTAGCTGCCGATAATGCAGTTGTTATGGCCGTTATGGTTAAGCATTTACCAAAGGCACAACAGCAGAAAGCACTGTTATATGGTTTAGTGGGCGCATTTGTTTTCCGCTTTGCTGCATTATTTCTTATTACTACGCTCGTTAATTTCTGGCAAATTCAAGCTCTTGGTGCTGCATACTTATTAATCATGTCTGGTAAGCATATTTATGATTCGCGGAAGGCTGCAGAAAATCCCGAAGAAATTCATGAGACTAAAAAACAATCTGGCTTCTGGATGACCGTCATCAAAGTAGAACTAGCCGATATTGCCTTTGCTGTAGATTCAATTTTAGCAGCTGTTGCCATCGCAGTGACACTACCTCATATTGGAAATTTTGATGTTGGCGGCATTAATGCAGGTCAATTCTCAGTGATGTTCCTAGGAGGTCTTATCGGTGTTGTTATGATGCGTTTTGCTGCTCGTTGGTTCGTAAAAGTTCTCGATAAATTCCCATCACTTGAAACAGCTGCCTTCTTAATCGTTGGTTGGGTTGGTGTAAAGCTAGCTGTTTTAACATTAGCACACGAAAAATTAGGCATAATCCCACATGAATTCCCACATTCAACGATATGGAAGGCTATTTTCTGGATTGTCTTAATTGGAATTGCCCTTGGTGGTTATTTAGTTGGTGTGAAAAACCAAAGAAAAAATGTCGAATAATCTGAAAAACATTACCTGGTCCTAGCGAAGACCAGGTTTTTTGTATGACCAAATCGAGGATAACTCGGCACCTAGTCAAGGAAATTCGAACCCACATTATGTTAATAATACAAATTTTTTATAATTGAATCTTTTTCTAAATTGAAACGTATGTTACTATATAAAAGTTATTTTAAAAAAGAAAGGATTATTTTCTATATGGCTTATGCTAAAAATCAAAACTTAAACAAAATTTTAAAACACTTTGCTTTTATGTGGGTGTTGACGGTTGTCGGAATGTACATAGCAACATTATTACCACCAGCGGTTGTCATGCCGCTATCTATTATTACTCTTATACTTCTTATCATCGCCTGCTTTGTGCGAAGTCTGAAGCTTGCTAATTCCATTATGTATGCAATCCCCTTTTTAATGGGAATTTTACTATTTTGGTCAACACAATTTTACATTGCGGAGCTAGGACAACAGCTTGTTTTACTTGTCTTCGTAGCGACAGTTGCTATTTTCATTGTACTAGCACTGATCGGTATAATGATGAATAAAGATATTTCTAATTGGGGAAGCTATTTATTCACTGTGTTAATCGTCGTAATTATATTTTCACTAGTCTTTATGTTCATCCCTGTTAGCAACATAGTCGGATTGATTATTGCGGGAATTACTGTACTACTTTTTAGTCTCTATACGGTTTATGACTTTAATAAAATTCGACATAATCACGTTTCAGATGCTGAAGTCGTTGGTATGGCTTTAAATCTATACTTAGATTTCATTAATTTATTTGTCAATCTTTTAGAAGTCATTTGGCGTTTAAAGAATGAATTTGATTAAACCCCCTAATTGAGAATAAAAATCAATTAAGCTTTGCCATACTGCCATTCTTCGCTGTATACTATAGGAGAAGCAGTAAATATTTACTGTAAAGGGAGGAAAATATTTATGTTATCTGAAAAACTACACACAGCACTAAACGATCAAATGAATTTTGAATTCTACTCTGCGCATGCTTATATGGCGATGGCGGCATATTGCACAGATCAAGATTACGATGGCTTTGCCAACTTCTTTTTAGTACAGGCTGAAGAAGAACGCTTCCATGCGATGAAATTTTATAATTTCCTAAGTGATATGGGCTACCGTGCAACAATCCATGGCTTCGATAGTCCAGATAATCATTTCGAGTCTATTTTACATGCCTTCAAAACTGGCCTTTCACATGAGAAAGAAGTAACGCGCCGTATTTATCATTTATCGGATATCGCTTTAGATGAACGCGAGCACGCGACTATGGCTTTCTTAAAATGGTTCATTGACGAACAAGTAGAGGAAGAATCAACGTTTGACACGTTAATTCGAAAAATCGAACGCATTGAAAATGACTCCAACGCAATCTTTATGCTTGACGCAGAATTAGCGACACGTTCATTTTCACCTGATGCTGAAGCATAAAATATAATTTTAAACAAAAAAGAATCTGTATGAGCAGATTCTTTTTTGTTTATTTCAGTGGAAAATCATTTTTTTGAGTTCCATCTATTAAAATTCCATATTTTTAGTCTTCGATAAGCAGCTTCTTGTACCGCTTTGCTTTCACTACAAAAAACATGTAGCAAGAAAAGAGAAAC
The DNA here is from genome assembly GCF_058791335.1 of Lysinibacillus sp. EB271-A1-10B. NCBI lineage: Bacteria > Bacillati > Bacillota > Bacilli > Caryophanales > Bacillaceae > Lysinibacillus > Lysinibacillus sp. EB271-A1-10B. Next base: position 14,637 of record NZ_JBYTDL010000004.1, read on the forward strand.
GCCGGCATTCAACGTTTCTCTTTTCTTTTATAATGGCTGAGGTTCTCGAACTTCTCCATCAAATGCAGCACGATAAATAGTATAGATGTCTGTTCGCTTAAGTGGCATCGGACTACGTGCTAGAATTCTTGTTTGCTTTGTCGCATCATCCGTTAGTAGTTCCAGTGCTATTTCAGGTATATTAAATCCCTTTAATGTTGACGGAATATTAACATCATGCACAAGTTGCTTCAATGCATCTACACATTTATAAGAAGCCTCTTCTTGCGATAAATACGCAGATGAAATACCCATTGCATCTAAAATATCTTTCATTCGTTTTTCACAACTTTGGCGAATATAGCCCATGACATAAGGTAATAATACTGCGTTCGAATCTCCATGAGCAATATGGAACTGTCCACCAAGAGGATAAGCTAAAGCATGTACTCCTGCAACACCAGCATTGAAAAAGGCTAATCCCGCCAAATAACTACCATAACTCATATCCGAGCGTGCCTGCTTATTTTGACCATCATGCACAGCAGCTCGGATAGAGCCACTAATTAATTTAATAGCTTGTAGTGCAAGTGCATTAGTTACTTCGTTTGCATTTACAGAAACATAGGCCTCAATTGCATGTGTTAAAGCATCTACACCTGTAGCAGCAGTCACTTTTGGTGGTAAGGAAATTGTTAACGCAGGATCTACAATAGCGACATCTGCTAATAAGTAATCATGTGTCACAACATCCTTCGTCGTTTCAAGTGACAGTACTGAAATATTTGTCACTTCTGAGCCTGTTCCAGATGTAGTTGGAATTAAAATTTTAGGTAATCCTTTATTTTCAAGATTTTTTGTTCCCGTTAAATTTAAGTAATCTGCCACTTTCCCATTATGTGTTGCTAAAACCGCAGCAAGTTTCGCTAAGTCTAATGCACTTCCTCCCCCTAAACCAATCACTAAATCAAAATGATGATTTCTAGTAAATTCAACTAGTTTTTCACCAATTGCGAGCGGTGGCTCAGGGGCAATATCGGTATAAATAGTTGTAGCGTAGCCATTTTCAAGTAAAGGCTTTTCAAGATGGTCTGTTAAACCTAACTCTTTTAAAAATGGATCTGTGATGATTAAAATATTATTTGCTTTCAATTTTTCTACTTCCGGTAGTAGCTGATTCAAGCAACCCCAACCTGTATAACTCGCAGGAGTAAAGGTTAATTTATGCATAATTGTTATACTCCTATCTATTCATAATAGCCTTCTGTCGATTTTCTAAATGACTTAAATTGGACTGGATCATGGCCAAACCACACTTGCGAATTTGTTTCATTTGCTAATCTTCTAATTCGTTCGACTGTAGAATTATAGCCAACAGAATCATATAGTATACCAGGCGGCTTGACAGGTGGACCAAAGCTTTCGGCACTGTAAATGGCATCCGAAGCTAATATAATCCCCCCGGTTTCTGGCATATTAATATGCAAACCTAGCATTCCCCAAGCATGACCGCTTCCAAAATTCAAAACTTGGATTCCTTCTGCAAGTTTTACATTATCCTCACCACGTTTAATTAATCGCCATTGTAAATTGTTTTTTATCCACATTTCAATGTCACCCCAAATATAGGCACCTTCTTTTACATTTCTTGCGTATGTTTGTAAAGTTCCATTGAATTCATCTTCCTGTACAATAATCGTTGCATTCGTAAAAAGCTCTAAACAGCCTGCATGATCTAAATGTAAATGTGAAGCTACAACATATTTAATATCTTCTGGACGCACATTTAACTCTTCTAATCGATGATGTAAATAGCATTCTTCTGGCATATTAATTGGAAATGCTTTCTGAGTAAATTCACCCCAACGTCCTTCAGATCCCATTGAATTTGGGTTACATGCTGTATCAAATAATATTTTCCCTTCTGGATGATCAATTAATACTGTATAAACTGGAAACTCTACAAATTCATTTGGCTTGTTTGGATAATCAATCGTTGCAGGATTATGCATGGCAATCATAAAGTTTTTATCCATTCGCATTGTTCCATTGTCCATAACATACAATTTCGGGTGTTGTTTGATAGTGTTCATTTACAACCATCTCCATTCGTGATTAATTATGCCTCGGCATAATTACGTCAGGAATCGGCTTTGTGCTTAGGCCTGCGTGAGGGGCGACACGATGTCGGTATTGCCACAGGACGTGGCGTTTTTACCGATGCAGGTCAGTTAGCCGTTATCGCATGGATGCGATGATTTTAGGCTAACATCCTATATGAACGCCATTCCGATTCCGTGACATCCGCCGAAGGCTTTAGGCCAACAAATGTTTTCTGTGCGAAAGCGTAGTGCAACGTAGCGGCAGCAGAGGGTTTTGTTTGTGCGAAAGCGCAGCGACAGCAACAATATGAAGGTGGTCACTCAGTCGTTGCCACAGGACGTGGCGTTCTTAAACTGAGTCCCTCTATTTTAGCGGGTGTCGAAACAACCGCTGAAAGAAGTTAATTATTATTCCAAATCACTAGCTTCATTTCTGTCATTTCCTCAACTGCATATTTGATTCCTTCACGACCGGTTCCGCTTTCTTTAACGCCACCATATGGCATTTGATCTACACGATATGTCGGAACGTCATTTATAATGACACCTCCAACTTGTAATTTCTTTGAAGCTTTAAAGGCCGTCTCGATGGAAGGTGTAAATATCCCTGCCTGTAAGCCATAATTTGAGTCATTAACAGCATCAATGGCTTCTTCTACTGATGAAACAGTATTGACAATAACTACTGGTGCAAATATTTCCTCACAAGATACACGGCTAGTAGAAGATACATTCAATAACACTGTTGGAAGTAAAATATTATTTTCAATACGGCCACCTGTCAGTACCTCCGCACCTTCTGCTACCGCCTCTTCAATCCATGTGACAGCACGCTGTTGCTCAGTTTCTGAAATCATCATCGCTAAATCTGTTGTTGCATCAAGTGGGTCCCCGATTGTTAAGCGCTCTACTTTTTCTTTTAGCTGCTCTAAAAATTCATCCATTATTTTTTCTTTTACATATATACGCTGTAGTGAGATGCAAACTTGACCTTGATTTGAAAAAGCACCCATAACAATGCGGTCCATAATTTTATCGAGTTGAACCCCTTCATCCACAATAACACCAGCATTCGAACCAAGTTCTAATGTGACTTTCTTTAAGCCAGCGCGATTGCGAAGGGAAATACCTACAGCTGGGCTCCCGGTAAACGTAATCATTTTCACTTTTGGATGTGCTAAAAATGCATCCCCTATTAGTTTTCCTTGCCCAGTAACTAAGTTAAATGCACCTGTTGGTAGATTTGTTTGTGCCAATAAGTTTGCTAGAAAATGAGCAGATAAAGCTGTTTGTGTCGCGGGTTTCAAAACAATCGTATTACCAGCTGCTAACGCCGGTCCAACTTTATGGGCTACTAAATTTTGCGGAAAATTAAAAGGTGTAATGGCCGCAATAACGCCCAATGGTTCACGTATTGTATAACCAAATCTACCTTCTCCGCTTTTAGATGCATCCATCGGAATCATTTCACCAGATAGTCGCTTCGCTTCTTCTGCTGCAAATTTGTAAGTTTCAATCGTTCGATCAATTTCAGCATAGGCATACTTTAACGGCTTTGCTGATTCTAGCGAAATAATGCTAGCTGCCTCATCTCGATTTTCTGTAAATAGATCAGATAACCGTTCTAAAATCTCTGCTCTTTGAAATGCTGTTAATGCTGCCATTTCGGATTCTGCTGCATAAGCACTTTCAATTGCATGCTGTACATCATCTTCAGTTGCCATCGCAAATTGTGCTACAACCTCTTTTGAGTAAGGGGCTTGAACCTCCATATACTCTTCTGTCATTTGCCATTGTCCATTAATAAATAAGCCCTTTTTCAAGACCTCACTCACTCCTCTCTCCAAATGGTTACGTATTCATTTTAGAAAATAAAAAAATGAATACGTAACCATTTTTGAGTAAAAAACAAACTGATGTACATCAGTTCATTTTTCACTCGTAGTATTTCTTGGGAAAAGTTTAACAGATTCTGTTTGTTGGATGCAAGTGCTTTTTTTCTCCATTACCTCAAATAATTTTTCAATAGCAATAAATCCGAGACTTTTCTCGGATTCTAAGCCTACTGTTGTTAATGCAATCGAATGGTGTTTACTAAGCTCCACATTATCAATGCCAATAACATTAAAATCTTTAGGAACTTGAAAGCCTCGTTCTAAACAAAGATTTAATATTTCAATGGCAATTGCGTCTGTTGCAGCACAAATAGCTGTAGGTTTTTTAGGAAGCTCAAGTATTTCTTCAAATGCTCGTTTAATATCGTTTTTGTTAGTATTTGTTAAAAACGCTGGGACTGTTTTCACATCTATACCGCTGTCCTTTAATGCATTTTTAAAGCCTTTGTACCTTCCATAAAAAGTACTTATTTCATGTGGACCACCAATCCAGCATATATCTTGATGACCTAAAGATAAAATATGATTCGTCGCTATATAACCAGCTTTCACATTATCAATTTCTACAAAATGCCTATTTTCCTGATGCTTGCGATTATACATAATAAATGGGATACCTAATTTTTCAAGCTTAAAAAATAAGTCATCTTCATATAACATAGACGATAAAATAATCGCATCAGCCTTCGTTTCCAAAACAGCAGTATAAATAGAATCTAAATTATCCTCCGTACCAAAATAAACATTTACTTTATAGCCTCGAGCATTAACATAATTAACGATTGCAGTTGTTGTATCGACAAAAAAAGGATTATGTAATGGCCCCGAAATCAATGTAATAATGCCTGTTTTTTTCTGAACAAGTGACCTTGCAATATCATTTGGAATATAGTTTAACTCTTCAATCGCCTTCATCACTTTTTCAATTGTTTTCGGCTTTACGAGTTCAGGCGTATTTAATACTCTTGAAACTGTTGTTTGAGAGACACCCGCATACTTTCCCACATCTTTTGAAGATACCAAAAAAACCACCCATTTCATCTTTGTAAGCCTATTTTATACTATTACAGATATTATGTTAATAGATAAGGATAAGTGCAAGTATCACTAATTTCTATTATTAGGAATTATTTTTCCGCTCATATGGCTTAGCTGCTTCACTAGCTTTGAAATTATAAACGGGTGTAATCACTTTTAATATATCCGCAGTTTCCTCTAGAACAGATGTAATTTCTGACATCGGTTTATATGCCATTGGGGCTTCGTCCAATGTTTCTTCGTTTACGGATGTTGTCCAAATACCTTGCATCGTTTCTTTAAAATCTTCCATATTTAGAGCTTCTTTTGCAGCACGTCGAGAATACATACGACCTGCCCCATGTGGTGCTGAGTAATTCCAATCTGCATTCCCTTTCCCCATACAAATGAGCGAACCATCTCGCATATTCATAGGAATAACGAGCTTCTCCCCTTTATTCGCTCGAACGGCGCCTTTTCTTAACGTCATTGTTTCCGTATCTATATAGTTATGGATCGTATCAAACGTTTCACTAAAATGCCAGTTCATATGCTTGGCAATTGTCCAGCGATTCATCCGAGCATATTGCTGAGCGATTTTCATATCGTGAATATAATCATGGAAATATTCGCCCTCTAAATAGGCTAAATCTTTTGGTACAATTGGATTTTGCTCTTTATGAGCTTTAATCATCGCTTGAATTTCTTTTTCGCGCCCCTGATCTTTCAGTTCGGCTATTTTTACTTTTAAAACTTCCCGTTGCAATGTTTCAAAAGCTCTTTTTTGATGCCAATTTGCTACCTTAGCTCCGACGTAACGCGAGCCAGTATGGATAAGTAAGTATTGTATACCTGCTTTATCTTTTGCAAGCTCTATAAAATGGTTGCCTCCCCCAAGTGTGCCAAGCGATAAATTTGTATAGTCATCCTTTAAGCCACTTGCTACAAACTGTCTCCCCTCGAATTCAGCAAAATAGCGTGCAGGAGATACTTCCTGATGGATATCCTTCCCGCTTGTATATGTGCTCGAATTGTAGCATCGAGTTTAGAAAAATCTATATCCACTTCATTTAACTCAGCTACAAATACCCCGCAACCAACATCAATGCCCACAAGGTTAGGCACTACACGATTTTGAAGCTGAATCGTTGTGCCAATAACACAGCCCTTACCTGCATGATAATCTGGCATAATCCGTACTTTTGTTCCTTCCATAAAAGCCTGATTTGCCAATTCTTTAATTTGATCGATAGCTGATTGTAATGCTGTATTTGAATAAATTTTCGCTTCCGTAAAACGTCCGTTAATTCGTATCATTTATATCCCTCCTTCTATTTGTACGAAAAAACATTTCATTTCGTTTCAATTTAATCCCAATTTTTAAAAATCAAAGGGTATCAATATTACTTGTTGTTGATTTCCATTCCGACTGAGCGCTTTCCTGAGGACGTCCGATGTGCCCCAAGGAGCCGTACAACCGCCACCCACTTTGTATACAAAGTATACGTCTTAATGTCATTCACAACTTTGGATGATGAGCCCAAAAAACGAAATACTAAAAAATGCTCTAAAAGTATAAATTACTTTTAGAACATTTCCTTTATTGTTTAATCTTCATACTGAATATCTAATTTTTTCGGAATTTCTGGTATATCGTTTGATTTTACATCTACTTCTGCTAAAGCTAACGGATAAAATGGATATTTTTTCTGAACATCGAAAGGAATTACAGCATTCTCCATTTTATTGTTCATCTGACTACGTGCAAGTAGGCCATTATTCGACAGATCAATGCTCATAATACTGTTAACCGTTTCTTTTAGCATTTCAATATCCTTTGCTTTAAGCGGCATTTGTTCGTCCATTAAAAACGGTTGAATATTGTCTTTAATATAGCCCTGCGCCTCCATCAAACAAGAAAATTCATTCAATTTATTTGCGTATAATTGTAATTGGGATTTTTCTTTTGAACGTTGTTGATTTAGCTCTAGTACTTTTTCCTCAATACGTGCTAAACGTATTTTCGTTAACTCCATAAGATAACTTTGTATGGAATGAATGGAATGAAGCATTAATTCCTCCGCTTCTTGCACTTTTTCATATTGCGCAATACAAGCCAATTGCTGCTCATTTAACTTGTTAACACGTTCCTTGAAAAATCCATTTTGTGTATGCTGACCAAAGATAGCCTTCATAAGACCTTTTCCGTGAATTTTTTTATGCTGCGCATCCAATCGATCATATTCACGTAAATATTCACTATGCATATTTCGATATTCTCGTAACATTTGTTGATACGATACAGCCTTTTCTGTAAAGCCTTCTACAATTTCATCCTGCAAATAATCAGTTTGTGAAATGATTTGTAAAAGTTGGTATAATGTTTGAACATTTTTAAATACATTGGCAACCTGTTCGTATTCTTGCTCATATTCGGTCACAATCGCTAAATCACGTTGATAGCGCGAAAATTCGTATTGTGTATCGCCTGTATACTTTTCAATGTTCTTAACAGCAGATTGGAATGGGTCTCTTTGTGGAATAACAGCTAATTCGAAGCGGAAGCGTTCAAGCCATTGCATGAAGCGAATTAAAATGCCATACGTTTTCTTATCACTATTTTCTGCAACTCGATGAATCTCTGAAATTAATTGCTCGTACTCACTTTTTTGCCAAAGCTCATCACTATTAATCTGTTTAGCTTCAATTGCTTCTCTTGCAGAGATCGCAACAAAATCACTTATTAAATGACCAAATCGTTCTCTCTCAGCATCAATAAACGCCTTCGTATTTTCATTTGAATCTATGGCATTAATGACACAAAGAGGCTCAACACCTTTGTTTTTTAACGTTTCCATTAATAATATTTCTGGATAAATAGCCATCGAACCTGAACGCAGCACCCAAAATATTTCGTCCACACGGTTCATCAATGCTTCTGGGAAGTAGGCCATTTCTCCTCCCCCTGCTTCCAATGAAACAGAATCAATAATTGTCACTGATTTTAATAAATCATTTTTTAAATATACTTCTAGATAATCTAAATGTTCTCGTAGTATTTGAGAGGCGAACGTATCGCCAGTCGTCAATAATTCTAGCTTACTCATATCGAATACGGCTATAACACCATCTAAAAAGTACGCCTTTATTTCCTCATGTTCACCGTATCGCAAAAATGTATTTACCCCAGTTGGATGCTGCTCACTAACAGGCAAAACTTGACGCCCTAGTAATCCATTTACCAATGTTGTTTTTCCGACACGCTCTTTCCCAACAATAAGAATCATTGTTTCGTTGTCAGCATCTTGAATGATACGATTTAAGTGTTTAGCTGTATCTTTTACATATGTATTTTGTACAATAATGCCATGTAATTGTCGCAAATGATCAACAAGCTGTGGCAAAATATTATTCGCTGAGGCTGTATATTCGATCGGCACATTATCAATATCTGTCATCCTCAATACCTCTTTTCTATGTATCTAAAGTTATTATAAATGAAAAGATTCCTTTATTAATACATAGTACTAAGAATTAATGATAAAAAAGGACAATATACTTAAATACAGCCGTCACAAATAGGTAAAAAATCTTATTCTATAAAACCTTCTATCGCAGATATTATTCCTCATTCAGACTAAAAGAAATAATAATTATAAGTATTTATTTGTAGTGAGTTGATCTTCTCTTTATTCTTCAACTCCAGCCATACGTGCATAAACTGCTCCAAGTGTTGGCATACCACCTTGTGCGCCGAATTTCTCCACTGATAACGAAGCAGCAATATTTGCAAAATACACTGCCTGATCTAATGATTGCCCTTCAACTAAAGCATAAGCGAGTGCACCGTTAAACGTATCACCTGCTCCTGTTGTATCTACCGCTCTCGTCATATAACCCGGAATATGAATAGGATATTCACCATCAAAATAGCGTGCGCCATCACTACCTAGCGTCATAATCATTTTATTAGGATATTTTTCTAAAACCTGCTCTATATTATCTCCAAAAATTTCGGCACACTCCGTTTCATTCGGTGTGATATAAGTAATATCCTCCATCCATTGCACATCAAAATTTGTGGCTGGTGCTGGATTTAATAAAACAGGTACATTTGCTTCTTTACAAAGTTGTATTGCATACGCGGTCGTTTCCCTTGGAATTTCTAGCTGCATAATGACCATCTGACTTTTTTGTATGACTTCTTTCGCTGCCTCTATATGTGCAGGCTTTAATTCATAATTAGCGCCAGGCACTACAATGATACGGTTATCATTATTATAGAGTAAAATATTAGCAATCCCAGTAGGTGCCGATACACTTGTAATAGCTTCAGTTTGAACATGCTCTTGTTGTAAAACAGTGCGCAATGTTTCACCAAAACTATCGGAGCCCACACAGCCGATCATTGTGACTTCACTTCCAAGACGTGCTGCAGCTATTGCCTGATTAGCCCCTTTTCCCCCTGGAATCGTTTGAAAATCTTTACCGAGGATCGTTTCTCCCTGCTTTGGAAAAATCCCCATTTGTACAACTAAATCCATATTTATGCTACCGATAACTGTAATCATTTTTATACCCTGCCTTCCATCTTATTTTTTCATTTTAACTGAGAAATCCGTAGAATGACAGGGCATACCATTAGGAAATTATGGAGTACTAATCTTCTTATAGATGTTCACCAATTGAGCACAAGCTTCAATTTAAAGTTTTCCCAATAAACCTTTCCTTGACTCCAATTCAATTTTTCTATCACAATCTTCACAAGAAAATTTGCCTTCCATATTTTGTTTATACAGTCTATATTTCTTTGATCCTTCTACAACCTCAAATGTTTTCTTACAAAAAATACAACGCAGCGAATAGCTAATCATACTATTTCCTCCTTTAAGCCGATATAGTTTTTTTGAGAATATAGAACAAAATATAATGAAATCGAAAATAAAATACTAATAATACCGAAAATAATTGCAGTCATTTGAAGCGTAAATAATTCTGCAAACAGTCCTAATAATAAGGTTAAGGAGATATGCAAAATATTTTGAAATATATTCGCAAAACTACCGAATCTACCCATTATTTCAGGCGGTACATTTTGCTGATAAAATGTTTCATAACCAGAATTACTAAATGCCATAAAAAATCCTAGAAAAACTAAACTTACAAATGCCAAAATACTTGATGTCGAGGCATAAAAGGCAGTGTAAAATAGCATTGTCAGAAACAAACCAAAAGCTATATATGATCGAGTGGACCATTTTTTGGCGAAGCTTGCGGCAACTATCCCACCGAAAACCGCTCCTGCTCCTGCACTACTCACAAAGGCCCCATATAAGCTATCAGATAAAGCTAAATCTTGCTTGATAAATGTGGCTTCTTGAGAATCTAACGCAAATGCAATCATTAATGCACTTTGAAAGAGTAAATATATCGTTATAAATAATAAATTTTGTCGAATGAAAGCTAGTACAGCTAGATAGTCACTTTTTAATAGTTGCCACGTAATACGTTGCCGTGAAATTTCCTTCAAATCATCTACATCTGGTAAAAAGGAGATGATCAAAGCACAAACCAAAAATGTAAAGCTATTGAGCCAAATCGTCACTGTTGTATTAAAAAGAATGATGAGGAGCCCTGCTAGTGCTGGACCTATTAAAAACGAGCCTGAATTGAACGTGCCAAGTATTGCGTGAAAACGTTGTCTATCTTTCGAAGGAACAAACTTTGTAATATAATATGTACTACTAGGTCCAAAGAAACTACTTGCTATATTCGCAATAAATAACAGCGTATAGATGAGCCAAATAGATTCCAGAAACGGCATACAAAAAACAATCAAGCCTCTGATAATATCCGTTGTAATCATCAACTTGCGTTTATTCATACGATCAATGAAAGAACCAGCTACCAAACTTGTTAAAACTCTTGCAATTGGTCCGACAATAAAGATTCCAGCCATCGCTGCCGGCGATTGTGTTAAATGCCAGACAAATAAATTGATCGCTACAAGATAAATCCAGTCCCCTAATTTAGAAAAACCTAAGCCCACAATTAACAAGCTGTATTTTCGAATGAGTTTTATGCTATTCCCCCCCTTATGTTAACTACTCATTATTACTCGAACCTTTTCACTTGCCATAAATGCCTTTCATAACAATTACTTGCTTGTTTATATGCAAGAAGAGTTCTATAAAGTTCAGCAAATAATGGTGCATAAAACAAAATTAAAGAATAATATTTTTGTTGTTCAAAATAACATAATGTTTTTTCTTCTAATGCTTTTAATGACAATTGTTCAATTTTCTCGTTAGAAATAAAACTAAGTACTTCAAATTGATATTTTTCATGCCTCTTTTGAAAAGATAAATCTTTAAAACATTCAATCATTTGCTTCATCTTTTCAAGGTTATTATGACGATATAAAGTTCGAATATAATTTACAACAGTAAGTGACTGACATTCAAAAATTAAAGATTTTTCATAATTCTCGATGGCTTGTTCAAATAATTCCTGGCATTCGTAGCAATAACCTAAATTATTATAAATAGAACTCATTTGATTTGGTGTTTGTAAATCTACAACATGTTCAACTAAATCTAAACTAGCTTCATATTCTTTAATTGCTTTTTCAAATTGATATAGTGAATTTAAAATAACTGCATTCATTAAATATAAATTCAATTGAAATAATGGTGCGTAATAATGTGTAAATACATTACTCGCAGCTTCAATATAATTAAGTGCTTCCTGATTTTGATATTCTCGGTTATAAGCAAACGCTAAATTATATAAACAATAGGCATGCTCGAAGCTTTTTCCATTTTTATAATATTGCTCGACATCAAACTGTTGATTCATGTTAATTAGTTCTGCATATAGTTCAGTTTTTAAATAATAATTACCGATTGTTAAAATATACATTTGCGTGATGCGATTGGATTCCCAATCAATAAACGGCATAATTTTTTCTAAAAGCTTTTCGGCTTCCATCATCTTGTTGTCAAAAAGGAAATAACGACAAAGTACAATTGCATATTTTAGTTGTATTTCATCTATATACTCAGTTTTTGGATATGCAATTATCTTCTCATATTCTTTTGAAGTTAATGGTCGATGAAGAATGATTTTCTCCCAAATCAGCTCCAACTGTTCATTTATCTGTTCTTGGTTTTCGGTATGTTGATGTAAATCAATATTTAATCGTTGTAGTAACAATTCATAAATTGCTTTATCAGCAACCACTAGACCATTTTCAATACGACTCAAATACGAAGATGTACATATACCTATTGCCAGATCATCTTGTTTAATCTGCTGTTTTTTTCGTTGATGTTTAATTAACTGCCCTATATTTCTAAAAAAGCTATCATTCATTTCCCCCACCTCTAATTTTATTTTATCAAAATATTGCATCAATTTATTGTGTAATTTTACTAAAAATAAACATTCGAATATTTAATATTTGAAACATATACACAAGAATATCGGTACTGGAGGGGAAGTGATATTTTCTTGGCCTCTTAATGTTTGTCCTTCGAATCATAATTCCTTTTCTCAGCATAAAAAAAACTGAAGACAACTAGTATGTCTTCAGTCTAAAACTCATCGCTACATCAATTAAAAAGCAATACGTTTTGCTTCATAAGCAGCGATTTGTTCTTCGTATTTAAAGGTAAGAGCAATCTCATCCCAACCATTCAGCAATGTTTTCTTATAGTAAGGATCGATGTTAAATTTATAAACTACACCATCTTCACCCGTTACTGTTTGTGCTTCCAGATTGACTTCCATCGTGTATGGTTTTTCTAAGCCTTTTGTTAAAATTTCATCACACTCTGCTTCAGTTAATTTGATTGGTAATATCCCATTTTTGAAGCAGTTATTATGGAAAATATCTGCGAATGATGGTGCAATCACTACATTGAAGCCGTAATCTAAGATTGCCCACGGTGCATGTTCACGAGAAGAACCACAGCCGAAGTTATCTTGTGCTACTAAAATCTTAGAGTTTTTGAATTCAGGTTTGTTTAACACAAAGTCTTTTATTTCATTACCCTCTGCGTCGAAGCGCCAATGGTAAAATAAATACTGTCCAAACCCTGTACGCTCAATACGCTTTAAAAACTCTTTCGAAATAATTTGGTCTGTATCTACATTTTTACGATCAAGTGGTGTTATCACACTTTTTACGATATTAATTGGTTCCATTTGCAATCATCCCTTCCGTGTAAATGGAATTTACACAGTTTCCTTTACGAATTCACGAACATCCACGAAATGACCAGCAATTGCTGCCGCTGCTGCCATTGGCGGTGAAACTAAGTGTGTACGAGAACCCGCTCCCTGGCGTCCTTCAAAGTTGCGGTTTGATGTTGATGCACATCGTTCACCAGCTGGTACTACATCATCATTCATCGCCAGACACATAGAGCAACCTGTCTCACGCCATTCAAATCCAGCATCTGTAAAGACTTTATCTAATCCTTCTGCTTCTGCTTGTTGTTTCGTCGAATAGGAGCCAGGTACAACAATCGCTGTTACATTTTCATGTACCTTACGTCCTTTGATGACATCTGCTGCTGCACGTAAATCACTAATGCGTGAATTTGTGCAGGAACCGATAAATACGTGTTGAATATCGATTGATGTTAATGGTTGACCTTCCTCTAAGCCCATATAAGAAAGTGCTTTTCGAAGAGCAGCTTTATCTGATTCATCCTCATAATCTGTTTGTGTTGGAACATGACTTGACACACCTGAACCCATTGACGGATTCGTTCCCCAAGTAATGATTGGCTCTATGTCTTCTGCTTGAATGATTCGAACTGTATCATATGTCGCATCTTCATCGGATGCTAAGCTTAACCAATAATTTGCCGCTTCCTCAAACTTTTCTCCTTGAGGTGCATGTTTACGTCCACGGATATAATCAACAGTCGTTTCGTCAGGAGAAATTAACCCTACCTTTGCACCCGCCTCAATCGACATATTACAAATTGTCATCCGTTCTTCCATAGAAAGATTGTGGATAGCCTCTCCAGTGAATTCCACAATATGTCCTGTGCCTACACCGATACCGAATTTAGAAATAATCGCTAGAATAATATCTTTTGCAGCTACACCTACTGGAAGCTCACCTTCAACACGAATTTCCATTGTTTTTGGCTTGTTTTGCCATAGGGTTTGTGTTGACAATACATGCTCTACCTCAGATGTACCAATACCGAAGGCAATCGCTCCGAACGCTCCATGTGTAGACGTATGAGAGTCCCCACAAACAATCGTTTTGCCAGGTTGAGTTAAACCTAGCTCAGGTCCAATTACGTGAACAATACCTTGGTCAGGGTGCCCCATTCCCGCAAGCTCGACGCCAAATTCTTCAGCGTTTTTAGCTAACGTCTCAATTTGATTACGTGCAATTGGATCATGAATCGTCGGTAGATTTTTTGTAGGCACGTTATGATCCATTGTCGCAAAGCTTAAATCTGTACGACGCACTTGACGTCCGTTCAAACGTAAACCTTCAAAAGCTTGCGGAGAAGTGACTTCATGAATTAAATGGAGATCTATATATAACAGGTCCGGTTTGCCCTCTTCCTGATAAACGACGTGTTTATCCCAAATCTTTTCAATTATATTTTTTCCCATTATCTTCACTCATTTCTTAAATGTATGTTGTCATAATGCTTTCTGAAACAAAGCTTGTATCTATTTCGTTAATTACTTTATCTGTCCATTCATTTGTCGACATTATACGAGCGCCGTCACGTGCAAGATCTGCAGTGAAATAACCATCATCAAATACTGCACTTACAGCACGTTCAATTTCTGCTGCTTCTTCTTTTAAGCCAAATGAATATTGTAGCATCATAGCAACTGAAAGAATTGTTGCTGCTGGGTTAGCGACACCTTGACCTGCAATTTCTGGTGCTGAGCCATGTACTGGTTCATATAGACCAAAATTATCTCCGCGAATGGACGCAGAAGGTAGTACGCCTAAAGAGCCTGTAATAACAGATGCTTCATCACTTAAAATATCTCCAAACATATTTTCAGTAACTACCACATCATATTGACTAGGATTTGTAATTAATTTCATAGCAACTGAGTCAACTAAATTATGCTCTACATGCACATCTGGATAATCCTTTTTCTTCGCTTCTACTACTTCGCGCCATAAACGACTTGTTTCAAGTACATTTGCTTTATCAACAGAGCATAATTTGCCTCCACGTAAACGTGCTAATTCAAAGGCATTTTCAACGATACGCTCAACTTCTGCAGTTGAGTAAACCGTTGTATCAATCGCGCCATTTTCAGTACGCATACGTGGTTCCCCGAAGTATACGCCGCCTGTTAATTCACGTACAATTATTAAATCGACATTTTCAGCTACTTCACGCTTTAATGGGGAAGCATCTAGTAAACTCGGGAACGCCTTTACTGGACGAAGATTTGCGAATAAGTCAAAATGTTTGCGAATACGTAGCAAACCTTTTTCTGGACGTAATTCAGGTGGGTTGTTATCCCATTTCGGACCACCTACCGCTCCAAGTAAAACTGCATCACTGTTTTCGCACATCTCAATTGTTTCATCTGGTAGTGGATTATTGTGTTGGTCGATGGCAGCGCCTCCGATTGTTGCATAACCTAAATGGAATGTATGGTTGAATCGCTTACCAATCACCTGTAATACACGTACAGCAGAAGCAACAACCTCTGGCCCAATTCCGTCACCAGGAAGTACTGTAATTTTTTTCTCCATCGTCAAAACACCTTTCTTTGTATAGCGTTGACTACGCTATTTTAGTAAGACTCCCACCTATTTTAATAGGTGAGGTCATCAATATTACGACTACACGTTATTGGCATAATTGCGTTTGAAATGTGCATTATGCTGATTCCATACACTACCATCAAAACCTGCGATATTTACACAGAAGCTTGAAGATCGATTAACTTACAGGCTGTGCACGAAGGCTTTGTATCAAATGACGGTTAATGGCATTTAAAAAAGCTTTTGCCGATTGCTTCCCAAATTTGTGCCGATATCTTTTTGTACACAGCAGGCTAATCCTGGTACGGTAGAGTTTTTCACTGTTCCTGCAATACGATGTACCGCATCAAAGTCACCGGGTGACGAAGCAGGAAAACCTGCTTCAATAATTGTCACTCCTAGGTGCTTCAGTTACTTGGCTATTTGTGTTGTATCGAAAATATTAATTTTTCGCACTTGTAGCCACTTCTCTCACAACTTTTTCTTTACCTTCATTGATGAATGGCATCATAGCACGTAGTTTAGCCCCAACTTCTTCGATTTGGTGATTTGCACCAGCTTCTTTGAATTTTGTATAGTCTGGACGACCGTTTTCGTTTTCTTGAATCCAGCGACGAGCGAATGTACCATCTTGGATATCCGTTAAAACATCTTTCATACGAGCTTTTACGGAGTCGTCGATAATACGTGGTCCTGCAACATAGTCACCCCACTCAGCTGTATCTGATACTGAGTAACGCATTGTTGCCATACCACCTTCAAACATTAGGTCAACAATTAATTTTAGTTCGTGAAGTGTTTCAAAGTAAGCTAACTCTGGTTGGTAGCCTGCCTCTACTAATGTTTCAAAACCTGCTCTTACTAATTGTGTAGCACCACCGCAAAGTACTGCTTGCTCACCGAATAAATCAGTTTCAGTTTCTTCTTTGAATGATGTTTCAAGTAAACCGCCACGAGCTGCACCGATTCCTTTACCGTAAGCTAGAGCTAAATCTTTTGCTTGACCAGTTGCATCTTGATGGATTGCGAATAAGCCTGGTACACCAGCACCTTCTTGGAACTGACGACGAACTAAGTGTCCCGGACCTTTCGGTGCAACTAAGAATACGTCCACATCTGCTGGTGGTGTAATTTGACCGAAGTGAATGTTGAAGCCATGTGCAAACATAAGTGCTTTACCTGCTTCAAGATGTGGAGCGATTTCAGCCTCATATACGGCTTTTTGACGCTCATCCGGAAGTAAAATTTGGATAACATCTGCTTCTTGCGCTGCTTCAGCAACAGTCTTTACATCTACTCCATCCGCTTTTGCTGCATCGAAAGATCCGCCTGGACGAACTCCTACTACTACATCGAATCCTGATTCTTTAAGATTTAAGGCATGTGCATGACCTTGTGAACCGTAACCGATGATTGCGATTTTCTTCCCTTTTAATACTTCCTCGTTGATGTTTTGATCATAATACATAGTAGCCATTGTTGTTTCCTCCTAATTTTTGTTTTGTTTTTTTAAACTTCGGATGCCAGTAAACCACTAAGGGCTATGTATCCAAAGCTTTCATTTTATATGCAAACTATTTTAAAATAGAGAGCTGCGAATTTGAGATTTTTTGTGTTTCACGAACAGATGCAGTAGCCCCTGTACGCGTTAATTCTTTAATACCATAAGGTCGAATAAGTTCAATAAAAGCATCAATCTTATCTGGATCTCCTACAACTTGATAGGTGACAACATTTTTCGCTGTATCAATAATTTGTGGACGGAATGGTTCAACAATTGAATTCATTTCCAGTCGTAAATTTGGTGGTGAAATTACCTTTACAAGCGCTAACTCACGTAGCACGATTGATTTATCTGTTATGTCATTGACCTTTAACACATCAATTTGCTTTGATAATTGCTTCACTAGCTGTTCAATTTTACGCTCATCCTCTACGTTTACAACAAAGGTCATTTTCGAAAAGTTTGGCTGTTCAGTATGACCAACTGTGATTGATTCAATATTGAATTGACGCTTCATAAGTAAACCTGTTACACGGTTTAAAACACCGCTTTGGTTAATCACTGTTACTGTAATTACTCGTTTCAATTCTTTTTCACCCCAATCATTTCATGTAAGCCTTTGCCTGGTGCTACCATTGGGTATACACATTGAAGTTGTTTTACACGACAATCAATTAACGCCGGCTCATCAGAAAGTAGTGCCTCGCGGAAAATACTTTCAGCTTCATCTATTGTGTTAATTCGATAGCCCTTCAAATTATATGCATCAGCTAATTTAACAAAATCTGGTTGAATCGGCATAAGTGAAGATGAATAGCGCTCCTCATAAAATGTTTCTTGCCATTGGCGAACCATTCCTAAACAGCTGTTATTTATAATCACAATTTTTACCGGTAAGTTGAATTCTTGCAGGATAGAAAGCTCTTGCGCAGTCATTTGGAATCCTGCATCACCTACAATGGAAACAACTTTTTTGTCTGGCTTCGCAAACTGGGCGCCAATTGCAGCTGGGAAGCCGAAGCCCATCGTACCAAGTCCACCAGACGTTACCCATCCATGATCATTGTTTAATCGATAATATTGTGCAGCCCACATTTGATGCTGACCAACATCTGTCGTGACAATTGCATCACCTTCAGTAATTTTATGCACAAGCTCTAATGCTTCCTGCGGTAATACTTCTTTGTCCCCCGGCTCCTTGCTGTACCATAATGGATATTCCTTTGTATGATTATTTAAGAATGTTAACCATTCTGCTGTATCCGGACCATCGAAGTCTTTTTTCAATAATGCTTTTAAAGCTTCTTTAGCATCTGCAACGATTGGAATGTCTGTCGGCACGTTTTTTCCAATTTCCGCTGGATCAATATCGATGTGTATGATTGTCGCATTTGGAGCAAATGTCGCCAAATTACCAGTTAAACGGTCATCAAAGCGAGCTCCGATATTCAACAATAAGTCTGATTTTGTAATAGCTGTATTCGCTGTTACAGTTCCATGCATTCCTGCCATACCGATGAATAATTCATGCTCTCCATGGATTGAACCAAGTCCCAGTAAAGTGTTTGCTACTGGAATTTCGTATTTTTCAGCGAATGCTGTTAACTCTTCTTTGGCATCTGCAAAAAGAACACCAGCTCCAGCTAAAATAACTGGTTTTTTGGCCAATGAAATCGCCTGTTTAGCCTTTTGAATTTGTAAATAATTTGGTTTGTACGTTGGCTGATAACCTGGTAAATATATTTCTTCCGGAGCCTGTGGTGGTGTCTCTACATCAAATAGCATTTGAGATACGTTTTTCGGAAAATCAACTACAACAGGACCCTTTCGACCAGTACTTGCAATATGGAATGCCTCTTTAACAATACGCGGGATATCATTAACATCCTGCACCTGATAATTGTGCTTCGTAATCGGTGTCGTAATCCCCATAATATCCGCTTCTTGGAAAGCATCTGTACCAATTACAGCCGTTGAAACTTGACCTGTGAAAACAACTAATGGAATAGAATCAATCATCGCATCGGCAATACCAGTTACTAAGTTCGTTGCCCCTGGTCCACTAGTTGCAATAACAACACCAGGTTTATTGGAAACTCGTGCATAACCTTCCGCAGCATGAATTGCACCTTGTTCATGTCTAGTTAAAATATGACGAATCGGATTTTTATAAATGGCATCATAAATTGGTAGTACCGCTCCACCTGGGTAACCAAAAATAATTTCAACACCTTGCTCATGGAGTGCCTGAACTAATACGTCGGCACCATCTTTCGCTTGATAGGTTTGTTCAGCTTTTGCTGATGTTGCTAATTCTTCTTTTTCATTGATAGAAACATTCGTACTCATCAAATATGCCTCCTTCTTATCATTCAATTTCACATCAGTAATGCGCATCATTGAAGTGTTACTAGCTGGTTCTCTCCTTGAAAAGAGATGACAGACTCTTTCAAACGTCGTTTAAAAAAATAAAAAGCCCTTTTCTCCACACGCAAAGAACTACCTTGCGTAGGGATGAAAAAGACTTTCCATGGTACCACCCTTTTTTATAGCAAATAATTGCTACCTCGCGAATAAATGTAACTATTTATGCACCCATGCGAAATCACTCGCATCCAAGACGATGTCATAAATCATTTATTCATTAATAACGAGCACTTTCGATTATGCCCGGAGCTATCTAATTGCGTACACGCGTTTAATAGCTCACTCCGAGGGGATGTCGGATCTAGTTGTATCGCCGGCTTCCAGCACGACCGGCTCTCTGGTAAATACAAGGCTCTAGAACCTTTAACCTCATCAACGTTTTAACTTTTTAAATTTTCATAACGCCACCTGTAGAGGCGCTTGTTACTAATTTTGAATATCTTGCTAGCCAACCACGCTTAATTTTCGGCTCAAATACCGGTAATTTTGCACGGCGCTCCGCTAATACTTCATCTGAAACTTCTAAATTGATCGTACGATTTGGTAGATCAATTGTGATCACATCGCCATTCTCTACTAAAGCGATAGGACCGCCTTCTGCTGCCTCTGGTGAAATATGTCCGATTGAAATACCGCGAGATGCACCAGAGAAGCGTCCATCCGTAATTAACGCAACCTTTGTACCAAGACCGCGACCTTGAATTGCAGAGGTTGGTGCTAGCATTTCAGGCATCCCAGGGCCACCTTTTGGTCCTTCGTAGCGAATGACGACTACATGACCCTCTTTTACAGTTCCGTTATCAATATTTTCCTGTGCAGCATCTTGTGAATCAAAGATGATTGCTTCACCTTTGAATACTTTGATAGAAGGGTCTACAGCTCCTACTTTAATAACTGAACCGTCTGGCGCGATATTACCAAATAAAACCGATAAACCACCAACTGGGCTATAAGGATTATCTTTCGTACGAATTACTTCATCATTTGTAATATGATAATCCTTTACAAGTTCGCCCATTGTCACTCCTGCAACTGTTGGTCGATCTGGGTGAATAGCACCTGGAATAGATACTAATTCATTAATAATGGCACTAACGCCACCCGCTTTATTTATATCATCCATTGAAATATCTGAAGCAGGCATAATTTTCGCTAGATACGGAACACGCTCTGCTACTTTATTAATATCTTCAATGTTATAATCGATTTCAGCTTCATTGGCGATTGCTAATGTATGGAGGACTGTATTTGTCGAACCACCCATCGCCATATCAAGTGCAAATGCATCATCAATTGCTTCTTTAGTAATAATGTCTCGAGGCTTGATGTCCTCTTTGATCATATGGACTAATTGTTTAGCAGCTTCTTTAATAAGCTTATGGCGCTCATCAGAAGTAGCTAGGATTGTTCCATTACCAGGTAAAGCTACTCCTAGCATTTCCATTAAGCAGTTCATAGAGTTTGCAGTAAACATTCCTGAACATGAACCACATGTTGGGCATGCATTGTTTTCAATATCTAACAGCTCTTCAGATGACATTTTGCCTGATTTAAGAGCTCCTACACCTTCAAAAACTGAAGTTAATGAAAGTTGCTTGCCAGTAGCAGAAGTACCTGCCTCCATTGGACCACCAGATACGAAAATTGATGGTACGTTAGTACGAACTGCTGCCATTAACATCCCCGGTGTGATTTTGTCACAGTTAGGAATATAAAATACGCCATCAAACCAGTGTGCATTAATAACTGTTTCAGCAGAGTCTGCGATAATTTCACGGCTTGGTAACGAGTAACGCATACCAATGTGCCCCATTGCAATACCATCATCTACACCGATTGTGTTAAATTCGAATGGAATTCCACCCGCTTCAATAATGGCCTCTTTGACAACATCAGCAAATGTACGTAAATGAACGTGACCTGGTATAATGTCGATATAAGAATTACAAACCCCGATAAATGGCTTGCCTAAATCTTTCGCTTTTACTTTGCCTGTTGCATATAAAAGACTTCGATGTGGCGCACGATCTACGCCTACTTTAATCATGTCACTTCTCATTTTAAACGCCCCTCATTTATTGCTATGTTCGTTGCTATATACGAAATGTTCTGTCTATTTTATTTTTGCGTATATGTTAATCGCCTAAGGCAACTAATTGATGTAACGAACTTGTTAAATTGTTGTTATCATAGTACGAAAAAAAGGTCTCGTCAACAGTATTTTTTGAATTATCTAAACAATTTAAATAATACACAAAATTTGAAATCGTTTTCATGCTGACTAATTGTCGTTTTTATCTCGCTTCCGTGAATATTTTGACATTTCGTTCAAATTTTAATTTTTTTAATAATCTTTTAACACTTTTGCTTAATCTATCAAAAGAGATGAACTGCAATTAAAGAAATAGCGCTTATAATGTAAATAATTTTCTTAAGTACCCTGTCAAAAACACATTATCAGGATCACATTGACTTCGAATGGCTAAAAATTTTTCAACATCCGGGTATAGCTCGTATACATAATTAGCAGCTAAATGATTTAGTTTGCCCCAATGTGGTCGCCCCTTATATTTCTTCATCATCGTATGGACCCATTCAAAATAAGGCCCTTCCTGCATTCCTTTATACATATGAAAGGCAATAAACGCTGATTCTTGACCTTGGGTAGGACTTAAAAAACCTGCTTCACCTGCTGTTGTACGACATTCTAACGGAAAATGCACATTAAAAATTCCACTTTTAAAAGTTGCATGGATCTCCTCCATACATGACTCAAATTGCATTAATGGAATAGCATATTCACTTTCTTGAAACTTTACGCTACGTGGAGACGGATAAATTTCATAGCTTATCCCCATTTTCTCCCCTTCTACAACATTTGCTGCAGCTAACTTACTCATAGCACCACTAAACGATGGTTTCCATTTACAAAGTTCTGACATAGCAAAAAAAGCACCGTTCTCTACTATTTGAAGTTTCAATGTTTCAATTCTTTTACTCCATTCACTCTGATAAACAGGCTCTATAGCGTTCATACGCTTTACTTGAATTGTTTCACTACTAGGGAAATAAAACCACTCAACATGTCGATGCAGTCGAATATCTTCAGCAAATTTCGCCAGCCCATTTGCTAAAGTATCTCTTGTGCTTACATAATGTAAACTGTAAAGAGGGATTACTTTGATCGTCACTTTCACAAGCACACCAAGCATCCCTAATGAAACATGTAAAGCTTCAGATAAATCATCCATTCCTCTCATATGTTCCCTATAAGTACCTGTACCATCTACAAAACCCCACTTTATTACAGCTGAGGATAACGAGCCGAGTGTTACACCAGTTCCATGGGTCCCTGTTGACACTGCTCCTGCAATCGTTTGCTCTTGAATATCGCCCATATTTATTAGAGCAAAGCCATGCTTCGCAAGTAATGGGCCTATTTCATATAAATATGTTCCGGCCCAAAGAGTCGCTTCTTGTTTCTCCTCATTCACCGCTATAAGCCCACGCATATTATGTAAAGACAATGCTATATGCTCAGGCATCGCAACAGCACTAAAGGAGTGAGCTGCACCTGTGACACGAATCGTTTTTCCAAATTCACGTGCATGCCCCACGATATTTGTAACCTCTTCAATCGATCGTGGTAAGTACATCTCAGATGGATAAGAGATTACATTACCTGCCCAGTTTGTCCACTTCTCACCATTTTTCCACTTATCTATAGAAAACACTGTCCATCCCCCCTATAGGTTGTATAAGCTCCTACATACTTGTCTCCTCTAACTCCATGTAGTTCTTGAAATCTTTCGCAAAGTTCTCCAGCCTTCGCGTGCCGGAAATAAAGCGTGTCCCCTACATGAACATTTTTATGTTTTACCTTAACGGGTGTCTGAACTTCTCCTGCGCCTTCTAGGTTAAGATATGAAAAAAAGGTTGGGTCATAGAATACCGGTAAGCGATCAGCACTAATTGCCCCTGACGCCGTATAGCCTCCGCCGTGACAAACAACAATATTTTTTTCTGGCTTTCTTGTGACACTTAAAGCAAATCCAGCTGCCTTTTCCAGCTGTAAATGCGAAAATTGATCGAATAAAGCAGGTGCATAAAATGCAGAGCCAACCGTAATTTCTGTTACCTCCTTTTGTTGTGCTGTGTATGCCATACTTCCTGAACCGCCACCATTTACTAAGTGCAAGCTTGGAAAATATGCTTTTATATGTGCAATGGCTAATCTACGAAACTGAGTAACTTGCTTTTTAGCTTGCAATTGCATAGCTTCAATAAATTTTCCTTTCACAGCATTAGCTGGACGATTACCAACTCCTGCAATTTGAGCCTCGTAGCCCATCGCTCCAACTACTTCAATAAAAGCTTGATTTTTAATATATTCGAGGAATGGTGTTAGTGTCTCAAGTGAATGGAGCGAAGAGCGTTTTGTACCAAAATAAAGCATCTTAAAATCAGTGGATACATTAATATCAATACATACTCGCACACGAACGCCAAGCTCTCGCCCTAGTTCCGCCAAAAATCGGACATGTTCCCATCTATCGACCATAAAAGTGACAGTTTTTTCTGCTTTTACGAAGTGCAATAACTGACGTACAGCAGCCTCTTCCATCACCGGATATCCGAGCAGTAAATCATCAAAATGCTGTTGAAGTAAAAATATTGTTTCTGACGCAGTAAATGTCATAAATCCCTTCACATTGGGGAGATTATTTTGTATATAGCGTAATATCTCGATAGAACGAATCGATTTCGTAGCAATACGTATATTTTTCTGTCCACAGGAGTCATGAACAGTCGCTATATTGTGATCCAGTGCATCAAAGTCCAACCAAGCAAAAGGGCGCTCTAGCTCATGGAACGCTCGATCAAATCTAATGGTCATCCTACCCCTCCTTTGTTTGTATTTTGTCTTTGACATTTACCGTAGAAATTCCATTTAATTCTATGCAAATTCTATGAGAACAAATAAAAAACAACCGTGGACATGTAATAAAATATGCCTTCACGGTTGTTTTAATAATGGACAAGCATTTAACTCACCTTTCTATTTTTTAAGAGATTACGAGGAGAATATAAAATCCGCTGCTAAATTTAATAACACTAGCAGATGCAAGCCTGCAATAAGAAATCCTTGGCGATTTAAACGTTTCATAGCTGTCATATTCATATAGACCACTCTCCTTTTTTCACATTATACGCTCAGAAAAATCAATTTTCAAACTATTCGTAATATTAAATTTGATTCATTTTTCTGACAAACAGGCCCAAATATGGCATGATAATAAGTGAAATTATACCTATAAGGAGTGTGAAAAGGTTGAAAAAGGCTTTATTAGTAATTGATTATACGTATGATTTTGTCGCTTCTGATGGAAAACTAACATGTGGAGAGCCCGGTCAAGCATTAGATCAAAAAATTTCTTCTTTAATTCAACAATTTATTGCTGAAAAAGAATTTGTTGTTTTTGCGAATGATTTACATGAGGAAGATGACCCATTCCACCCTGAAACCAAACTCTTTCCTCCTCATAATATTCGTGGCTCTAAAGGACGCCATTTATACGGGCAAGTTGGTGAACTGTATAACCTTCACAAAGATAAAGTGATGTGGCTCGATAAAACGCGTTATAGCGCATTTGCCGGAACCAATTTATCGATTTTATTGAATGAGCGAGGGATTAAAGAAATTCATTTAGTTGGTGTTTGTACTGATATTTGTATTTTACACACTGCGGTTGATGCTTATAATTTGGGCATTTCAACGATCATTTATGCAGATGGTGTTGCAAGTTTTGATGCTGCAGGTCATGAATGGGCATTGCGTCATTTTGAATATACATTAGGTACAACTGTTATTAAGTAATCCATTTCGCGTTAGCGTAATTGTAGTTTCTTCGCTACAGAAAACACTTACAAATGTTTTTTGCACAAAAATGAGGTATCAGCATAAGCTAAATAGAGATAAAACCTTCTTGTGAATTTGTAATAATTACTAAAGAAGCGAGGCGCGTTTAATATACTCCATTCAGGGCATAACTAAGCAATCGCCATTATATCTTAGTTTAAGGAGATGAAAAAAATGATTAGCTTCATTTGGTATTTAATCATCGGCGGAGTTTTAGGTTGGTTAGCTGGCGTAATTTTAGGTAAAGATGTACCTGGCGGCATTATTGGAAATATTGTTGCAGGGGTTGTCGGTTCGTGGATCGGTAGTATGGTTCTTGGCAACTGGGGTTGGCGAGTTAGTAATTTTTACGTATTCCCAGCATTAATTGGTGCTGTCGTGCTGATCTTCATCGTAAGCCTTATTTTAAAAGGTATGCGTAAAGCAACCTAAATATGTAATAAAGAGCCATCATTTTTGATGGCTCTTTACTTGTTGTAAAAAAACATTTCGGAGGTAAATGTTGTGGTTGATTGGAGTGGAGACTGCACGACTCCTTGGGGATCAGCAATAGAGGAACGGAAATCAACCATTCATTTTGCCGAAAGAATAAAGCCATTATATACGAGCAGTTACTTTTCTTTATATAGGACTACTTCTTTAAGCTCATCATGATAATCATTATACAAATTGAAATAATGTAACACCTTATCAACATATTCCTCACTGTGATTGTATGTATAGACCGCCTGCTGAATATGACCATCTGCTGCACCATTTTTCGATAAATAATTCGCGGCACTAAATATAGCGTCCTCAATATCATAAGGATCTGCTATACCATCTCCATTTGCATCTACTCCGTATCCACCATATTTTTGAATGATTTCTGGATTCATTAATTCAGACTTCGAAATATCCCCTTTCCCTAACCCCGAGCAGGATGAATGTTTCCAGCCGACAAATGTACAAGGCATAAATTGCAAATGCCCTTCTGCACCAGCTGATGAAACGAGCGATTTCATAGTAGAGAAGCGTGTTTCAATTCTATGATGGGCGGCCAGCAACGTCCAAGGCACACCGTATTTCTCTTCCGCTGCTACATAGATGGGAATATATTTCTCAGGAATGTTCAGATCGAAATTTTGTTGAATTTCTTCTAGTTCTTTTTGCTTTGCTAATTTTTCAAATATAGTTAATGTTTGTAGCTCCTTCCATGCAAAAAAGGCGAAAACACAAACAGTTATCGCAATTGGTATTAGTAAAGCTATCATGCCTAATTGAACGGAAGGCGATAGCTTCGGTTGTTTTTTCTTCTTTTTATTCGCCATATGTCACACCTAATCTCTCTAATACTATTTCTATTTTACCAAAATTACCGTTATATGTAGTAGATTTTTCCGAATATATTTACCACTATTTTAGTAGTTGAAAAGATAGGGAAAAATATAGTAAAATATAATTCGATTAATTTTATGGATAATTATAGGGAGGAATTTGTTTTGTGGAAAGACTTTAAAGAGTTTGCTATGAAAGGCAATATTGTCGATCTAGCAGTGGCAGTAGTAATCGGTGGTGCTTTCGGTAAAATTGTTACCTCCTTAGTTGAAAATATCATTATGCCATTAGTCGGTATCTTAACTGGTGGTATTGATTTAACAAAAAGCTTTAAGTATGGTTCAGGTGAAGCTCAAATTCAGTTAGGCGTATTTTTACAGTCGATTCTTGACTTTTTAATTATCGCCTTTGCAATTTTCATGGCATTACGAATTATGACCAAACTATCTCGCAAAAAAGAAGAGGCTGTTGTGGAAGAGCCAGCACCAGAATTAGATTCTAAAGAAGAGCTTCTAAAAGAAATTCGAGATTTATTAAAAAAAGAACAAGCTTAAACCATATTCAAAAAAATCTGCCCATTACCACGGATAAGCCGAGGTAATGGGCAGATTCTTTTTTATTGAAGAGATTTATTTATGGACGCAAACTCCATGGTTCAAATACGCCCACATGTTTTTCCGGTATTTCTTGTTTTATTGCATCAATAATTCCTTTTGCAATTTCACTATTTGTTAGCCATCTTGAAGAGTTGTTCTTTTCTATGACAAATCCAAGTTTCACTTCTCGATAAACCATGGTAAATAACTTTTTATACCGTCATTTTTTATGAAAGAGCTACTGCCTTTTATATGGTATAAAATCTTATTTTTTGTAGTAGGAATTGCTTCTAAAAGTGACTCCCACACTCTTTTATCAGAGCCATGAATCCAAGCAATAATACAATCAAAAGATCCATTATTTTACTGAGACTCTGTTAAGAAGGCCAATTTAAAGCGATTGTAATTCGTATAATCAACTAATATGGCTGACAATTTCGAACCATTTTTATTTTCATCTATCAAATTTTGCATTTTCTTTTGTTGTCTCCCGATAACGGTTACATGATTACCTTGCTGTATAAGCCATAAAGAAACATCCTTTAGCATTCCTGTCCCACCTATCACTAACCATTTTTTCATTTTATTTTCCTCCCTCACTTATCTCCTACTATTCCTAGATGATTAAATTTAAATAATCTCTCTAATTTTCTGAAATCATCTTGTTCTTCTTTAGTATACATGTTAAATTGGTAACTATTATTGAGAATATTGGGACAAGAAGTTCTAATCTTTTAGATATTTTGACTCCCCATTATTATGATGAAGAAAAGAGTGACGACATGACAAACAGCAGAAGTATTGAAACAAAACTTGTACAACTTGGCAATTTAAGTGATCCGTTAACAGGTGCTGTTAACCCACCAATCCATTTATCGACAGCTTACAAACATACAGGTATCGGTGAATCCACTGGTTTTGATTACACACGAACAAAAAATCCAACTCGTGCCCTATTAGAAGCCGGAATTGCGGATTTAGAGGGCGGAGATATGGGCTTTGCCTGTAGCTCTGGTATGGCGGCGATTCAATTAGTTTTATCATTGTTTAAGCCTGGTGATGAATTAGTGGTGCCTGATGATTTATATGGTGGTACATATCGACTTTTTAATTTCTTTGAAGAAACATATAATATTAAGCCTGTCTACTCAAAATTCGAATCGGTTGAACAGGTAGAAGCATTAATCACCGACAATACGCGTGCCCTATTTATTGAAACGCCGACAAATCCGCTTATGCAGGAATTTGATTTGCAATTATATGCGGAATTAGCTCACAAGCATGGGGCATGGTTAATTGTCGATAACACGTTCTATACACCTTATTTCCAACGTCCAATCGAATTAGGTGCAGACATTGTCATTCATTCAGCAACTAAATATATTGGCGGTCATAATGATGTGTTAGCTGGTTTAGTTGTCGCTAAGGGCGCTGAATTAGCAGAACGCATTGGCTTTATTCACAATGGTAGCGGTATGGTATTAGGTCCGATGGATTCCTGGTTACTTATTCGTGGATTAAAAACATTGCATCTTCGATTAAAGCAACACGATGCAAACGCAAAAGCAATTGCTGCCTATTTAGAAGAAGAAGAGCTTGTAACAGACGTGCTCTACACAGGAAAAGGTGGTATGCTTTCATTCCGTTTGAAAAAGGCCGAGTGGATAGATCCATTCCTTCGAAACTTGAAATTAATTACATTCGCTGAAAGTCTTGGTGGTGTTGAAAGTTTTATTACATATCCTGCTACTCAAACACATGCGGATATGCCTTATGAAGAGCGCATTGAACGTGGTGTTTGTGACCGATTACTCCGCTTCTCTATTGGCGTTGAAGAAGCTGAAGATTTAATTGCGGATTTAAAACAAGTATTCGATACCCTTAGAAAAGAGGCTTAATGATGAAACAGCATATTGAAACAAGCTTAATTCACGCAGGTGTTCGTGACGGTTATGAAAATAAAAAAGGTGCAGTCAATGTACCTATGTATTTATCATCTACTTTCCATCAGGAGCGTATCGATGAATTCGGCGAATATGATTATGCACGTTCTGGCAACCCTACGCGGGATGCATTAGAAAAAGCAGTAGCAGAGCTTGAAGGTGGGGTCAGAGCTCATGCATATTCTTCTGGAATTGCCGCAGTATCTGCAGCATTAATGCTATTATCACAGGGTGATCATATAGTCATTACAGAGGATGTTTATGGAGGAACATACCGCTTCGTCTCAAAAGTCTTACCACGCTTCGGTATTTCACATACTTTCGTCGACTTCACAGATTTAGCGGCGATAGAAGCAGCCATTACACCAGCTACAAAGCTACTCTATATGGAAACACCGTCGAATCCAACACTTGGCATCACAGATATTCGTGGAGTAGTAACACTTGCCAAGCAGCATAACTGCTTAACGTTTTTAGACAATACCTTTATGACACCTTTACACCAACGTCCACTTGAACTAGGTGTTGACGTTGTTATTCATAGTGCTACAAAGTTTTTATCTGGGCATTCCGATATTATTGCAGGATTAACAGTCACTGCTGATGAAAAGATCGGTCAGGATCTTTACTTTATCCAAAATTCATTCGGCAATATATTAGGTGTACAGGACTGCTTTACTTTATTGCAAAACATGAAAACAACAGATGTGCGTTTTAGTCGATCTACTCAATCGGCACAAAAGATTGCGGAGTTTTTAGACACAAATGCACTCGTCGAGCAAGTATACTACCCTGGGCTTGCATCACATCCTGGTTATGAAATTCATCAAAATCAGTCAACTAGTACAGGTGCAGTATTATCCTTCCGCCTACCAAACTATGAAGCCGCAAAAGTACTTGTAGAAGCGATGAAAATTCCAGTGTTCGCTGTCTCTCTAGGTGGCGTAGAATCGATTTTATCCTACCCTGCTAAAATGAGTCATGCAGCAATGGAGCCTGAGGAACGTGCAAAACGTGGTATTACTGATGGTTTATTACGTTTCTCAGTAGGGCTTGAGCATGTTGACGATCTGATTGCAGATTTCGCTCAAGCATTAGAGGTTGCCGCAAAGACAATATAATAGAACAAACGCGTTTCCTAAATTCGGAAACGCGTTTTATTTATTATGGACCTTCTAGATGATTCAATTGTTCACACGAGCTAGTACTCGATATAAATAATCTCCATGTCCCTTTGCTAGTGTTACTTCTTGTTCATCTGATATCCAGTAAAATGAAAATTCTAAGTCTGCCTCGTTTACACCTGTCGGACAATGCCTCCATGAATCTCTTTTTTCATTTGCCGTTAAATGATAAAAATAGCGCTTTTGTAATACCCCTGAATGATGATTAAAATAATCTTGGGCAATTAACCCCTTCACTACTAAATAGTTTAACCCCGTCTCCTCAAACATCTCCCGTGTTACTGCTTCTAGCGGTGTTTCCCCTTCCTCTACCGTGCCTTTCGGAATTTGAATCCCTGCTCCTGCTATATTTTGCTCAAATACTAGCACTTGTAACTGACCCTCATGCTCTCTCGTAATATAGCCAAATGCTTTTTCAATAACTTGCATGAAGTCATCCCCCTTCTCGTGATTTACGTTACAATAAATAGAAAAATTGGAATTGTAGGTGAAAAAGTATTGAGTTCAATTATTATACGACATATGCAAAAGAATGACATCATTTCTGTGCAAGAAATTGCCAAAAAGAGTTGGCACCAAACATATGAAGGAATTATCCCTCATGAGGTTCAAGATCGTTTTTTACAAGCCGCTTATAGTAGAGACCGATTGCAAGGTCGTTTGGAAAAAAGTTTATTCTTAGTTGCTATAATTGGAGAAACGATTGTAGGCTTTGCCAATTTTTCAAATGTTGTAAATGGAGAGGCAGAACTGTTCTCAATATATTTACTTCCTGAAACCCAGGGCAAAGGAATTGGTACAGCTCTATTACAGGAAGGGATCAAAATGCTTCCAGATTTAACATCCCTTTTAGTATGTGTAGAAAAGGAAAATACGATTGGTATGAACTTTTACGAGGTTAAGGGCTTTAAAAAAATAGAGGAATTTGACGAGTTATTTGATGGACACTTCTTGAAAACAGTTAAACTTTGCTTAACTCTTACTGCTTAGTGCAACGGAGTTAAAACTTACTCCGTTACACACTTTATATGTAATCTATGCAAGATGGATTGGCTCGGATTGGATGACAAGTGCTGTCAAGCCTGATTGACTCCCAGATTCATGTGCCTCTTCTGTTTGCCAAAGAACACCTTCCCCAGCCTTTAAAATTATTTTCTCTTGGTCCTCACCACAAACCCATCCTTCACCTTGAATTACAATAAATAACTGTGGTACGGGCGCCTCGTGCATCCCAACAACACCACCAGGTTCTATATAAATGAAGCCAATATTAGCAGGCTCCACCGTTTTCATGATTTTCGTATAAAAAGCATCTATCGATTGATAATTATTGATTTGATTGGCCAATTCTTGTGTAAAATTATATTTTTTCATGTAATTTGCATGCTCCTTCCTCTTATTTAAAAGGAAAAATTTTTTATTTGCGAACCATTTTATACATTAAAATAAATTCTACAATAGCTGCTCGACATCATCATAGGTAAGTCGGAATATTTTTGTATCAGCCGTAATACTCATAAAATACTCTTTTACGTTTTCTAATCCGAATTGCTGTTCAACGGCTGACCATTCATCAGGCGTTAGGAAAATAAAGCCTAGTGTATCTGAGCCTATTGATTCCATCCACATGCGTATTTCATAATCAGGCTGTAAAATCTCGTTTAAGGCAATGATAGTTGGATCACAGCTATCATCCGTCTCCATCACCACAAGGGATTTTTTATCACCATAGATAATATATAAATCAACACCTCTCTCATTGTTTACAACATACTCATACGTTAACTTCCCTGTGTGTAATAGTTTCTCGCTATAATGGACAATATCAGCATTGTCTTCACACCAGTCAATCCAAAAAACGTGTTCCTCTAATAGTTCATCATCAAGATTCGTTAAATAGTTTTGAATAAATGTAATATCACGCATTCCATCAGTCTCCTTTAAAAGCACTGTAAAACAACCCATGCTTTATCGAATTGTTTATTTTTACAATCTTCCTCACGTATCCAGAAGTACAATCTGCCACTATCGCCCCACATAAGCCCTAGATCATCCTCCGTATCAAATTGGAGTAATAATCGCCAATCAGTTGCGCCTTCCTCTAATTCCTTTCGTAAAGGATCGCTATATCCTGTTGAGTCTCCACAATATAAACCATTTGTCACCAGTTGGCATTCTAAATACATATCACCTTGAATCGCATCTGGATATCCGTCTATCCGGTGAGTAGCCATAGACAAATCACCTTCCTCCATCCACTCATATTCAAAATCTCTGTATTTATCAGCTTCTTCTTCACTTAATATCTCTTCTAAATACATCGAGTATGGCGAATCCCATGATGGAAGTGTCAATTCATTCTTGAATTGTAGCGCCGCGCTGTCGATGTTACCATGCTCGAGTAATGATACAGGAATTTCCATTCTATTCAGGCTACTAGTCTCTTGAGAGAAATAGAAAACTTTAAAGCCATCATAATCTTTCGGATCGTATCCCCAAGGTTGCTCGACAGCATCATAGAAAAAGGATAGCACACCATCCACAGGTAATAAGCTGTTTGTATCATAAGCCTTGATTTCTACTAGATTTAGTTGGCAAAGAAAATACAACGCTCTATTGTCGTTTGTATGTGGCCATGAGAAATCAGATGGTACATCCGGACAGCCACCAACTTTGGAGACGCCAATCTGTATTTTTTCTTCAGGTATTTGATTTACCATCATTCGAATGGATTCCTTTGCGAGAGGTAATAATTCCTCCGTTTTATGCTCTAGGCCAAATTCCTTTAATCCCTTTTTTAGTTTTTCTACGCTGCTCATTTACTTTCCCCTCCTAAAATTGTATTTATTTTTCATATATTCATTTTATCAAAACAAGAATGAAAAACCCCGTAAACAACAAACAAAAAAACCCAGAATATGTTCTGGGCTTGATGACACTTACTTTTCTAGCATGATTAAAACTGTCGGGCTTTTGCTTCACTTCTCAAGATACGGTTATGGAGAGTAATCTCCGTTTCACCATTTACTTGAGATTTTGAATGCTTAATCCTTGACCAGTTGCGGTGGATTTTTTGAGATTTTGGGTCTAAATGTTCGAACCTACTCATTCGCGCCATCCTCCTCATCAATATTAGATTTCATAAGTGAAACCTTTTTTAGTATGACCTTGCGATTTAAAATTATTCAGTTTTCTATCCCCACACTTCTTGCAATGTACTTCTAAATAACACATCTAATTTTTGTGTAGGATCATCGACTTTAACGTGAAGACTCTTACAGTATGTCTCAATATGTTCTATTTCTTTATCTAAATACTCATTAATACTTTCAATACGTGGCTCCATATTTAGTTCGTCACCAGCCATTTTCCTCTGCAAAAGTTGCTCAATTTCGGCTTTTAAAGGACCTTCAGAAATAATTGCATTTAACAATTCCTGAAAATCAATTGGTGGAACCGTATTGTTTTTCTCTATCCATTTACATGCTAAAACTGGTCTGAGGACATAGAAATATTTTTTTATTTTCACTTCTGATTCCTGTAAATACTCTCGATAATTGTTTTTAGCCATGTTTAAATAGTGATATAAACTTGCATTCGGATAAAAAACTTCACTTTCCAGTAATAGTACATTGTCAATAAATGAATATTGTTGGTCATACACAATATTGCTTCGTAACCATTCTAATAGAGGTGGATTACTTTTGCGAAATAGCCTTAATGCCTTTGTTATTTCCCATCCACTAATATCCAACAAATTATTAATAGGTAATTCTATAACATCCCTCTTAGCACCAATTCCTTGAGGGTCAATTGAAAGATACCACTGAGGTTGATGAATATATATGAAACGAACATCATAATCGCTATCCTTGGAAGGAAATCCCCAAGCACGACTACCTGATTCTACTGCATATAAAATTTTCACTTGATACTCTTTTTCAATTTCTTTTAATTTACTTAGTATAATTTCCTTCATGTAAATACCACTTTCCAAATTTAGTCTTCTAAAGCATCTGGTTTGAATCAACTTTACCAGTATAATCACATACTCTCAGTTGGTTTCGACCGCTTTCCTTTGCAATATAAAGTGCTTGATCCGCCTTGTCAAGTAACTCATAAAATGTTGAAATGTTTTTAGAATGACCGTACCCTGCGATGCCAATACTCACTGTCACATTGATCTCAACATCGTCCGCATAATAAGGATGATGTTCAACATGCTTTCGAACTCTTTCCGCTATCTTTACTGCGCTCTCTAACGTAGTATTTGGAGATAAAATGACAAACTCCTCTCCCCCATATCTTGTAATAATGTCGATTCCTCGCACAGAATTTGTAATGATATTTGCGACGTGTTTTAGAACTTCATCACCGATTAAATGCCCATATGTATCATTGACCTTTTTGAAAAAATCAATATCAATCGCTATACATGAACAATGATTTTGTTCCTCTAAACATTTTTGAAAAACAAGCTCCCCATGTTCAATCAAATAACGGCGATTATACAGCTTCGTCAACTGACAAGTAACTGATAATTCTTTCAGTAAGATAGTATCTGTTTTCACCTTAGCACTCATTTCGTTGAAGGACGAACAGAGCTCCTGAAATTCATGTGCATAAGGTGCCAGCTGTTGTTCATCTATTTGATAATCATAAAATCCTTGTTCTACTTTTCTAACGCCTGTAAGAAGCTGTTGGATTGGTTCTTCAATTTTTTTAGAAAGATGTAACATCATTTTAATCGTAAAAAACGAACCTACAACTAAACATAAGGTTATCAATAAAATTCTAATGATTAATGGCTGATACGCCTCAAACAGACCTATTTCTGAGATGATAAACCATTTTCCTTCATTTATAGGCTTACTTTTAGCAAGAACTCGCTTATTATTCGCATCTTTATAAAGCTCTAGGTCACTTATTGTATTTTTTTTAGCTGCGTTCAAGATATGCTCATCCACTAAATATTTGCTAGAAGTCCGGTGCTGTTTATTATTAAATTCGGTGAGCATAGTACCTTTCTGATCTATTATATAAGCTTTTCCTAAAAAGCCAACTCTTGATTCATGTAGCAGTTGATCGATTGTGTCTAAATTTACTGCACCAAAAACTACACCATTGAATTGTTGTTGTGCATTTAGAATCGGTGAAGCAAATACAAGAATAGGCTTCTTCGTAACTTTACTAATTAAAATATCTGTTATATATGGTTGTTTCGTTTTTGTAGCAACCTGAAAATACTTACGATTCTTTACATCCATTCCAACACCAACACCAGTTGTACTATATTTAGTAACTGTATCAAATTGTACGATGCCTTCTCTATTAACGAATATTAAGTCTGTAAAATCTGTTTTTTCTTTAAAATCTAGAAAAAAAGCTTGCGATTTTTCATAATTATAATTCTTTACAAAATCTAAATTAGCTATTGTATGTATATCACTGGATCGTTCTGATAACCAGCTTTCAAAAAAATATGTTTGAGCATCCAAATAATGCGTCATCTCTTCATTCTGATGCTGAATAGTTTGCCGATATTCAATGTAAAGCGTTGGAATAAAAATACATAGACCAATAATAAAAGTAATCCATAAAAGCGCTCGATGTAGCTGACCTTTTATCGCGTTTGGTCGTGGAAATTTTTTCAAAACCCTCAAAGCACCAACCTCCAAATTAATCTAAACATTTCCTAAAAATGGGCAATAAATAGTATTTTATTCATTAAAAATACCACAACCGAATGATTGTGGCAGTGAGAAATTTAACTTTTTTCAGCAAATGTTTTGGTAGTAAAAGTAAAACGTCAGCTACAGAAGTCTCCCACCTCTATAAGCGGTGAGATGAATGCGTGTTTCATTTACTTTTCAGCGGGTGTCCATACATCTAAATGAAAGAAGTTTGCCTCCGGCAGATGTCACGAAATCAGAAAGGAGTTCTTAGGGGATGTTAGCCTAAAATCATCGCATCCATGCGATAACGGCTAACTGACCTGCATCGGTAATTAACGCCACGTCCTGTGGCACTACCGAAATGACCGACATCGTGTCGGCCCTCGTGCAGGCCTAAGCACAAAGCCGATTCCGGACGCAATTATGCCAAGGCATAATTGATTAGTTGATAAAAATTATTGCAATAAAATTTGGAGAATTGTTATAAATACAGCCACAACAATGGGCACTATTTTTAAAGAGGTATAGCCGACTGAAGATGTACATATTGGCTCTAACGGATCCTTCGTTGGTGAAGCTAAATATTGAAGAAAACGTTGCCAGCGACTTTTCTTGTATGTCATTAGCTGCTTAGGTATCTCCACTTTATCTTGATCTAAGTTGTCTTTTAACCATTGTTCCTTTTGAAATTCATCCTTAAGCATCGAAATCCTCCTTTAGCTCTTCCTTTAAAGTCTTTATCGCATTATGTAGCCTTGATTTAACTGTACCAAGGGGAATGGACAAAATTTGTGCAATTTCCTCCTGCGGTAAATCATGATAATAGACAAGCAAAATAACAGCCCGTTGCTTTTCGGGTAATTGAAGAATCGCTTCTTGTATCGTTAATTTCTCGTCAGCAGACATTCGATGACTGGACGTCGGTACTAAAAACGGGAACAGCGTACGCCATTTTTTGCGCCGATTCAATTTATTAATCATTAAGCGATAGGCGATTTGAAATAAAAATGCTTTCACTGTACCCTTTTGCTCATCAAAATCTTCTTTTATATATTGTAAACGCTCAAAGGTATCTTGCACAATATCAATGCTTAGCTGATCTTCTCGAGTATAGCGAAATAAAAAGCAGTATAATGGCTCATACAAACGACTATAGAGCTGTTCAAAGCCCTCGACATCGCCGTTTTTATAGGCCTCCATCCACTCTTCATTACTCATCATCTTGCTCATCCCCCCAATGAGCCTTAATGGACTTTAATGTCATAGAAAGACGTGAAACTAAGTATCCAACTATTACAATGACCCATGTTGACGATTGATTTGCAAAAAACTGCAAATATGGATTTTCGATTGTTTGAGAGGAAGTCAAAAGTATGAAAACTGCCTGCACACAAAGTATTGTATAAATGGCTAAAACGAGCGTTAAAGTATCAAATACATTCCAACGTAAATAAATTGTTGTTTTTTTATAATTAATTTTTCTATTTTCGCGTACAACATATTTTTTATCCATCGGGATTGTAATTCCCAAAATAATAATAGTCAAAACTACATTTGCAATTAAAGATACAATAAATCCAATTCCCATAAAATCACCTACTTACTGGTATATACTTTCTTAGCGATGGCTGCTAGCACCAAGCTAAGAATTGTTAAAATCATAAAATACTGATATTGCGGAAGCCAAGTTTCGCCTATTAAATTTAAAGACACTTGCAAGCTATCAAATAAATATAGCATCGGATTCCAGATTAAGAAAATAAAATAATCCTGGGGGTTTTTTTTAGCTAATGTTAAAAACATCGTTGACATTTGTATTGAAAACATAAATATCAACATAATCGGTTGCAACATACTTGTTGCCACTTTTTCATTTTTAAATAGACCGGCCAATATAAAACTCAATGGATATAATGCCAGTAACACAAAGTTACTCATTAAAATAATTAGCAAAAATGAAGATAATGAAATATCAATAATAAAAGAGTAGCCAATGAGTAGCAACACTAAGAATAGATTTAATAAAGTAAAAACACCGATTCCCATCCCTATAAAGTAAGTGTGTGGCTTAATGCCTGTACGCTGCACCCATTGGAGGGTTTTATTGGCTTTCATATCTGTTAAATAGATTGTAGCACTGGAAAAACAAAAGAAGAAGATTAACATTATTATAGAAATCGGTAAAAACTGACCTTTAATCAAAAAATCTAATGATTCTTCAGTCATCGCGCTTTTAGCAAAAAATGATATTCCTAAAAAGATATAAGCTGGTAACAAATTCCCAATAGTCATTCCTAGGCTACGAATATTTTCTAACATATACATGCGTGCAATTTGCTTCATCATCCTGCTCTTCCTCCTAAAATTTGGCCTGTCACTTCATAGTAGAGACCTTCGATTCCCGGCAATTTCGCCTCTGCGTATTTTCTATAAAGTTCATCCTGTGTGCTATTTTCAATGAGTTTTCCGTCTTTTAAAATCACTACATAATCAAATAAAGATTCTAATCCTGCTACCTCATGGCTAATAATAATAATCATTTTGTTACGTTGACGAATTTCACCTTGTAAGTAAAACATCAATTGCTTTTTCTTCGTTAAATCTAAATCAGCAAATGGCTCATCTAAAATGATAATTGGTTTATTTAATAAAAATGAAAGGAAAATCGATACTGCTTTTCTCTGACCGCCTGACGCATGTTTCAATAAGATGTGGTCATAAGTCGGTAACCCTAATATTTCATATAGCTCTCCCAAATCAACTTTATTGTTCGTCAATTTAGTAAAAAGAGTGATCACTTCACGAATTTTCAGATGCTGATAACTCGAAAAAAATTGGTACTGTAGCGCAACTTGTTCTTGTACATGTTGAGACGCTTCATTGAATACAATAGTACCTGCATCAGGTTTTACATCTCCAGCTATACATTTTGATAATGTAGATTTACCCGCTCCATTTTGACCTAATAATAAATAACTATACCCCATTTCAAATGTGGCCGACACACCATCCAAAACGTTCACACCATTATATTTTTTCACAATATTCTTCACTATAAGCTCCAAAATAATCCCTCCTTATTTCTATGTTCACTGACTATACAAACGGTAAATGGAAAAGGTTCATTTTATTTTTAAAAAAATGAAATAAAATTATATATTTCTATAAAATTATTTTTTATGTAAAATACATAATTATTGGGAATTAAGTAAAGGAAAAGGAATATTATCTTAATATGGCTCTGACACAAGATGTTTGATGAGCGGTTAAGGCAAGAAATTTTTATCTTATTTTCCCTACAAGATTAATAATACTAACTTAAAAGGAGTTACCTAAGTGCGCGATTTTGAAGAACTTAAGTATTTTTTAGAACCTCATTTTGGTTTAAAAATAGGATGGGAGCTAATCGAATACGCTGTTATTGAACATCGACAATTAAGTAAAAAAGAACGATCAAAATTCAAAAAAGAACTTTTATATATGAAAGAACTGCTAGAACAAAAGCAATATGAAAAAATACAACAAATTATTAAGAGGAATAATTTAGAAGATACAAAGCTTTACAATATTGATACAATACAAAAATTTATTGATAAGGTTTTACCTATTATAGAGAAATATGAATATAAAAAAGGGATCCCTTATGTCCCCTTTAAAGCTTTAAACTATTTGTTTGATACAATTATTACTCCACCTAAAACAAAATTATCTTTCGACTTTATTGCTATAGATATAAAAAGAGAAGGAGATACATTTATTCATCATATCTTGCAAGATTTAAAATATGTAAAAAAAGCCTTTATGGAGAAAGATGAAGCTAATATTCAAAAGTTACTACAACTTTCTAGAGATAAAGGGATTACTATTTTTGAATCACAAGATCGAGATAAATTTATCGAAGTAGTAACGTACGAATTAAGTTATTAAATAAGTGTGTAATTGGCAAGTGCTATTTCAGTTGGACACAATATGCCTTACCTTTCGGGTACAGCAAAAAGACCTCTCACGGTGGGAGGTCTTTTTGTTAGTTAGGATTTTATCATTTTCCAAAATTCCGTTCCATAGCTATTATTAGTAAATTCAACAGGTATTTGTGTTTTTGCCAAGTTGTCTCCGACTTCTATCTTGTTTACCTGATTTTGTAATGGTGAGCCAAATGAAAATTCCAGTTGTAAGTCAGTAAGGTTAAACATAATTGAATGCACGGTTCCAAAGCTTTCGTTGTAATTATGGACGGATAATCCTTTAGGGAACTCTGTAAAAAGAAGCTCTTGGATTTCATTAACAGATCTTTTGCCACTTCCTTCAATTTTCCCTCTAAAATATCATATCTTAATTGAGAATGTTCGAGCTTACCAGGCTCCATTTTTTGTATTGAAGAAAATAGACCATGATTAGTGGCAATAAGATAATCTAGTTCTGCACGTTTCACTTCTTTTATTCCGTCATATGTTCCAATCAATGCTGCGTCGCCATTTGCATCAGCTATCAGTAAATTCATATTCGTTCCTACTGGCATATTGTTTACCATATAAATAGCTTCTTCTACATTTTTACAATTTTCTAATAGAGCTCTGACAATAACCATAAACTGAAACCCAGGTACTACTGGTGGTCTCATACCAGGATATTTGCCAATGGGCATACCACACGATGCATACGCAACACATAGCCCTTTCTCATTTAAGCCTTCGCTTCGACCGAATGTAGAAACAGAAAATCCTGTATGAGTATATTTCCCTTCGACGACTGTCGTACATAAACGCATATCTGAAATAGAGGGCGATAAATCATAATTTCTTATGACATATGTTTTACCATCCGCCATTTTTCCAGGCAAAATAGCCCCTAAACTACATCCTCCAGGAATTAACCACGCATTTTGATAAAAATGTAGTTGCTCGGGCTTATAGCCAAAGCCTTCCAATTCTTTATTTAAACTTGGGCAATACTGCTCTATTTGTGCTTTCATTTGAAAATAAGCTTTGTCCGAAGCTAATTTTTCCGTAAAGAATAGAGATTTCGCAAAAGGGTTTTTTTGAAATTCTCGCGCTTGTTGATGTCCAATCTCATACGAACTACCTTTAAGAAATGCAAACTGTCCTGTATTTGTTGTCATTGATGTACTCCATTCTGTATGTTACTAGCAAGACGTTGTTACCTTGCTAATTACAGAATAAAGTCTCCATTTACTGGAGACTTTAGCTAGTTTCTTATTTTCACAAACACTGTTGTCAAAAAATCGTTTGGATGGATCTCAATATTTGGCCTAATATTAATTGGATTTACTACTTCAGATGGAATTAACCCCTTTATGTATTGCTCCATAAACACCCCTTCTGTCTCAAGAGATTGCTCCGTCATCCATTCCTGCAAGCGACTATAGCCAAAATTCAACTCTGAATACGGTCCCTTTACATTTATACAAGCATATCTGCCTGCTGGTATTAGTTTAATATAATTTGCCGGTTGAGTTACTTTTACTGGCAACAGTAGTTCAACATCTGCTACATTTTGCTTCCTATCCTGTTGATGAAAAATTGCAGTAAGCTCCCCAACTACCTCTAATTGATATGCATAAATTCGTTCAAATAATTTTTGTACTAGCCTGTCCATTTCAATAATATTGATTTTCCCCCGAATGAAAAGCACCTGTATTTCTGGTCGTTCTTCTATGTAACAACTTGATAATGTTGGCTTTGGATTAAATGTCTCAGCGTTCTTTATAGAATTTTTTACTTGGACAATATTTTGAATTTGTTCAGCGATTATTTCTTGTTGGTGCTCTAACTCCTGAACTTTATTATGTAATCTTAGCTCTAAATCTTGCTTATCATTTTCCCTTTTTATAACCTGTTCAATTTCTTTTAATGAAAAATGACAATCTTTTAGAACCTGAATAGTATTCAGCTCTTTCATTTTATCGTAATCATAATAACGATAGCCGGTCACTTCATCTATAAAGGATGGTTCGAGTAATCCAATATCGCTATAGTAACGAATAGTCTTTACAGGAACATTACACAGATTCGAAAATTTCCCAATACTATACAAAAAAGCACCTTCTTTTCAATTTAGTTTTGATTCATCATGCTATTTCATTCACCTTGAATGAATGGAAGTACACCCTCTTTGCATAGTTATTGTACGATAAAATCGTAGTAATTGTTTCAAATTTAATGTATGTGAGGTGGTGAACGCCCCGCTTTAAGTCTCATTAATCAGCTTTCACTCTTATGTATACGTTTTAATAACTATAGCGATAACTTGCTCAAATACAAAAGGTGAAAGGATGCCTAAAAACGAAAAGAAGTGTGTTCATGATTTGAACATACTTCTTTTCGTTGTATACTAACTTGTTTCATATGCGCATTACCTTGTTCCCGTGGGAATTTACCTTGCTTCTGGGGTATTTATCCTACTTCCGCGGGTATTCACCCTGCTTCCGCGGGTATTTACCTTGCTTCCGCGGGTATTCACCTTGCTTCCGCGGGTATTTACCTTGCTTCCGCGGGTATTCACCTTGCTTCCGCGGGTATTCACCCTGCTTCCGCGAGGATTCACCTTGCTCCCGCGGACTTACCTTGCTTCCGCATATTTCTCTTTCTCGCTGTCAGACATCATATTATAGCCTGCTAGTAAAAATGCGCCTTTTCCTTGTGATAAAACAATTGCAAGATTAGGAACAGAATAGTTATGATCAACCAAACAACGGCATACATGATGATTAGTCTCTACTTTTCATTTAGAATAAATTGCTGGATGGCTGGCAACAATTCTTTATGAAGTGGTAATATTGGGTCTGAATACGTCGCAAAATTTTTCGCGCGATCTGCTGGAGCATTTTTTAACACATGATTCATTTCGTCCATATATACAAGCTCGGCATCTGATTTTGCTTTCTTTAACGCTTCTGCATCAGTTACACCTACTTGTAAGTCGGTTGTTCCTTGGATAATTAATACTCGGCTATTCACTTTTGCTAATTCACTTGCAGGGTTATATTTTAACCATGAAATCATATACGGTTGAATGGAAGGACGGAAGAGAGACTGTAATTCTTGTGAAACGTTCTTAACTT
This sequence comes from Lysinibacillus sp. EB271-A1-10B, assembly GCF_058791335.1. Classification (NCBI taxonomy): domain Bacteria; kingdom Bacillati; phylum Bacillota; class Bacilli; order Caryophanales; family Bacillaceae; genus Lysinibacillus; species Lysinibacillus sp. EB271-A1-10B. Next base: position 58,054 of record NZ_JBYTDL010000004.1, read on the forward strand.
GCTCACCTTTTTTCAACGATGCAAGAGCATTTGTTGATTCTTTTAGCAGCGCTGGTGTTAACTGAACTTTTAATTGCTCTAACAGAACTTCATCTATTGGTCTTCCAGTACCTGCTATGGAAACAAAAGATTCTACATTTGCTTTTTGTGCTGCTAGCAAACCGATCAGTGAGCCTTCGCTATGTCCAATAATATGAACATTTGAATATGCTTTATCCGCTAAAAGGGTATTAATTACTTGAACTGCGTCATCTACGTATTGGTCAAAAGTGATATCCTCTTCTTTTGTTAAAAGGGACTTGTTATCGCCAAGTCCACGTTTATCATAGCGGACAGTTGCAATACCATCTTTCGCCAACCCTTCCGCAATCATTTTTAAGCTATCATTTTTACCAGCCACGGTCGAATTTCCATTCTTATCAGTTGGACCAGAGCCTGCAATAATAAGTGCAACTGGAGATGGCTCGTTGCTTGCCTTTTGAAGGGCCACTGTTAACTCACCATTTTGAACGGGAACCTTCAACGTTTCATACGTAACGGGTTGCTCTTTGAATGGTTTTAAGATAAGTGGGAATTTGCCACCATTTTGTTGGAATATTGCGTCAATTTTCCCGTCTTTTAATGTTCCATTAATTTCAACAGCCGAGCCATTTAAGTTGATTGAAACATTCACTTGATCACCATTATATTTAATGCTTTTAAATGGATGATTGGTTAATCCTTGCGCTGGTACTGATAATTTCCCGCTATCTTTCTGCAAATCAACAATAATCGGAAGTGCTCCATTTGGTATCTCAATATTACCTTCCCATTTACCTACTAGCTGTTCATTCATTTTATTGTCCCCTTTCGTCTCTTTCTCTTTTACGTTATCTTCCTTCTGAGCACATGCTGCTAATAATAAGAGTGCGCAACATAAAAAGATTAGTTTTTTCATAAAATCTCTCCCTCTATTTGAAAATGACTAACAAGATTGGTAAAAATATGACAAGTATAATGATAAAGCTCCATTTATTTGCAAAATTCACAGTCCAACCAACACCGTATTTTTTTTGTACTAATAGTGAAGGATCATTTTTATTAAAATAAAAAATACCCCATTTCCAGTAGCGATCATCGGCTGAAGCTGTTTCGTTTGTATGTAAATCATCAAAGCGCTCATTACTTTTACTTAATTTCCAAATGAAGAGTATAAGTCCACCTAAAGAGACAATTATAAAAACAATAAAAAGAGGGAAGAAGTAAGGAGCTGTTTGATCTTCTAAAATCACTGTCGTGTAATGTAAAACAACAAGAAGAATGGTCATACTATAATTAATCACCGCTAAGTACCAGCTACCATATTTACGCTGTGCAAGCTCTCTATTGGCCGAAGCTTCTTTCGCCTGTGCGCTCAATTGTATTTTGGCACTTTTCATACCAATACTGATGATGAAAAAGCTAATTTGTGTCCCTAGTAAAATAAGCGGCATTACTATTACTGAAATCCAGGTTTTTTCAGTCCAACCGTCTACCTCACCTGCTGCATTCCAATGGGTAGCAAATACATCTGGGATGGCATTGTAATTCATGTAGGTAAAGGTAATCAATGCTAAAGTGATAATAATTGGTAATGTGAAAAATGTAGGTGAGAGCACTTCATCTCTATCTCGTATAGTTAAATCCGTCACATATACAGTTTTGACATGTGCTTCCCAATCTTCTTGTTTTTTTAGTTTTTTAGTTTTTATATGATAAGACATATAAAGAGCTGCTGATATGAGTAGCATGACATATAACAATATAAAGGATAGTAAAACAAATTTTTCTTTCTGAATGGACGTCAATAGTAGTAAAATTTGGCCTAAAAGAAATGTAGCTGCTATGCTCCCTACCAGCATGCAATAATGCTTTTTAAATAATTGTAATTGCTGATGTTGCACATAGGGCTCAGGAATTGAAACACCAAACACTGTTGTTTTTCTAGACAAAAATGGTGTTACTGTTTCCAGTACGCCTACAAAGATGAAGATGCTTATTATAAAAAGCATATTTCCCCTACTTCCATTGTTTTAAAATTCGATGAAACAAATTTGTCATCTGATCTTTTTCGAGGCCACGTGCAAATGCCTCTGCCATAATTGGCTTTAAAGCATTTTCTACTTTTTCAACTTCCGTCTCTTCCAGCTCTTTCTTTTGACCACCGATAATGAGAGCCTTTGCTTTCGGCTTTAATTCAATTAACCCTTTTTCTTCAAGTTCATGATAGCTTTTACTTACCGTACTAACATTAATCCCTAAATCTGCAGCCATTGAACGAACTGAAGGTAATGTATCACCATTTTTAAGCTCTCCCTTAGCAATCAACTCAATTAACTGATTTGCTAACTGTTTATAGAGCTGTAATTCACTGCTTGGATCTAAATGAATATTCATCTTACCCCTCCAATCTGTATCGCTTATCACCAAACAGAAATCTGTCATACTTAGAGTAAGACAGTTTTTCGAAAAAGTCAATTTTTTCTATAAAGTAAAAATTAATCTGTGGTTCTTCTTCATTACTCTGGCTTTATGACAATTATGCGAGATAAAAAAAGGACCCAGAAAAATTCTGGATCCAAGAACACTTATTTCTATTGATTTTATTTGTATCGGTTATTGCTTCTTCTTAAGATACAGCAAAACAGAATATCCTCTGCCTCACCTTTTCCTTAAGATTTTAGAAGCTCACCCTATACAGTTGTGGCGGACTTTCCTGAGATTCCTGGTCTTTGGGTGTTTGACTACTCATTCTACATCCTCCTAATCATATTAGATTAATAAGTGGTTCCGCTCTTAATATGAACCGTTTCACAGGAGTTTATTCATGTAATGCGTGCTTTTATTAAAGTGCCTTAAGATAGCATAAAACGCCAAGAAATCTAAGCTTCTTCTTTAAAGACCTGTTGAACTATAGTTAATGCATTTTGTACAAGCGGAAAACCTATGTAGGGCACTAATTGTAAAAGTGCTTCCACAATTTCTGTTTGAGTCAAACCTGCATGTAAACCTCGTTTAATATGTGTTTTCGTTTGTGGGGCAGCACCTTGAGTTACGACTGATGTAATGACAACAAGTGCACGTTTTTTTGCATCTAGCCCCGTGCGTGAATAAATATCCTCATAGGCAAATTCAATAATCATTTTTCGTAAATCTGGTGCGATGTCGGCTAGTGCATCCGCCTCAATCATTTTTACTGCTTCTTCCGTTGTCACATAATGCTTTATTGTTTCGAACCCCTTTGTAAAACGCTCATTCATTGAAAACACCTCCCATTATCATTTAATTACACAAAAACCCCAATTCCGCGTCTCCAGAATTGGGGATTGTCCTTCACCTATGTAAGGGGCTCTTTTACGTTTCACCCTCTGGCTCTAACGAAAAAGGAGAATGGTTTATCATAGTGCCTCACTGGACAGCTTTAATGAATATCTATGCAAAAGTCACAAGGACATGCACGCTAAAATAATTGTTAAATTAGACAAGCTTTTGCCTTTTGGATTTGGATGATTACTTGATCAAATCCTGTACCACCTAATGAATGACGACGACGAACGGCAGCTTCAGGTGCTAATACATCGTAAATATCCGCTTCGATAAGTTCACTTTCTTTTTTCATGTCTTCAAGCGGTAAATCTAATAAGTAGATGCCCTTTTGAATACATGTGAATACAAGTTTTCCAGTCACTTCATGTGCTTCACGGAAAGGCATACCTTTTGTTGCTAAATAATCTGCAAGCTCCGTAGCATTAGAGAAGTCAGAGTGTACTGCCTGCTGCAAACGCTCTGTATTGACAGTCATCGTGCGAATCATACCTTCAAAGATTTTTAGAGAACCAAGAATTGTATGGACTGTATCGAACATACCTTCTTTATCTTCCTGCATATCTTTGTTGTATGTTAACGGTGTTCCTTTAAGAACTGTTAATAAGCCCATTAAGTTCCCGTAAACACGCCCTGTTTTCCCACGAATTAACTCCGCCATATCAGGATTTTTCTTTTGTGGCATAATAGAAGAACCTGTTGAGAAGGCATCATCTAATTCGATAAATTTGAATTCATCTGTCGACCACAAAATAATTTCCTCTGCAAAACGAGATAAATGCGCCATTAATAATGATGAATTGCTTAAAAATTCAACGATAAAATCACGGTCACTTACTGCATCCATAGAATTCGCATATACCTCGCTAAAGCCTAAAAGTTCAGCGGATTTTAAGCGGTCAATTGGGAAAGTTGTACCCGCCATGGCACCTGCACCTAATGGCAGAATATCAATACGTTTAAGTGACTCCGTAAAACGTTGTTTATCACGCTCTAACATCCAGAAATAGGCCATTAAGTGATGCGCAAATGAGATTGGTTGTGCACGTTGTAAATGTGTATAGCCTGGAGCAATTGTTTCCACATGCTCCTCTGCCTTTTCTAGCAATGTCTTTTGGAATGTCTCTATTAAACCGATTGCTTCCTCCACACGTTTTTTCAAGAAAATATGCATATCCGTTGCTACTTGGTCATTTCGGCTACGGCCTGTGTGAAGCTTACCACCTACAGGACCAATTAAATCAATGAGCATTTTTTCTAGGTTTAAGTGAATATCCTCATTAGCAACTGTAAATTCAAGCTCACCTGCGATTGCTTTCTCTTGTAATTGTGCAAGTCCACCGAGAATTGTCTCTACGTCAGCTGCTGATAAAATTCCTGTTGCACCAAGCATCGTAACATGTGCAACGCTGCCTTCAAGGTCTTCTAGAACAAGCTGTTGGTCAAAGCCAATCGATGCGCCGAACTCGTCCACCCATGCTTCTGCTGATTTTTGGAAACGTCCGCCCCAAAGTTTTGTCATAACAGCTCACCTTTTCCTTCATTTCTTTTTGAACAGGTGCAGCACAGCACAAGTCTATACTACACCTTGCTTGTCAAAATTAATTTTTATTTATTTACAGAAGAGTTGACCACTGTTGGCAGACCCCATAGTTCGATGAAGCCTACTGCTGAAGCATGGTTGAATTGGTCTTCTTTAGAATATGTTGCTAGCTTTTCACTATAAAGTGAATTTGGAGATTTACGTCCTTCCACAATTGCATGACCTTTGTATAGCTTCACACGCACAGTTCCGTTCACAAATTTTTGTGATTCAGCTAGGAATGATTCCAGTGCTACACGTAATGGAGAGAACCATAAACCATCATAAATTAATTCAGATAATTTTTTCTCAATAACTGGTTTGAAGTGTGCTAACTCTTTTACAAGTGTTAAGTCTTCAAGCTCTTTGTGTGCCGTTAATAGCACTTTTGCTCCTGGAATTTCATATACTTCACGAGATTTAATACCAACTAATCGGTTTTCTACGTGATCGATACGCCCAACACCGTGTGCTCCAGCTACAGCATTTAGCTCTTGGATTAAATCAGCAAGCTTCATTTCCTTACCGTTTAAAGCTACTGGCTTACCAGCAACGAATTCAAGTTCTACGTATTCCGCTTCATCTGGAGCGTTTTCAACAGAAACTGTTAAACCGTATGCTTCTTCTGGTGGAGATACCCATGGATCTTCCATTACGCCCGCTTCATTTGCACGGCCCCATAAGTTTTGGTCGATAGAGAATGGTGAATCTAATGTTGCAGGAATCGGTACATTATGTTTCATGGCATATTCGATTTCCTCGTCACGGCTCCAGCCCCACTCACGTACAGGTGCTAAAACTTCTAAATCTGGATTTAACGCTTTGATGGAAACTTCGAAACGAACTTGGTCATTTCCTTTACCTGTGCAACCATGAGCTACTGCGTCCGCACCTACTTGATTCGCGATTTCCACTAATTTTTTTGAAATTAATGGACGAGAAAGTGCCGATACTAATGGATATTTTTGTTCGTACCAAGTATGCGCTTGTAATGAAATTAATGCATATTCTTCAGCGAATTCATCTTTCGCATCTACCATATATGATTCAATTGCTCCTACTTGAAGAGCTTTATTTTTTACGAATTCAAGATCCTTACCTTCACCAACGTCAAGACAAACTGCGATAACGTCCCAACCTTGTTCTTTTAACCACGGAATTGCTACAGAAGTATCAAGACCTCCTGAATATGCTAATACTACTTTTTTATTCGCCATAAGAAATGCGCCTCCATTTAATCTATAAGATATGTATGTTTATACATCCACTTAAAAGTTTATACACGAATAGTATCATGTTATAAAAATAAAAACAAGTGTATTTTTATAAATTAATAGACTTTTATGTTTATTGTAAAAAGTGTGTCATTCCAATACTTTAAGTGCTTGTACAAACGATCAATATTTTTACTCGGAAAAACGATTTTTTACTCGCAACATGAATGTATATAGTATTAATTTCCGTTTCGGATGTGCGCTTTCTTTAGGGTCGGAGCAACAGATGTTTTTTGCGCGATTGGGCACCATTGCACTTAGCTAGTGGTTCGCATATCCTAACGCCCACATACAAAAAAGAGTTGTCTCAGCGCAAGAGACAACTCTTTTCTTAATGTCGAGCCGCAAAACAGAATCGCTAAAGCTCCTTTCGTTCGTTTTATAGGAATACTTTGAAGATTTATCGAAACTATTTGAGCTTTTATCGAAACAAAATCTCATTTTATCGAAACTTTTTGGGCTTTTATCGAAAAACAAGCTCTTTCTATCATGTAGAGCCATAAAGTATGTTTACAGTTTGATTAATATTATTTAATTGAGTTTTTCGTTACTTCTTATTAAAAAATGATTTACCTAAAAATTCAACGGTTGCAGGTGCCATTGCATATAGCTTACTTGTTAACCCCATGATCCGCGGTAAATTTACCTCTCGCACAGGGCGCCCGATTGTTTTTATCGTAGCTTGAGCCACTTCTTCAGCTGTTAATAAAAACCTCCCTAAAGACTCTCGATAACCACTTTCATCACTCGCCTTGTCTAAAAAAGGTGTATCGATTGGACCTGGATGTATCGCTGTGACTGTCACATTATACGGAGCTAGTTCCATGCGAAGCCCATTTGTAAAGCCAACAATCGCATGCTTAGTAGCAGCATAAACACTTGCCTTAGGTGTCGCTACCTTTCCTGCCTGCGAGCCGATGAAGATGAGCTGACCTTGCTGACGTTGTATCATAGGCGCTGCTAGACGTTTTGCTAAATACATCGGTACACTAACATTTAGCTCTACCATTTGTCTAATAGCTTCATCTGTTAATTCAGGTGCAATACCGAATTTACCTACCCCAGCAGATAAAATAGCTACATCGAGAGGCGGTAGCTGTGCACATACTTCGTCGATAGTAGCTAAATCAGTTAAATCTGCTTGGATCACGTTTGCCCCTACGCGTTCTAATGCTTTCAATGCCACTGTATTGCGGCCTGTCGCATAAACGGAATGGCCTTGTGCTACTAATAATTCTGTTATTTTCAGTCCAACACCACTTGTTGCACCGGTCACGAAGATAGTCTTTTTATTCACGCTCATATTTACACCTACTTTCTATGAAATAAATAAATACCTTCTTCAGATTTTGTAGATGTAATCAAATTGTTGGCCTCTAAGTAATCTAAATAACCGAGCGTTTTAGACAGTGTCAGTCCAAGCTGTCGTTGAAAAACTGCTGGGTAAAAGCGCTTCGTTACTTGTACAGCAGTTAATGATTCATCACCAAATAATTCGCAAACCTTCAAAGCTTGCTGATGCTGACGTTCTAATCGTTTATCAATTAAATCAGGAATATTGTGCAACTCTGCGCCATGTCCTGTATACATTGTTTTAACTGGTAATCGTCGTAATATTTCTAGCGATTCATTATATTGTAGTAACGATTTCGTACGTCCTAATGTACGGTCTAGTGGTGGCTCAATTAACGGATTTGGTGTTATTTTTTCAAGCAATAAATCTCCACCAATTACATCGTGCGTTTTTTCATCCCAGAAGATTAAGTGACTTTGTGCGTGTCCTAAAGTTTCAATAGCCTTTAATCCAGGATGTCCTGGCACTTCATCCCCATCGTTAAGAATTTGTGTTAATGGTCGTTCACCTACAAGCTCTATTTCACGGCGGACATGTACACTCGGCTGGATATATTGTTGAGGAACACCGTGCTCAAATAAGCATTCACTGTAAAACTGCACATGGTAACGTAAAAAATCCTCGTCATGACGAAGCCATTTATCGTTATAGGCGTGCCCTAAAATTTCTGCGTTTGGAAAGGCATCCACCCAACCTGCATGATCTGGATGATGATGGGTTAACACAACCTGTTCAATATCTCGCATGTCAAAGCCCGCTGCGCGAATCCCCCATTTTAGCGCGTCATAGGCTTCCATTGTTTTTGGACCAACATCAAAAATTGTCAATGCATCGCCTTTGACAACAAATGCATTTACATCTCCTACATCATAGGGTGTTGGTATTTCTATTTTGTATGTAGACAAAAGCTGTTTCCCCCTTTATGCAACTAGTGAACACCGATTCATTCTATTTTACAAGTTTTTCTTCTTTTCGTCACCCTCCTGTTGACAGGTTGACGTCTTACCAATATAATTTTGAATAATCTAATTATTTTTATGCGTTGATGAAGCCAAGTACGTAATTGGTGAAGGTGTCTTAGAGAGTGTTACATTTGCTGAAAGTAACATCACCCACTCCCATTACCGAACCTACTTCTGAGCAGTTATGAAAACATAACCGTCTCCCTTGCGATAAAAGGGCTATGAGTTGTGCCAATTGGCAAACAAAGGTGGTACCGCGGAAACAACAGCGTTTTCGTCCTTCTTTATAAGGACGGGAGCGCTGTTTTTATCTTCATTCAGCAATTTTTTTAGTAGCGAAAGCGAAGCGACAGCTACAAATATCCAAACACCCGCTGAAATAGAGGAACTCAGTCTAAGAACGCCACGTCCTGTGGCAATTTATCTGTGCTAAAGCGAAGCGGCAGCAACACACGACTGAGTGACCAACATCTTGTTGGCCCAAAGCCTCCGGCGGATGTCACGGATTTTCAAAGGAATGAATATAAGGATGTTAGCCTAAAACCGTCGCTTCCTGCGACAATGGCTAACTGACCTGCGTCGTGCAGGCCTTAGCACAATTCAAAATCCTGACGCAGTTACGCCAAGGCGAAATTGAATTTGAACTGGAGGTTTTATCATGAAAAAAATACTATTTATAGGTGCAGGCTCTATGGCAGAGGCATTGATTCAGGGCTGGATAAAAGAAAAAGTATTTACAGCGCAAGAAATTTACGTCACCAATCGCTCAGACAAAGACCGCTTACATTTTTTACACGACACATATGGTATAAATTGCAATATTGACCATGATATTTACCAGCAAGCTGATTTAATTATTTTAGCGATGAAGCCTAAAGATGCCATTGCAGCGATGCGTGAGCTAAAGCCTAAAATTACAGAACAGTCAGCCGTTCTTTCTATCTTAGCCGGTATCGGTATTGCAACTATTATAGAACATTTAGGGGCTCGCCCAGTCGCTCGCGTTATGCCTAACACTTCCGCTACTATTGGGATGTCTGCAAGTGGAATTGCATTTAATGACAAAGTGACTTCGGAACAGCGCTCCATGTTCTTACAGCTTTTAGAGGCGGTCGGTTCAGTTATTGAGGTGGAAGAGGATCAATTACACGCTGTAACGGCACTTTCAGGGAGTGGCCCAGCTTATATTTATTATTTAATGGAGGCATTTGAACGAGTTGGTACAAAGGTCGGTCTCTCGAAGGATATAGTACGACTATTAATGACGCAAACGCTTGCCGGTACTGCAGAAATGCTGAAGCAATCCGTCGATGAACCTGATGTATTACGCCGTAAAGTAACAAGTCCAGGTGGTACAACAGAAGCTGGAATTAAGGCTCTTGAACAATATCAATTTAATGAAGCGATAGAAGCATGTATTAAAGAAGCAGAAGCTCGATCTCGTTTACTTGCAAATAGTAAATAATGGGTGCAAAATAAAAGTATATCACTAGGGATTAGGGGGCTTTATTTTGTCTAAATTACTCGAACCTTACCAATTACAAAATATCTTATTAAAAAATCGTGTTGTAATGGCACCGATGTGTATGTACTCGGCGCAGGAGGATGGGCTTGTCACACCATTCCATCAAGTACATTATGCAACCCGGGCTGCTGGTCAAGTTGGTTTAATTATCGTCGAAGCTACGGGTGTTGTTCCAGAAGGTCGTATATCTAGTAACGATCTTGGAATTTGGGATGATGCTCATATCGAAGGTTTACGTCAATTAGTTCAAGGAATGAAGGCATACGGAGCAAAAACCGGCATCCAGCTCGCACACGCTGGACGTAAAGCAACTGTAGATGGTGAAATATTCGCACCGTCAGCCATTGCATTTAGCGATGCTTATAAAACGCCTACTGAGATGACATTAGAAGACATTGAATATGTAATAGAAGCTTTTAAACATGCAGCTGTCCGAGCAGCTAAAGCAGGCTTTGATGTTCTCGAAATCCATGGTGCACATGGCTATTTAATTAGTGAATTTTTATCACCAGCAACGAATAAACGTAATGACCAATACGGTGGTTCCCAAGAAAATCGTTATCGATTATTACGTCAAGTCATCGATGCTATTCGCAGTGTTTGGGAAGGTCCTTTGCTTGTGCGTGTTTCCGCAGAAGATTATGCTGAAGATGGTACAACAATGGATGACTTTATCGTCTTCAGTCGTTGGATGAAATCACAAAGTGTTGATTTAGTGGATGTTTCTACTGGTGGTGTCGTGCAAGCACATATAAACGTTTTTCCAGGCTACCAAGTGCCTCATGCAGAAGCGATTAAGCATGGAGCTGATATTCCAACTGGTGCGGTCGGATTTATTACAACAGCCATTCAAGCAGAGGAAATTTTACAAAACAATCGTGCTGACTTAATTTTCCTAGCACGCGTTCTCCTTCGCGATCCCTATTGGCCACTTCATGCTGCTAAGGAAATAGGAGAAGCTGTTACACCTCCAGTGCAATACGTACGTGGTTGGTAAAAATAACGGGAGATAACCGCTATTCATCATAAAGTAAAAAACAGCTTGTTGATTTATGTTAACAAGCTGTTTTCATTCAATAAAGAGGATTTTGTATAATTTCTTGATCAATTGCCTTCACTAACGTCTCTGCATCATCTGCAGTAACGATTTCTCCATTGACAATGGCGAAGATCCCTTGCTCACAGATTTCACAATGTGATGTACAGCCCGATTCTTCTATTTCAATATCAGATCTTTCAACTAATACATCATAGGCATCTGCCGCACCTAGTGATAAGTTTGTCATACAAAACTCTACTCTATTTTTCAATTGCTGCGGCTCTTTCTTTTTCTTAAAAAAAGAAAATACCATCTTTTGATCTCCCCTCCTCTCTCAAACAAAAGTTTTCGAACTTTCCTGAAAAATAGTCGCTCTAATACTAAGGCTTATACACATCAGCTTCATTTGAGGGGACAAAGGTAATTCCCTTCAATTTAAGTTTTTCAGCCTCTTTTTTAAATTCTTCTGAACAAAACATCATACTGTATAGTCTAATATTATTAATTAGAAACACGTCAGGAAAAGTAATTGTACCTTTCAATTGTAAATCCCATATTTTTTTAAAACGTCCATTTTGCCTATAAAATTCAATATTTGATTTCTCCATATCTATTACATCTTCTAACTTATCAAAAAAACGCACATAAAAGTATTCCTTTGAAGATATACTTTCTTTATGCTTGTTCACCATATATACTTTAGTGTATTGAAAATTGTTAATTCCAAATTTCTGCAATAGGTTTAGAAATTCTAACGATACAAAAAATCCACCAACCTCACATCTTAAATCAAAATCATATTTTATATCTTTTGAAACAAACCATATTTCCTCTGGCAACTCTGTCACAATATTTCTTGAGCTCCTCCATTCCCCATCATCGGAGTCTCTTGCTTCAAAAGGATCTTTTTCAAAGAATTCTGTATGCATAATCCCCTCTAGGTAAGTAGGACAAAAAATACCTTCTTTTTTAAAAATCGCATATGTATTTCCCATATATAAAACGTCATTCCTTTCATTTAAGATAATCTACCACTCTACTACATGATGAGCAACAGCATTAATAAAGCAAATTATTGTCGTACTTTGTAATTAAATAAAGAGTTCATCAGCATTTTCTTTAACGCCTTCTCTTATTTAGATGGCATCTTTTTTTCACACCTATTAAACCATTCGTTAAAGGTTTCTCTTTGCCAGCCTGTCTTAAAAAAGAATGGCCGATACTACAATTAGAAGGTTTCGGAAGAAATGATCGGACTTTAAAGTTACTAAACACTTAAAAAATCAACGATCATTTTCTTTTCTAGATCTGGCATCATATGCATGTGTCCGCATCCTTTTAACATATGAGCAGTGTTATTTGGTATAATTCTTTTGGCTCTTGATAATACTTTTTTCGCTGGAAATAAACAATCTTTTTCTGCTGCCATAATAAGCGTCGGTGCTTTACACCGTTGCATTAATTGTTCACTCACATTGGATGGCATCCCTACTTTTGTTTTTACATGATCAAAACTATCTCTCACCATATCCAAAGTATCTTTATCAAGAACTTCTTCTCTAATAGCCATAAATAAAGCTGTTTTTTTTATATATTTTTCTTTCTTTGTTAGTTTATATTTGAGTAGTGGTATCATCATTTTTAGAGTACTGATTGGAAAGGCATTGTTAATACCTGATGGCACAATTAATACGGATTTTTTTATTTTCTCTGGTGCGGTACACATCAGTTTTGCCAGAACTCCGCCTCCAAACGAAACCCCAAAACAAGCTATTTTGTCAAATCCAAGCGCTGTTATCACATCATTTGCCCACTTTCCATAATCATCATTACGAGGAGAGAGATTAACCTCATCACTTTTTCCAGGGTGGCCAATAATATCAACCGCATAGATATGAAAATTCTTAAGCAGAAATCTGTACATTAATAAATTATAGGCAGTCGTACTATTCCCTCCATGAAATACTAACAATGGTTCACCCGATAGATTGCCAATTTCAATGATATGTGTTCTTCCAAAACGAGTATGAACGAAAACATCCTTATATGAATATTCCAATTTTTTCAATTGATTATCATAAAGCTTTAGTGACATTTCTCTTCCAAATTGTGTCTTGTATATACCCATATGACCCTCTCTTTTAAGTTATCTCATCCATTAATTTAATTACGATGCAGATGTTCCATTAAACGCTCCAACTACATCGGATGATTTTGAGACCACGTAATAGACTTCTCTATAATTTTTACATCCTTTGCTTGAATCCTATCACTTATAACAACTAGGAATATTGCCATCGCGCGTAATCATTCCCATCAACCTATTTTCATTTTTCGAAGGGCTGTTTATATAACGTTTCTATTTTTTTATGTAATCAAAGATCACGGCCCAACCGTCCCTAGGGCTACCATATCCCCATAGAGGTCCCGTCATTTCATCCAATTGATTGAGCTTTTCCTGATATTTTGTCACCATGGCTTGACGCTCTTCTTGCGTATACGCATTCAAACGTTCGTCACTTACCTTAAGTCGCATATTATGCAGGAAGTTGATCATGTCACAATAAAGTGAGTCATCCTCAAACGTAATGAAATCTGGGAAAATCGCAATAACTTCGTCAAAAGCATTCTGCAAATGCTGTAAACCAAATTTCGCTAAAACCTCGGAAATATACGGTACAAGATGCGGCTGATACGCGATGATACCGTCCCAGCCATCACACTGCCAGTTACCGATCGTATTGATGGCGATGTGAAGTTGAAATAACTCTGGCGACACCTTCTCTTGGATGGCATCCAGTTCGCCGATCTCCCATATTTTATCGGATAATTCTGCTAAATTCATTTCATCTGCTGGGATTTTTCCATCCCATATCTCATTCAATCCAATACTCATAGTTACACCTCTCTCGGAATTAGAATTCTGATTTCTCTTTCTTCGCTATTTCAATTGAGATTTTACATGTTTAGTTCTTCTAAAATCTCCTTGCATATCTTTGCAATTTCTCGCATATCATTTTCAGGGCAAAACTCCGCCAAATCATAACTTAAAGGGTAATGTATAAAATCTTCCAATACTCCCCTCAAAAAAGCCATTTCTTCTTTTTCTACTTTTAATGAAATAACAGCATTTTTGTCCATGATGCCGCCACCTAAATCCGTTAGAGGAACCTTACCGTTTTTTTGACATTCCAGAATAATAGCCGTAATATCGATCAACAAATTGATCACGCAGCCTATATCTTGAAAAAATTCTTTTTCTATAATACGGTAAATGTCTTTCGTTTGGCGTAAGTCTTTTATTTCCCTAGTATTATTCAGTTGAAAGTCTTGGAAAATATTTTTAACGTTTATTTCTGTTGGAATATCCGACTCAAATTCTCTGTCAACTAAATAGTCGATTAAAGTAAATGTATCATCGGTTCCTCCAATATAGTTACCCCACCATTTCTCAATGTACATCATCGCTTTTCTGGCCTCCTCAAAAATCTTGTTTGTTCAGCAAATTTGGAAAACTAGTTGTAATTGTTCCTCCATCCCCTTTATGTATCGCAGCAATATGATAAATTCTTCTTATTTATCTCGGCACTGTTCTCTAATGCCTTTAAAATATCTGTTATCTTCATCTTTTCCCTTTTTCCGAACCCAATGGGGCAAAACTGTAGCGCCTAAACTTTCAACAACTTTTACTTACTACTTTAAAAGATATATTAAGAATAAAATATTTCGAGATTTTCAAGCAAATAGAAATCTACTAGATTGGTACATTGTATCCGGTTTCCCCCAAGATCTGTCGTAGTTGCTGCAGAAGCTTAAGCCACTCTTTTATAAATAAATCTGTTTTCATCGTAATACTCCGATAGTCATCACGACTATTTTTTTTACCGATTAAATAGAAGTCGTTGGTCCAATAAAACATTATGTCTTTAGATTTATGTAGGTCATTGTACCATTCCGAAAGTGCTTGATTTAAAAGGGGAAGCTTACATTGTAATGTCACTTATGAACATCTCTTTTTCAAGCCCTTCAAAGTTGTGTTTTTCTAACGCCCTGTTTAGAAACTCTAAAAATAGATTCCCTAAATAATACCTTTGTCATGACACCTACCTCTTTCTAAACAGTGTATTTTATTGAAGTTACACACCCGGCTCACCAGACACTCAATTACTATGTTTCTACAACTATCCCGAGAAAGAACGAGCATCTCGTTTTCTATTGGTTTTCAGACACTTCATTTCCATATCCATAGATGAGGTGAACAAAATCCGGTTACAACATCTAATAATTCGAGTAGTAGATCTTCAGAAGAATCCTTCTTAAAGTCTCCTCTTAAACTTTCTAACACTACATATGCATCATTTTGCTTACCACCGGCATCTTTATATTCTTTAAGGATTTTATGTAAATCAAAAAATTTGAAATGATTGATTAAGCCATAGCGAATGCAGGTTTCCAATTTTTGATTATTACATTCTTTATTCACACTTTATCACTTTCCCTATTTACTTTGTATCTTAGATAAAGAATTTTGCTACTCACCTTAAATTACGTTCCAGCAGGAAATGTAGTGAGATATTATTTGTTTCTTTTAAATCTTTTTTCTAAACCAATTAATAATTATCTCTAATTTCAAGCGCAAAAAAAGCAGAAATTAACTCTGCTTTTCTATTGGAATACTAAAGACTTGGAATATATAATCTTTCTCTTGTTCTTTTGTAGAAATCCCAGTGGCTATACCACCTTCTTTTGTCCCTTGAATAAACCACATATCATTATGGTCTTTATCAACAGATTTAAAATCACCTTGTTTCCAACGATTTAATATATCTAAATATTTATTACTGTGTTCGTATCCATCTTTATTTTCCTCTACCATTTGTAGTAAAAGTTCAATTCTTTTCGGTGTAATCATAATGGATGATTCTTTCTCATCTGCAATAATCTTTTGATGTGACATTTCTTGAATAACTTCTTGCATTAGGTTATCAATAAAGGGTTCATCCCCACTTTTCCATTCATCAATCTTTTTGGAATACGTAGTATTTTCCCAACCAAAATTCGTATCCACTGTCGATACAAACTCTTCCTTAACATGTTCTTTTGAAATTGATTGACCGCTAGTTAAATCACTCTCGGCACTTTTAGAGTTTTCGCTTTCATCGTTCTTTTTCATAATCAAAAACGTCCCACTTACACTCAATAATGCGGTTAAAACAACCATACCTAAAACATGCATTCTCTTCATTTTTTTACCACCTTTATAAATAATTATCCCTAACATTATGTAAACATCAGCACAATAACAGACCAGATGGAGCCTTATCAGATGTCAACAAACGATACTTTTCTAAAACCCGTTGATACAAAAGGAATTCAAATCACATAAAAATTTTTCACCAATCTCGTTCTCTAAGAGCTTCTTCAATATCGATGTCAATCTCAAAATATTGTAAAATCTTTTCTACTGTTAATCCGATTGAATCTCGTGCAAACGTTTCAATTTCACTGTCATTTTCATAAAACTCATTTTGTAGCTCATTGATCGCTATAGTCATTTCGTCTAATTTTTCTTGAATCTCTTCTATTGTATAATTGTTCTCCTCAATAAAATGTACTACATTAACAATATGAGATTTAAGTTTATCGACTAAAAATGATGGAAAGAAAGAATCTTCATACATATCCTCTAGATAGTTGAATTCAGAATCAAGTTTCTTCACAATGTTTCCTCCTTTGAAAACTAAGCTATTTGTACCTATCTTATTATCTTTTCATACTATAAACCTTGCCTTTTCTGTATTTTGTAGATATAGAGACACATCTTAAACAAGAATTAAAATCGTTTATTTTTGCGGTTAAAGTCTTAAAAGCCCCAATCTGTTCAATTTGACCATCATTATTGATTGCCGTAATCATAACCACTACAACATATACTATAATTACCATAAATAGATATGGTTTTCCATAAGGATTATGTCATTGTTTTTTCCAGCTTTTCGATATAGACGTTTTAAGTAATATTAGTAGCCAAGATGCACTAAGCTTCTTGGCTACTAATATTACTTATTCTTTTTTAAGCACACTAAAAACTCAATCATGCCATCTTCTATTTTTGCTGTTGCACTTCCACCTAATTTTTCTGCTAGCAGCCTGACTATAGATAGCCCTAAACCAGTGCTTTTACGTCTGGAACTGTCTGTTGTATAAAATCGATCAAAAAGCTGGTTAGGATTTAGTTGAATATTTTCGTCAATCGGATTTTGAAAACAGATATAGGCATGTTCTTCTTCTAACCATAGCTTGATAGTTACGTCACCTTGCGCATGCATAATGCTATTTCGTACTAAGTTTTGCACAATACGTAAAAGCATTTCTTCATCAGAGTTTATAATGAGTGGCTCAAAATTAGGCAAATTGACGGCTATTCCTTTTTCTTCAAATTGTGCATAGGCACCGGCAATCTCTTCAAATACAATATTTGATATATTGATACGATTCTTTTTAGGTTGATCTTCATTACTATGCAAATAAGAATATTCAAAAAATGTTTCTACTAATTGCTCCAGTCTTCCAACATGTTTTTGTGCAACTTCAAGCTTTGCGAGCTGCTTTTCTGTTAAGGGTTCTTTTAAAAGCATTTGTTGATAGCCCTTGATTGCCGTTAGTGGGGTACGAAAATCATGAGAAATATTAGAAATCATTTCTTTATAGTATTTTTCTTCCCGTTTAATATACGACCTTGATTTTTGCGATTCTATTAAAATACGATTTATATTTACCACAAGTTGATTTACTTCTTTGTTTAAAAGTTCGACACTAATTGGCTGCGTATATTGCTCATGTAG
Source organism: Lysinibacillus sp. EB271-A1-10B (assembly GCF_058791335.1). Classification (NCBI taxonomy): domain Bacteria; kingdom Bacillati; phylum Bacillota; class Bacilli; order Caryophanales; family Bacillaceae; genus Lysinibacillus; species Lysinibacillus sp. EB271-A1-10B. The sequence goes on from NZ_JBYTDL010000004.1 coordinate 75,977, forward strand.
ACGTTGTGACAATTGTACATTTATCAATCGTAGTTGCCTTTGTATATAAAAAATATAAAACAGTAATCCTACAATGACTACAATTGCCACAATCCACATTTCCTACATCCCCTTATCTGATTTCTGCTTTTCTAAATGTCATGTATGTTAAATACAACACTACTACTATAAACATGGCACAAACGGAAACGGCCGAAATTATATCCCCTTTACTCATGCTTAAATTAAGCGTAATATACTCCACTGAATAGGGTGTAAAGGATAATATTTTATTCATCATCTCAAATGAATTTTGGAAGCTTGCCACCTGCCCAAAGAACATGGACATCATATAATACGCAGCTACTACAAGCACCGATTTTCTTAAGGCAAACGCAAGTAAAATACAAATCGTTAACTGAGCAAGGTAGACCATCATCATTGTGATCACTATTGTTACGTATTCACCAAAGATACCACTAGTAGTCAAAGTTAAAATGCTTAAAAAACCTGCTGCTTTCCCGCCCATACTAAACGTGCTGTCCATTGATAGCCCAATGATAGTCACGATGATATAAGGACTTACAAGAACAATAAGTAAGATCCAGAAAACAATCGCTTTACTTATGACAATTTGGATTCTTGCAAAGCCGCTTATAATAGGATGATGGATATTTTTTGTGTCAAAGTCTGAACAAATTAGTGTAGTGGCAAGTACTGCGCCTACTATGGACATCATATTCATATCAGATAATAAAAAACCTACGTTGCTGATGCTTTCATTAATTGCGTTATTGCCGATACCATAGGCAATACTAAACATTGCGATTGCAGAACATGTTGTAAGAGCCAGTAAGACCCAAAATATTTTAGATTTAGTTGTTTTATAGAGGTAAGCACGTACTAAATTAAACATGTCGCTCACCTCCAATTAGCGTAAGGAAGTAGTTCTCTAATGTATCTCCTTGTAGACTAAACTCCGTAAGTGTTATTCCATTTTCAAATAATGCTGTTGATACATCCCCAAGATCTTCTAAGAAATCATACAATTTAATCATTCTATTAGGCATGACTTGAAAGTTTTGTGTTTTAAGAATAGTTTCTAATACATGTGCACATTTTTCTGGAGCTGTACAACCAATGCGAATATAATGTCTACATTCTTCGTCGAGCTGTTGTTGAGTCATTTGTTTCATAATTTTCCCTTTATGAATAATGATATAATCAGTAGTTGTTTGATAAAGTTCCGGTAAATTATGACTCGAAATTAAAATCGTCATCTGTCGCTCTTCACAAAGACGTGTTAAAAGCTGACGAATTTCAACAACACCTATAGGATCTAACCCATTTACTGGCTCATCTAAAATCAATAGCTCTGGGTTCGTTAATAACGCAATGGCTATACCTAATCGTTGTTTCATTCCTAGCGAAAAATGCTTCGCTTTCTTTTTGTTTGTACTTGTCAATCCAACCAATTGCAGTATCTCATCCTCGAGCTCCTCATTCGGAATCCCCCGCATTAATCGATGATATTTAAGGTTACCTTTTGCAGTCATATCAGGGCTAATCGCTGGTTGTTCAATCATGCTGGCAATACGTTTTCGTTGCTGTTGGATCTCCTTGTCAGCTGATCTTCCAAATAACTCAAATGAACCTTCTGTTTGAAAACTAATACCAGAAATAATCTTCATTAAGGTTGATTTTCCCGCACCATTTTCACCAATAAGCCCATAAATACGTCCTTCTTTTAATTCGATTGATACGTCGTGAAGTACTGTTTGCTTTTTATATATTTTAGTTAATTGATTCGTTTTTAATATGGTTTCCCCCATATTTAGCACCTCCCTTTCATATTCATAGATTACTCATGAAAGGTATAGATAAAGTAAAGATGGCGTATAGATTACGGATAATTTATGGACGCAAACGGTACCCAAGCCCTCGAAGCGTCTCGATATAATCCGCCTGTGGATTTATTGTCTTTAATTTTTGACGAAGATTACTAATATGAATTTTAATAATATGTTCATCCCCTAAGTATTCTTCTTGCCAAATGGATTCATATAAATTTGCTTTCGTAAATACTTTCTCTTGGTTCGTCATAAACAATTCGAGCAATAAATATTCCTTTGCAGTTAGCAAGACCTCTACACCATTAACTTTAACTCGCTTAGCGATATCATCCAATACGATATCTTTATATTGGAGCTGCTTCATTGGTGTAGCTTGTTTTTTAACACGACGCAAAATAGATTCAACACGGGCAAGAACCTCGCCAAGGTCAAAAGGTTTCGTAATATAATCGTCCGCTCCTAAACGAAGCAAATCAATTTTTGTTGACACTAAATCTTTAGCTGAAATCATAACAACAGGTACATCCGAAATAGCGCGAATTTCTTTCAGTAATTCATCCCCGCTTTTATAGGGAAGCATGATGTCAAGAAGCACAAGATCAAACTCATTTTGCAGAAATGCCCGATGACCCTCTACCCCATCCATCACACTGGTTACCTGATAATCTGCTTGCTCAAACAATTCGGTTAGCATTGCATTTACATCTTCATGATCCTCAACCATTAAAATTCTCAATACAATCACACCTTTGTTAAATTATTCCTGTTCTTATTATATAAAACTTTATGTTATCCAGCATTAAACAATTTTAATAGCTATCATCATATCGTAGTTGATTTCCGTTCCGACTGGGCGCTTTGTTGCTAACGCTTCGCTTTCGCGCAGAGCAAAGCTTTCTGGGGGCAACTCGCTGAGTCACCCTTAGTTGCTAAAAACAGAAATTATTCCGATAAAAGTTATAATTGTTCCGATAAAACGAGATTTGGTTCCGATAAATCTTCAAAGTATTCATCTAGGATGTGATGGTTTTAGCCTTCACCTTCACTCCTCTATCGCTAATTCCAAGGAGTCGCCCAATCTCCACTCCAATCAACTTTACATAGCATATACAAAATGATTTCCTACTTTTGATATGAACCATTAATAAAGATACGACCTAGATAAATAATTACGAAATTGTTGACGATACTCACAAATAATCCCTCGTCTGAAATAAACATAATAACTCTTCTGGAACTCGGATCGATTCCTTATAAAAAAGGTATACAGGAACACTTGGTAAAGCTATCTCATCGAAGGGAACGATATTAAACCGACCTTCCATCCGCTCTCTTCTAACAATCATCCTTGGTAAAAATGACATACCCAGCCCATCTTTTATTAAGCGCTTTACCACATAGGATTGAGATATGGACACTTGCTTGGTAACTACATATTTTTCCTGTAGCTTATGTAATAATTCCTCCCAAATAGTTGGATGATGGTGTGTAAATAAAGTGTACGTTTGAAATAATTCCTCATAGTCAATATAAGCTCCCGTCTCATCATCAAAGGCATCTAGTGGAATAACCAATTCTAAAGGACTTTCTACAAGAAGTTCTTGGTTCCACTGCCGATAACGAGTTGGCAATAAAGAAATACCAATATGCGCCTGATCACGATTGATTAAATCCTCAATTTTTGCTGAATCCTCCACTAGAATCGATATTTCAATGGACGGGTGTTCATTGATAAACTGATAGATTACATGAGGTAATATCGTTTCCACCATTAAGGGAGTCATTGCAATAATTAGCTTTTCTTCAATTCCTTTTGTCGCTAACTGAAAACGTTCAATACTTTTATCCCATTGATGAATAATTTGCTGAGCTTCTACTAGAAAAAGGTGCCCTGCCTCCGTTAATTGCACACGTTTTTTTTCACGTTTAAATAATTTTACATTCAAAAATTGTTCTAAGTGATGAATATGAACAGTGATACTTGGCTGCGATAAATGTAGTTCTTCTGCTGCCATTCGAAAATTACAGGATTTAGCTGCAACTACAAAAGACTGTATCCATTTATAATCCAATATCTCATCCCCTTCAATTAATGTTTTTAATCAACTTCATTATCTATATTTAATTTACTAAATTATCCAATAATAATAAACTTAAAAATAGATCGATTACTTTTACACAAAGGGGAGAATCGTATGTTAGCTAAATTAAGGAAACAATTCCGTACTTTTGCAAAAAATGAATGTGAAAACTCAAGTCCACTGTACGAACATTTAGCGAATAAGATTGCTGATGACGATGAACTATTAAAAGTTGCGGCGTCTATACCTCAAGGACAACCCGTACCTAATTTTTTATTAGCTGGTGTTCAGTATTTACTGTCATCATCAAAGGACGATTTAGTTCATTTTTATCCATCTTTAACGACAGCACCCAAAGCAATAAGTGGAGTGTACCCAGTTTTTAAAGCATTCGTCTTGTCCCATTCAGACGAATTGAAGACTTTATTTCAAGAAAAACTTGTTCAGACAAATGAAATTCGCCGTTGTTCTTACCTTTATCCGATGATGACAGAAATTTATGAACACCACAAAAAACCATTAGCCTTCATAGAAATTGGTGCAAGTGCAGGGCTTCAACTTGGGATGGATCAATACAATTACTGCTACAATCAACAGCTTCACATAAACAATTCTAATAATGATTTCATTTTGTCATCAGAAAATCAAGGTCAGCTGCTTCCAACTTCTATTTCAAATGCTCCAGTTGTTTGTAAGCGAGTGGGCATCGATTTAAATCCTATTGATATTCATAATGAGGAAGAGCTACAATGGCTCCAAGCATTAATTTGGCCAGAGCATCAAGAACGTAGACTTTTGTTAAATCAAGCGCTCCCTATTTTAAAAGAGCTCGATTTACAACTGATAAAAGGAGATGCTATTAAACTTATTAAAGATATTAGTAGAGAAATTAAAGAAGAAGCGATGTTAGTTGTTTACCATACACATGTGGCCAATCAAATCCCAATGGAGTTACGCCTTGAATTAATGAAGCAATTAAAAGAGATTAGCATAGAACGACCTCTCTACCATTGCTATAACAATTTATTTGATATGCAACTGCATCAAGATTTCATTGAACAAGGAGAAATAGAATCTATACGGACAATGGAGCGCCCTGATGGCCATGCTCGATGGTTCAAGTGGTCCAACCAAAAATAAAAATATCACGAAAAAACGCTGTATAAGATTGCCCCCTTATACAGCGTCGAAATTTTATTAAATTAGTAATCTCTAAAAATCATATTCCGCATCTTTTTTAGCACGAATTTCTGCAAACGCATCACCTATCATCACTGTATCCTCAGCTAAACGTTCAAGGCGGAATAGGACGTCATCATTCACAATTTCCTTCCGTAAAAAATCCTTTTCCTCTATAAATACATACGTCGGAACGATATGAGCTTTCATATAAGCAAGAATTGGCTTTAACTGCTGCTCAATCATTAGATAGTGCTTCGATGTGCCAGCTGTAACAACCGTACTCACCACTTTATCGCGAAACGCATTGACAGGTAGTAAGTCAAAAATATTTTTCAACGTTGCCGGAATCGAAGCTTGAAATGTTGGCGTTCCAATGACAATTGCATCTGCAGCCATAATTGTTTCGGTCACATATTTCGTATCCCCATCATATTCAAAATAATTTCGTCCATCACTAAACTCCATTTTGTATTCAGCAAGATCTAGCAACACTACCTCATGCTCTGGATATTGATTTTGTATGATTTCAACCACCTTACTGATGGCTGTTTTTGTTTTTGAACCGACAATTGAACCAGCTAGTGCAACAATTTTCATGCTGAACACTCCCTATTTTACTGTATATTTTTTAATCGCAGGTAAAATATCGTCCCCTATAATTTCAATATTTTTCATTAATTTATCGAATGGCACACCGCCAAAATCAATTTGTGCCATAAATCGTTGCATGCCATAGAGCTCGTATTGATATAGTAATTTTTCAATAATCTGTTCCTTACTTCCGACCATTAAAGCGTCTCGTGTATCTGGCGCTTGTGCAAATTGTTGCTTTGGATAACCCGCGCCACGAATTGCTTGGAATCCACCATTTAAATGTGGATACATCCCTTGTAGTGCCTCTTTCGTCGTATCAGCAACATAAAATAGGCTTGTTGTAGCAATCGGTAAATCTTTCGGATCAAAGCCACTACGCTCTGCTGCTTCTCTGTAGGCATCTACTGATGGCTTAAAGTTCACAGCAGGACCACCTAATGTTGTTAACATCATTGGAATGCCCATATAGCCTGCTTTAATAGCACTGGCAGGAGGTCCACCGACAGCCCGCCAAATTGGCAAAGAGCCATTTTTAGGTTTTGGCATAATTTGCGCATTGTGAAGTGGCGCACGGAATTGCCCTTCCCAAGTGACAAGCTCATTGTCATTTATTTTTTTCAGTAGCTCTAGTTTTTCTTCAAAAATTTCTTCATAATCCTTTAAATCAATGCCTAGTAATTGATATGCACCTACTCGTGAGCCACGACCAGCAACTATTTCAGCGCGTCCATCTGAAATTAAATCAATCGTTGCAAAATCTTCATATACACGTACTGGATCAGAAACACTTAGTACCGTAGCGGAGCTTGTTAATTTAATGTTTGATGTAGCTTGTGCAATTGCTCCTAAAACAACCGTGTGTGCCTGTGTAGTAAAGTACGATTGATGGCTTTCGCCCACACCAAATACATCAATACCTGCTTGTTCTGCAAGCTGACTTGCTTCAACTAGCTCTTGGATTCGTTGCTGAGCTGAAACTCGTTCGCCTGTTAATGGATTTGGAATATGATCCCCTAAAGAATAGAGGCCAAATTCAATGCCTTTTGATTGGTCAATGCGGTATTTTTCCATAATTAAACCTCTCCTTAATCTAGTGGTTCTAAATTAGCTTCGATTTCTGCACGTCTTTCTTCTAAAAATGGTGGAAGATCAAGTTCTTTACCAAGATCCTCTACTGCCGAATCAACTGTAAACCCTGGACCATCTGTCGCCATTTCAAATAAAATTCCATTTCGGTCTCTAAAATAATGACTTTGGAAATAATAACGATCCACAACGCCAGTACTATCAAAGCCCCACTCTTTAATTTTGGCATCCCACTCTTGCAATTCATCCACTGTTCCAACACGTAGTGCAAGATGATGAATACTACCACGACCAGGTTTCTCACTTGGCCCTTCTAATTCTTTAACGACGATTTCTCCAAGTACTTCTCCAGGAATGGATTGCAATACTACCTCTTTTTCACTTTCTATAACAGCTGTATAATTAAATAGCTCTTTTAATAAGCTTACTGTCCGTTGTAAGTAACGAACTGTCATTTCAACTGTACCCATTCCTAAAATACGATGTTCCGCCGGGATATCAGAGCCGCCCCATGGTTGCCAATGCGCAGGTGTTTCGTGACCATGATTATTTAAAAGCACCATTCGTAACCCTTCATGGTCCTCAAAAAATAATGCATCTTTACCTGCATAAGTTGTTATTTCACTATGTTCAACTTCTAATTCTTGAAAACGATCTTTCCAATATTGCAGACTGTCATAGCTTGGCACTAGTAGTCCGATACGTGTAATGGCATTTGTTCCTCGAACTGTCCGTCCTGCTAGGGGCATTTCAAAAAAGGTTAATTCTGTACCTGCAGCTCCTGTTAGGTCTCCATAAAACAAATGATACATAGAAGGCGAATCTTGGTTGACTGTTTTTTTCACACGACGTAAGCCGAGAATTTTTGTATAAAAATCATTATTACGTTTGCCGTTTTTAGTTAACATTGATATATGATGATGTCCACTTAATTTGTTCATGAATGTTTCCTCCTCATTTTCACTTGACTAAGCAAGTGATGTTGCAAAAAAAATCACGCTGGGGGTAATTTTTTTCCACGACTATGCTTCTCTAATTTTGACATTAGTATATTTAAATTTTTCATTTCTTCTTCTGTTAATACTTCTTCAAAAAATGAAGATTGAAACTGTAGCTGACTTGGTGTTGCCTCATCAATCATTTGCTCGCCTTTAGCTGTGAGCGAAATTGTTTTAGTCTTCCAATTTTGCTTGCGTTCAATAAGTCCATCTTTTTCTAGACGAGCAAGCATTCGAGACATTCCACCTTGCGTCACTGTCACTTTCTCTGCTAACTGCGATTGCGTTAACGGTGCATATGTCTTTATTTGTATTAGGACATCAAACTGTGCAGTCGTTAAGTCAAAGCGCTTTAAAAACTCATTAGATAGCTGGTTGCTTTGATTGGTAAAGCGCATCATCCGAATCCATGTCAGTGATCCGAGTGTGTGTTTTCGCATGCTTCCTCCCCCTCTCAATCATCACTTTACCACGCAAGTGATAAACAAGCAAGGAAAATATCTCGAATCCAAGATATTATATAGTGTGAAGCTTCACACTATATAATGCCATGCGTCGTAATCGGATATAAGTTTCCTTTAAAGGCAAAAGAAATTCTCCCTGTTTCTTCAGACACTACCATAACAAGCGCATCACTTACTTCACTTAATCCTAATGCTGCTCGATGTCTAGTGCCTAATTTCTTTTCCCCCGTATGTCTGTCTGAAAGTGGCAAAACATTTGCTGCTGAATCAATTAGATTTTGGCTTATTAAAACTGCGCCATCATGCAGTGGATTTCCAGGAAAAAAAATAGATTCTATTAGGGAATGCGTTACTTCTGCGCCAATATGAATACCCGGCCGGATTAGGGTTGCTAGAGAATCCTCCCGTTCAATCACAATTAGTCCACCATGTCTCCTTGTAGACATATTTTGTACGCAATGCGAAAGCTCAGGATATTTTTCAGTAAACGGAGAAAGATAGCAATTTAAATAAAATGTTGCAGCTTTCATTTCAATCGCTACAAATTTTTCTTTAATTTTTTCAAAGTTCCCAAGAAGACAATTTGTATCAGTATCCATCGCTTCTACGCTTTGCTGTAATGAATGAATGACATGCAGAAGCTCTTCCTTTAAAGTTTGTTTCATTGGTGACATATCGCAATTAGTTGGATCCACAAAAACACCCCCCTTTTCAAATTTTTTATGTATTTTTTTAGTTTCTCTAGATGGAATTATTTTATTCGTCTTGGATTTCATTATGTCAATTTTTCTAAAATAATTGTTTCCGAAAATGTGATGAGGAATCGTGTAAATAACTTTACTTTTCAATTTTTTCAAATCTATTCAATATTCCCATTTTTTTATTTTATAATTAAATTAAAATGATTACTTATTGGAGGTGCTTTTTGAAACGAATTACGTTGTTGTCGTTTTTACTTTTACTTATGATTTCCCCATCTGTGCAAGCACTATCTTGGGCTTATCCTTTCGTCGTTTGGAAAGGAAACGTTTATGAAGTTAAAAGAGAAGAATTAATTGAAGATAATAAAATCGGTAAAATTATAGGAGAAGTAAAGACCAAGCCAAATAATATGACAGGAAATTATTACGGAAATTCCTCAAACTATTACCCAAAAGGGACAAATTATTATGAAATAAAAGGGGTATCCACTTCCAGCGCAATTGCAGTAAAAGAAGATCGTCACTGGGTGAAAGCTGTTTTTGTTCATAGAGCCCCTTTTCACATAATGAATATAATTTCTAACATTTACTTCATATCAATTGTTATTCTATTTGTAATTGGTGTTATATTATTCAGAAATAAAAAATTCTAAAAGTGTATCCATTAACTTATCTATTGAATACACTTTTTTTACCTTACATTTGTCCAGAACGAATTTTCTTAATAATGCTAAATGTTGTGTAGGCAGCAGCCGGCGCAAGCACAAAAATAAAAATAAGCCAAACATTTAAGTTGTCCGTAGCTTTTAGCGTGTCATAATTAGTGATAACAAAAAAGATAAGTCCAAATAATAATAAATAGCTCAGTACATTTGGAAAAATAACAATTAAACGCAATAGTGCTGGTGGCATTTTTTGCTGATTCATATTAATCCACTCCCCTTTAGTCAATTATACGAAAATCTACTACTTACTGCATCACTTTTCTCCAATATTCTAAATCTTCATATTATATTTTCCTCTACATTCTATTTGCTCTTTTTTCACTTGATAGGTTGAGACAATGTAAGTTAATTATAAAAATAGGCTGTTTTCGAAAAGGGTGTTGCTATTATTTTTTAGCAAAAAGAGGCTCCTTTATTGTTGCTTTGGAACAGTTATCTGAAGTAGTAATAAATGAAATTGGAAATGGCTCATTTAAGTTGAAATTTTTTAATGGGCAAGTTAAGGAATTTGAGTTTGAAGAAGAAACAAATTTGGAACAAGTTGCATTAATTTTTTATCCAATACAAGTGAAACATATCGATTTTTAGGGTAGTAGTGTTTCAACTAATGTGAGCGTTGATCTAAGAAGGATTAACGCTCTTTTTTTAACTATTATTATACTAACCAAGCAGGTAGTTCAAGAATGAGACTTGAATATCGAAATTAAAGAGGTGAAATTGTGAAGGTTAAACATTCTATTTTCATTATATTTATATTTTCTATTCAGGTTATTGCAGGCTGTTCTTCAAGTGCTGACTGGAATTCATCATTTGTTATTTGGGATGGATATATTTACGAAATCAGTGAAGAATATGTAATTGAAATAAATGAAGAGATTGGTCAAGTTACCAAGCATTCGGATAAGGAAGGGACTTACCCAGGAAACTTTTCAAATAAGTACAAGAAGGGGACTAAGTATTATTCGATAGAAGGCATTAATACGGATGAAGCGATTGCTATTGAGGAGGATGGAAAGTATCGAAAAGCAATTAGAAATGGAAAATATAGAGAAAAGTAATTTTTCTTCTTAAACAAAACGGGTGCTTTTATTTTAGAAAATAACGATACAAGAAGCAACCATCTTTGAGAAAACAGCCTGAAAATAAGAGCCTTGCTACATAATTGTAGTAAGGCTCTTTATCATTAGTATGAAATTAAAATGCAACAAGCCTCACCAAGTTGACTTCTGAAGTAAAACAACTAAACTCCATTCGTTGAAATATATACAATCACAAACTATTGTTTACTCTTTTTTTAGATGGAACAAATAAAGTTAAAACAAATGCGAGTATCGCTAAGATTGTCATGAAATAATAAGCATCACTTGAACCTAAAATGGAAGCAAGCGTACGTATACCTTCAGCCGTGGCATTCGGTGTTCCTACTAGCAATGTTTTTGCATGGTTTGCCGTTTGTGCTGTAAAAATTGTAATGACGACAGCAGATCCAATAGCACCTGCAATTTGTCGTAATGTATTATTCACTGCTGTACCATGTGTGACAAGTGTTTTAGGTAAGGCATTCAAACCAGCTGTGTTCAACGGCATTGTGATAAAACTCAACCCTATACGTAGAAAAATGGTACGTATCATTAAAAAGCTAAATGTTGTTGTTTCTGTTAAATCTGTTACAACCCACATGGAGGGAATGACAAAAATCAAACCAATAATAAATAACGGTTTTGCACCAAAGCGGTCATACATTTTCCCTGTCACTGGAGACATAAAGGCATTTACAAGAGCACCCGGTAATAATAATAAACCTGCATCTAATGCCGTAAACCCTCTTCCATTTTGTAAATATATCGGTAATAAAATCATATCCGCATACATCATCATTGTGACAATAATGTTGATGATGGACGTTAGCGTAAATACTTTATTTTTAAAAACGGATAAGTTAAGAAGTGGATCAGAAGATTTCATTTGTCGAAGACAGAATAATGCAGTAGTCATTATCCCCACAAGTATAGTGACGATTACAATGTTATCATCCCAGCCATGGCTACCTGCATTACTAAAACCATACAAAATAAGACCAAAGCCAATTGTTGATAAAATAACACTCATTACATCTAACTTCGTATTTGCAGTTTCTGAAACATTAATTAAATATTTCATTGCCATGAATATAACGATCACGACAAATGGAATTATCCCGATAAATAACCAACGCCATGAATAATAATCTATAACGAAGCCTGCTAAAGTTGGTGCAATGGCTGGAGCGAAAATCATAGCAAGCCCAATTAACCCCATCATACTGCCTCTTTTTTCAGGAGGGAAAATAAACATGACGATGCTCATTAGCAATGGCATAATAATTCCTGCTCCAACCGCTTGAATCATACGACCTATTAGTAAGGTTGTGAAGTTCGGAGCTACCGCACAAAAAATAGAGCCTACTAATAAAAACAGCATTGAACTGATAAATAATTGGCGAGTTGAAAAACGTTTCATTAAGTATGCTGTAATAGGGACTAGCACCCCGTTTACTAACATAAAACCAGTAGCTAACCACTGTACGGTTGTAGCAGAAACGGAAAAAACGCCCATTAAATTACTCAATGCAACGTTTAACAGCGTTTGATTAAGAGTAGATAAAAAACACCCGAAAATTAATACTGTTAATAATACTTTTTTATTTATTGATTCCGACATTTCATTCTGCCTCTTTCTACTTGTTTTATTAACACAATGTCAATAAAATAGATAATAACACGTTTATTTTTTCATTCCTATTTACAATTTTTCAAGAAGTGTCAATTAAACAACAAAAATAAAAATACTATTAATTAAATTTGTATTTAATAGATAAAGGAGAATGAAATTGACCATACAAAAAAAGCAAGACCCACGAGCAATTCGCTCTAAACGAGTCTTTAAAGAAGCTGTCGTAGATATATTAATTGAAAACCCCGATATTTCGAAACTTACAGTACAAAAAATAGCCCAACGTGCAGAGTTAAATCGAGCAACTTTTTATTTACATTTTGTCGATATAAATGATTTATTAAAACAAGTTGTTTACGATATTTTCGACGACTTGTTGTCGAAAATGTCTCCGTCTTTACAAATTGATAATTTGAATAATCAAGAACAACTAATTACGTTTTTAGATTATTTTTATAAGCATAGGAAAATTTTAGCTGTGCTATTTGAGCACCCTGGTTTCATTAAAAAAATGCATATGACATTAAAGGACTTGATTGTCATACAACGTAAAAGTGAAGGTGCTGATAGTACACTATCAATGGATATTCTCGCCTCTTCAATACTTGGGATCCTTATGTGGTGGCTCAGAAATGGGGTTCATTTTAGCTCCGAGTATATAGCAAATCAAATCGTTGAATTATATCGATAAAAAGGTCTCATTTAAAGTACACCTATTCTGCCCATGCTTTTGCAGAAAAAACTTTGCTAAATAAACATAAAAGTAGCTTTTAAATGAAGTGTCATTTAAAAGCTACTTTACGTTTTTGGATGAAAGAAGTTAAATTAACTTATTGTTATTCCATGTAAATACTGTTTGATCGGATGTAAGGAAGGTTTGTGGGAAAATCTCCTGTGCATCTGCTAAAAATTCCGGTAAATCATGTGGTAAAAAGCGTGCACTTAAATGGTTCAGAAGTAAATAGTTTGCGCCTGCTTGTTGTGCCACCTTAGCCGCTTCAACATTCGTAGAGTGTCCATAGCTCGCTGCTAAATCTGTCGTAGTGCCATCAAAGGTCGCTTCATGAATAACGATATCTGCTCCATTAGCTAATGAAACAGCCTCTGGACAGTATTTTGTATCGCCTAATATCGTGAGCGTAAAGCCTTTTTTCGGCGGAGCAACGACATCTTTTGCATAAACAATTGTGCCATCTGCAAGCCCAATATCTTTCCCAGCTTTTAGTTGTCCTAACATCGGGCCTTTAGGAACACCTAGAACCTGTGCTTTTTCCATTAACAATTCACCAGGTAAATCTTTTTGTTCAATACGGTAGCCAAAGCATGGAACTACATGTCGCAATTCACTTGCACTTACTGTGAAGTGTGCATCCTCATAAATAACACCTTCATGGACTTCAACAAATTGTAATGGATATGTTAAATGTGTCTTTGATAAGGCTAAGGTTTGCTCAATCCATTGCTGTAAACCTTGAGGGCCAAATATTGTTAATGGTTCATCCCCACCTTGAAATGAACGAGAGCTTAAAAAGCCAGGTAGTCCAAAAATATGGTCACCATGTAAATGTGTAATGAATATTTTCGTTACTTTACGTGGCTTTAACGATGTGTGCAAAATTTGATGTTGAGTTGCCTCTCCACAATCAAAAAGCCACATTTCCCCCAATTCATCTAAAAGCTTTACCATTAGGGCACTTGTATTTCGTTCCTTTGAAGGCATTCCTGCGCCTGTTCCTAAAAAATGTAGTTGCACATATGCCACCTCACTTCTATATCTATATCGCTTTATTGTACCCTATCGCTCCCAATAAAAAAAACCTTTGGTCACTAGTTTTGTCCAAAGGTTTAATAATTATTTCGGCTCCCATGTTACGAGTGCAGCATGGAAATCATGTCGATAATAATAACGTCCATTCTTTTCTTCAATAAACGGCATAAGCGACTCCTCGATATGCGCTCTATTAAAATCAGTATTTAATATTTTTTTACTTTGTGTTGTTACAAGCTGCTCATAGCTGTCATATTCATATACTCGTTCTAATGGGATGATTTTGCATTCGGCATAAATATCCATTTCATACAGCAAATTTAAAAATTCTATATAATCTCTTCGCGGAAATTTAATATCGTAGCCATACTTTTCGTATAAAATTTCATAATGGGGTTGAATCGGCCCTGTCGTCATGCCAATAATTGCACGCTTTTTAGCTAGACGATTCATATGGTAAAGTGCTGATTTGATGTCATACATACGATAAAAGCAATTGACACCGATGACGATATCGTGCGCTTCTACTTCATCTTCAGCAAGGTTTTCCCATTTTGCATGAAGATAAGAAACATGTTGCCTATCTTCCATGCAATTTTCTAGATAGCTAAGGATACTTGCTGAGCTATCTACACAAGTTAGCTTTCGCACATGATCAGCAAGCGGAAATGTATAATTACCCCAGCCTGGACCAATTTCCAATACCGATTGCTCGGGTTGAATACTTTTTTTAATTTCGTGAAAAATTTTTGCAGCATAAGGATCTGTTTGTCCAACCTTTTTACGGGCGATGGATTGCGCCCAAAACTGCTCCTCTAATTGATCATTGACCATTCTTTCAGGCATTTGGCCATGCCAGTCTTTCATACCTTCCTGCCATAACGCCTCATAATCAATGGCTAACGGACCTTTTCTTGTCATACAGGTACCTCTAAATTCATAATTTCGTATACTTTTTTCATATCAAGATTCGCACGCACATGCTTTGCCAGCATATTGTATGCGTCTTCTCTACGTTCTGCGTCACTTTTTACATCACTTGGTAAAGCAGCGAGGCCTTTTTTCAAGCGAATGTCGTTGATGAGCTGGCGTGTAAAGGTGCGATTATGGAATAAGCCGTGGAAATATGTTCCGACCACTAATTCATCTGCACTTACTGCCCCATCTACGCGCCCATCTGCAAGCTGTAAAAATGGTGATACTTCATCGCGTAAAATTTTTGTACGCCCAAGATGAATTTCATAGCCAGTAAACGTATCCTGCCCTCTTGTTCCTGTCATTTGAACTGTCTTTTTATCGCCAACAAATACTGTTTCCATTGGCAATAATGCTAGGCCTTGCCCTGACTCGCCATTTCCTTCTACTGCTTCAGGATCTAGCAACGTTTCACCAAGCATTTGGAAGCCACCACAAATGCCAATAATTTTTGTCCCTCGTGCACGTAAATTAGCGATCGCTTGATCGAAGCCCTGTGCCTTTAACCAAGCTAAATCATCCATTGTACTTTTTGTTCCAGGTAAAATAAGTAAATCGGGAGTACCAAGCTCATTGACATTGCCGATTAAACGTACACCAACCTCTGGCTCATCGAAAAATGGATCCACATCTGTAAAGTTTGAAATGCGCGGCAAGCGAATCATGGCCACATCCACTGCAAACTCTCCAGGCTTAGGCTTTTTAAAGCGTAATGAAGATAATGCTAGTGAGTCTTCAGCCTCTATATTGACCTCTACATACGGTACAACTCCAAGGACAGGAATCCCCGTTTCACGTTCTACCCATTCAATGCCATCATCAAGTAACTCACGCATTCCTCTGAATTTATTAATAATCAGACCTTTTACACGTGCGCGTTCTGCATCGTCAAGTAATGCGAGCGTTCCAACAATCGATGCAAACACGCCACCTCGATCGATATCTGCCACTAGCACAACTGCAGCATCCGCTAGATGAGCCATGCGCATATTGGCTATATCACGGTCTTTCAAATTAATTTCTGCCGGGCTTCCCGCACCTTCCAGGACAATAACATCATATGTATTTTGTAAAGTTCGCACCGATTTTTCAACGATTGGCATCGCTTCTTGGACGAATTGATTGCGATAGCTCTTAGCGTCCATATTTAAAAAATGCTTACCATGAACAATCACTTCCGATACCATATCCTGCTTAGGTTTTAGCAATATCGGATTCATATCCGTAGTAGCGACAACACGTGCCGCCTCTGCTTGTACACCCTGTGCACGACCAATCTCCCCGCCATCTTGAGTTACAAACGAATTCAGGGCCATATTTTGCGATTTAAACGGTACTACCTTTAGCCCATCATCAGATAAAATACGGCAGAGCGCAGTACATATCATGCTTTTCCCTACATCAGAAGCCGTTCCTTGAATCATGATAGATTTTGCTGGCATAATCTTCTCCCCTTCCTTATTTTTTGTTGAAGCGCGGGTATTCCGCTTCGTTCCGCGGGTATTTCACCCCAAATCGCGGGTATTCTTCCTCGTTCCGCGGGTATTTCACTTCAAATCGCGGGTATTCCGCCTCGTTCCGCGGGTATTTCTCCAAAGCGCGGGTATTCTGCTCCGTTCCGCGGGTATTTCACCCAAAATCGCGGGTATTCCGCCTCGTTCCGCGGGTATTTCTCCAATACACAGGTAAGCCTCCGACGCGCTGCGCATCAATTAAAACTCTAAACCTTTAACTGCTGGTATGCCTTCGTCATAATAGTGCTTTGATGCATCAATTGTTGATACTAAATCGGCCATGTCCACAAGTGCTGGGTTGGCGCTACGTCCGGTTACTACTAAATGCATGGTAGATGGGCGCTGCTGAATGGCTTCGATGACTTCGGCTATTGGAAGCACATCATCGATTGGAAATTTTGTAATAGCAAGCGCATTGTTGAGTTCATCTAATACGAGTACATCAATACTGTCGTCTTGCAGGGCAGCCTTTGTTTTTTCCCATGCCTTTGCTAACGCAGCACGATGCTCTTCTGGTGTTTTTGTCCAAGTGAAGCCGATTCCCATTTGCTCCATTTCTACGCCAAGCTTACGAAGAGCAATCTGCTCTCCGTATGTACGCTCTGGTGATTTAATAAATTGCATGTAACGTACATTAAGTCCTCGACCAACTGCGCGCAATGTGACGCCGAGAGAAGCCGTTGTTTTGCCCTTCCCTTCACCTGTGTAAACTAAAAACAAGCCTTTTCTAGCCATTTTTCAAGCCTCCCTTAAAGCCATGTTGTTTTTTCTTCAGATGGTGTACGTTTCTTGTCTTTAAGCTCTTGCTCTTCTGGATAGCCAATAAAGATTGTTCCTACTACCTTTTGTGATTCACTTGCGCCAATGAATGTATGCATACGTGGATCATGAACAAGCCCTACACCACGTGTACGCCATACAAAGCCAAGCCCTAGTTCCTCTGCTGCAAGCCACATGGACATGATGGCGCTACATACAGCAAAAACATTATCTGCTGTCGCATCTGCATCGTCTTCTACAATATCTGCTGTCACAACAATGGCCACTGGCGTTGTTTGAACAACCTTTAACGAGCTCTCTACTAAATTAGGTTTAGTTGGGAATCGCTCTTGCAAATAAGCACTTGCCATTTCTTCATAGCGTCTCATCGTATCATCTTGAATTACATAAAAATGCCATGGCTCACGCATACGGTCATTTGGAGCATAAGTTGCTGCTTGTAGAATTTGCTCGATTTTCTCTTTTTCAACAGGCTGCGTCGTGTAATTGCGAATCGCTCGACGATTTTTTAAAGCCTCGATTACTGTCATGGTCTATTTCCTCCTTATGCGCAAATACGTTTTATTCCCTTATGAAAGGGCTAGTCCCTGTTCTTCAAACCATTGAATTTTCTCGCGTACATTGACGACTTCCCCAACGACAATCATGGAAGGATTATGATAGCCTTCTCGTTCAATAATGCTTGCAATTTCATCAAGCTGTCCTGTAATGGTACGCTGTTGCTCTGTTGTTCCCCACTCAATAACGGCGACTGGAGTAGTTGCTTTGCGACCATTTTCGATGAGCTTTTTAGAAATATAAGCAATATTACCGACACTCATATAAAAGGCGACTGTATCGATCCCTGTTGCAAGTGCAGGCCAATTTAAAAAGTCTTGTCCTTTTTCCTCACGGCCATGTCCTGTTACAAGAGCGAAACTTGTCGCAAAATCACGGTGTGTTACAGGAATACCAGCATACGCTGGGGCAGCAATTCCTGCTGTAATACCAGGTACGATTTCATAAGCAATGCCATGATTTTTTAAAATTTCCGCTTCCTCTGCACCACGACCAAAGACGAATGGATCGCCACCCTTTAAACGTGTGACTATCTTGCCTTCCTGCGCTTTTTCGACAAGTAATGTATGAATCTCATCTTGAATTAAGTGATGCTTACCAGGTAATTTACCACAGTACACAAGTTCAGCATCTTTTTTCGCAAACTCTAGTAAATTCGGGTTCACAAGGCGGTCATATGCAATGACATCCGCCTTTTGAATACATTCGAGCCCGTACACTGTAATGAGCTTCGGATCTCCTGGTCCAGCTCCAACTAAATACACTTTTCCGTCTTTCATCGCGCTACTCCCATCAGTATTTGTTGTAAAAATGCTTCACGTCTATCAATCTCTCCATTGCGTGTCCATTCTAGTAAGCTTGGTTCCAGTAATGCTTGTAAAGCAGTACGTCTTTCTGGACCTTTTTCAAAGTTCGCAGCAATCATTAAACGTGCTTGCTGCAGGAAGCATACATAGTCATCATAGACTTCATCAAATTGCTCTTCGAGGTCATCTTTAATTTTACGCGCTAGCGCTGGACTGGCACCTGACGTTGAAACAGTTAACACTAAAAGACCTCGGCGCACTGTTGCAGGCGTTATAAAGTCGCTTTCAGCCTGTGCATCAGCGCGATTGATGAGCTGCCAATGCTGGGCTGCTTCTTGTACAGCCTCATTTACGGACGTATCATTTGTTGCCGCAATAATGAGCGATGCATCATCTAAATCACGCGGTTCAAATTCTTTTTCATGCCAAGTAATTTGACCGGATTCCGCAAGTGGCAACAATGAGTTATCTAGAGTAGGGCTTACAACGACAATATTCGCTTTAGCCGGTAGTAGTGATGCAACCTTCTGTGTTGCAACGTGCCCCCCACCAACAATTACTACGGTTTTATATTCAATGTTAATGTGAATAGGAAAATAATTAGTCATGATTTTTCACCTTCTTACAAGCTGTTAACCAATTGTCAACTAGCTTTGGGTTCGATACAAAATGAAAATGGGTGTAGCCAGCTACTAAATTTCCTGCTTGGTAGCCCTCTTGTTTGTTACCAAAACGTCCCTTCGTTTCATAGGCAGGCGTATTGTGTGAGCCGCTATATTTTGAATAGTGGAATTCATGCCCCTTCGCTTCTTCATCCGTACCTATTAAAAAATTTTGTTGTGTGCCAAAAATTTCACGGTAACCGAGAGCTGCTAGCTTTGTTTGCATCGCTACTTCTCCAGGAATAACACCAACCATGTCATAACGGTCACCATTACTATTCGTAATAGCCTCCGTCAAATACATGAAGCCTCCGCATTCAGCTAATGTTGGTAGACCTTTGGCAACCGCTTCACGAATAGACTTTTTGACATCCGAATTTTCCGCTAAAATATCTGCAAATTCTTCTGGGAAGCCCCCACCTATATACAAACCGTCTGCTTCAGCAGGTACAGGCTCATTTGCAAGTGGTGAGAAAAATTGAAGCTCTGCTCCTTTTGCACGTAGCAGCGCCAAATTTTCTTCATAATAGAAGTTAAACGCGGCATCCTTTGCTACGGCGATGCAAATATTTTGAGATGGTTGTTCCGCAAATAGTTGCCCTGATTCTTGTAGAACAGGTGCCTTTGTTAATTCAAGCAATTGATCTAAATCAATGGTCTCTGCCATTAAAGAGCCTAGCTTATCAAAAAATGTATCGAGTTCTCCTCGTTCGATTGCAGGGACTAATCCTAAATGTCGACTAGGAATATCAATCCCTTGTTCACGCTTCAAATAGCCAATCACAGGAATACCGCACTCCTGCTCAATAGCAGCCTTTGCAATTTCATAATGACCGACACTACCGACTTGGTTGGCAATGACACCAACGATATTCGGTTGATCTGACAACATTTGAAAACCTTTCACAACTGCTGCTACACTTCGCGCCATACTTGCACAATTGACAATTAAAATAACCGGACTTTCTGTTACAACACTAATGTCTGCTGCAGAGCCAGCATCCGATAGTGGACTTTTGCCATCATAAAAGCCCATTACTCCTTCAATAATGGAAACATCAGCATCTTCACTTGCGCGCGCAACTATATCACGCACTGCTTCATGTGAAAACATCCAGCTATCGATATTGCGTGATACCCGTCCTGTAACAGCAGTATGATAAGTAGGGTCAATATAATCTGGACCACATTTAAATCCCTGCACAATTTTGCCCTTTTCTTGTAATGCTTCCATGAGTCCAATAGTAAAGGTTGTTTTACCAACTCCACTGCCAGTACCTGCAAGTACAAAACGATTTGTTTGCATAGGCTTCCTCCTTAAAATGTTAATCTAGCAACAGAAATAGTAGCATTGCCTGATTTTTTCTTTTCTAGCACAAGCGACTCCACTTGCGCATAACGCATTGCAGCAGGCTCACTCACTCCGTATGCTCCGGTATATTTAAAAACGGTTTCCGAAGGTGATGGGAAATCAATTTCATTTAATTCCGTCGGCGAATATGTAACAAATTCCCAATCGTATCTCTTCGTTATTTCAAGGAAACATTGCTCGTCTTTCTTTAAATCAATCGTACATAACGCTTTGACACTTTTTTTCGAAAGCTTCAGCTCTGCAAGGGTTTCATCAATAACTTGCTCAATTTCTTCCACAGATGTCCCACGATTACAGCCCATGCCAAGCACGACGGATTTTGGTCGATAAATAACACCATTTTCAAGAAGCACTTCTTCCTCTTGTTCAATGATGCGGTCAGTAATGAGCAATGTCGCATGTGGTTTCACTTCAATCGCTGCATATGTTGATGGATAAATCTTAATTTGCTCTGGCATCGCTGTATCACGCATCCACCAGTCACGTTCCCCTGTTTCCTGAACGATTGCGACGTGCTCCTCGTTTACAACAGAGGCACTTACAGGTGTCAGTTTATCGGCACTATCCCATACCCATCCAAAACGTGCCCCAAATAAATCAACCGGAATCGTTTTTTGCACATCTGAAGCTGTCGTAATAATTGGATTTGCTCCAAGCGCTGCGGCAACTTCATGTGTCAGCTCATTTGCGCCACCAAGATGTCCCGATAAAACACTAATTACATTTTCACCACGATCATCAATAACAACTACGCCTGGATCTGTCTTTTTATCCTTTAAAATCGGTGCTATCATGCGGACAACTGCACCGAGTGAGATGATTAAAATTAAGCCTTTATATTGCTTAAAAAGAGTAGGGAGCAGTAAACGCACAGTACCTGTAAACATTTGAATATGCTTTTCTGCTTCATCCCCCTGCTCAAATTTGCTCATGTAATATAAGTCGCTCGCAGCAAAAGTATGCTGCAAGCGACGTCCAATTTGAACACCATGCTTTGTAATGGCGACAACTGCATAAGGATTTCGTTGGTCAACCTCTGGTAAGACGCCCTCTTGTAACTCAATCACTTGTCTTCACACCTTTTCTAAAGCCATGTGTGAAAGTAGCATCATATAATTTCGAACGATATTGATCTTTATCATGAATAGTCGGATCTAATGCCCAGCCAGCTAAAATCATCGCATGTTTACGAATACCGTTCACACGCATAGCTTCATCCAGTTCAATTAATGTTGTACGTACGATTTTTTGATCTGGCCAAGAAGCTCGTTGAATAACAGCTACTGGTGTATCATCAGCCCAGCCAGCACTTTGTAGTTCTTTTACTATTTTCTTCGTTAGCGTTGCACTCAGGAACAATGCAATCGTACAGTGATGACTCGCTAAATCGCGTAGCTTTTCGAATTCCGGTACAGGGGTACGTCCTTCGGCACGCGTTAAAATAAGTGTTTGTGTTAAGTCAGGAATTGTTAATTCTGCCCCGATTGCCGCTGCAGAAGCAAAGACCGAGCTTACACCAGGAATAACCTCATAACCAATGCCTTCTTTTTTTAATAGGGCCACCTGCTCCATGATCGCGCCATACATAGCAGGGTCTCCCGTATGCATACGAGCTACTACTTTACCAGCGTTAACACGATCTACCATGACCGCTACCATTTCCTCTAAATGCATACCCGCTGTACGAATAACTTCTGCATCTGGTTTTGCCTTTGCAATCAGGTCTTCATTCACTAAAGAATCTGTATACATAACAACGTCTGCAGTTTGCAGCATATGTAAGCCTTTAACTGTAATTAAATCTGGATCACCAGGACCCGCACCAACAATATATATTTTCTTCATTATTTACGCACCACCATTAACGTTAAATATTCTAGATCGACACCGTCTAGTTCGCGTACATCCCAAATGATTTCCTCATCGGATGTTACCTTCGTTACGACTGACGCTTTATCAAGTAAATCTAAATCACGTAGTACTTCAAGCATTAAATCAATAACCTTCGCTACTTTTATGAACACTACTGCATCGTGACTTTCAATCGCTTCACGCATAGCCTCATAGTCGTCATGAGCAGGTACAATGGCAACACGGTCATCGCCATCTGCGAGCGCAATTCCAAGTCGTGATGCTGAACCGTTGAACGAAGAAATACCAGGAACTGTTCGAATTTCAACTTCAGGGTGCATGTCCTGCATTAGCTTCATCATATGGATGAACGTACTATATAATAATGGGTCTCCTTCTGTTACGAATGCGACGTCCTTACCTTCTTTTAATTTTTCATAAACAAGTTGAACTGATTTCGTCCATTCACGTTCTAATACAGCTTCATCCTTTGTCATTGGAAATACTAAGCCAAGCATATCCTTTTCTTCTGGGTTAATGTAGACATCTACGATACGATGTGCGTAGCTTTTACTGCCTTTTAATTTTTTCGGATACGCGATAACAGGCGATTCCTGAATGACACGGAATGCCTTAACTGTAATTAACTCTGGATCGCCAGGACCTACGCCCAAGCCATATAAAATACCAAGATTACTCATGATTTTCTTCCTTTCGATATGCAGAAATAATGTAAATCGGATTTAATGGGACAAAACGTGTCATATCTAATATTGGTTTGCTGCGTGCAAGTTGTGCCTGCAATATGTCAACAGCAAAGCCACAAGATTTAAACGCTTCGACTGCCTTATATAAATTTTCAATAGTTGCAGCATTCAATACAATACGACCGTTTGGCTTTAAGCGTGAACAGCATAATTGTAAGAGCTCCACCATTTCTCCTCCTGTACCGCCGATAAATATCGCATCCGGATCAGGGAAGTTTTCAAGTCCTGCTGGCGCTTTACTATGAATAGCTGTAATATCTACACGAAACTTTTGCTGATTTTGCAAACAATTATCCAAATCAGGTGCGTTTTTTTCTACGGCAAATATTTGACCTTCTGGGGCAAGCTTTCCGGCCTCAATAGCCATCGAACCAGTACATGTACCAACGTCCCAAATGATACTATCCTTTTGTAGCTGCATCGCTTGTAAACTTAAGACACGAATTTCTTTTTTCGTAATTAAACCTTTATCGGGCTTACGCTGCGAAAATTCTTCATCATCAATACCGAGTGCATAGCGTCTCGGTACTGATGTTTGCTGTAAAATGACTACATTTAAAGGAGAAAAATCAGTCATTTCTAATTCATCAAGCGAATACCAGCCGATTTTTTCATTTGTGCCCTGTAAATTTTCTGCAACAAATGCACGGTATTCTGTCATGCCGAAATGTTTTAAATAACGTGCTAACACATTCGGATTATTCTCAACATCTGTTAGTAATGCCACTTTCTTTTTACCGTCAATACGTTGTGCTAAGCCTTTCATGGAGCGCCCATGAATACTTGTAACATAAGCATCCTGCCAGCTTTCCCCCATCTTTGAAAAAGCAATCTGGACTGAGCTCATATACGGATAAACTTCAATGTCTAGCTTTTTCGCTAAATAACCTCCGATTCCGTAAAATAACGGATCACCAGACGCTAAAATAACTGTATTTCTTGTTTCTGCAGATAATCTCTCAACAAGAGCAGATAGACCACCTTTAATCAACATTTTTTCACCAGTAAAGTTCGGGAAAAATTCTAGAACACGCTCTCCACCAACAAGCACCTCACAGTCGTCAATCCACTGTACATATTGCGGTAGTAAGCTATCTTGTCCGTTATCCCCGATCCCAATTAATTTCATCGATCGATGCAATGTCATCAGCCCTTCCTAATAATTGTCCCTGCATCGAATAGATCGATGTGGAAAGCGTTAAACCGCCCCTAATGTGATGTATTGATGAATAGCAGCACGCCTCACATAAGCGGTTGAAGAATGCATCATAGCCCTTTTCTGCCATAATTTCTCCGACCTGTGACGCAGTGTTTGCCTCTCGTACGTTTGTAACGGTTTCTTCATCTGCACCTATATCCACTGCTAATTGAGCTAAAAAGTTAAAATCAATAGGAGCACTTTTGGAGTGCACCATCATGACACCTTGTGCCACCTTCGAGAATTTCCCCATCATACCGACAAGCGATACTTGCTTCATACCAAGACGTTTACAATGCTTTAATGTAAAGCCTACAAAATCGCCCATTTCTATAAATGCTTCCTCTGGCAAATTAGGGTATTGTGCCATCGCATACTTTTCACTACGTCCACCAGTCGTAACAACTAAATGCTCACAACCAGCCTCTTTCGCAACACTAATCGCTTGAACAATACTAGCCATATAAGCGGAACTCGAAAAAGGCACGACGGTTCCCCTTGTGCCTAAGATGGAGATGCCTCCAATAATACCAAGTCTCCCATTTAACGTTTTTTTAGCAATTTCCTCACCTTTAGGGACGGAAATAACTACGTTAACGCCTCGTTTAATTTGAAATTCATCAAGTACGCCTTGTACAGTACTATGAATCATCTTTCGTGGTACTGGATTGATAGCTGCTTCTCCGACAGGTACTGGTAAGCCGGGCTTTGTTACGCGCCCGACACCAATTCCACCGTCTAGATGAATACCTGGACTATCCGCCCAGCTTACTGTGCCAACAATGAGTGCTTTATGGGTTGCATCTGGGTCATCACCAGCATCTTTAATCGTTTCACAGCTTACAGCTTCGTTCTGAAATGTACATTTTTCTATCGTAAAGGTTGCATCTCGCCCAATTGGTAAATGAATGGTACTTGTTTCTTGCTCTTCATTTGTAATTAAGGCAAGTAATGCAGCCTTTGTAACTGCAGTCGCACAGGATCCCGTTGTATAACCGTGACGCATGTCTTTTGGATCCTTTTTAGGCTTCCGCTCCATTATTTTTTCGCCTGTTCATCCGCTAAAAGTGAGACAGCATTCAATGCGGCAACCGTCACTGTACTACCGCCTTTACGACCAACATTTGTAATGTACGGAATACCTTCTATTTTTAATAGCTCTTCCTTCGATTCAGCAGCAGAAACGAAGCCAACTGGCATACCAATAATTAAATCTGGTTTCGCTAAACCTTCTTTAATTAAACGAATTAATTCAAGCAATGCTGTCGGCGCATTACCAATTGCGTAAATACCACCTTCATGTAATTTAGCAGCCTTTTGCATAGAGATAATCGCACGTGTTGTGTTTTGTTTTTTCGCTTCAATTGAAACGTCTTCATCTGCAATATAGCAGTGTAAATCGCCACCATGCTTTTGGAAACGTTTTTTCCCTGAACCACTTTCAATCATTTGCACATCTGCAATGACATGGCGACCTGCAAGAATTGATTTAATACCTGCTTCAATCGCTCCCGGTGTAATAATAACGCTACGTCCTAATTCAAAGTCAGCAGAAGCGTGAATGATGCGGCGTACAATTTTCCACTCGTCTTCTGAGAAATTATGCTCGCCCATTTCCTCTGCAATAATTGAGAAACTGTAATCGTAAATTTTATCCGGGTCTACTGTTAATGGTTTGAAATCTGTTTTAAAGTCCATCTAAAATGCCTCCTAATGTGTGTTTTGTACAGCTTGCAATACATCTTCAAATGTAGAATATTGCTGTCCGTATTTGATATTTGGTCTTGCAATTAAAATCGTTTCAATGCCACATGCAAGGGCAGCGTCCAGCTTTTCATCCACCGAGCCAACCTTGCCGCTTTCTTTCGTAATCATCAATGTCACATCATATTGACGAAACAGTGCTTCGTTTAATTCCTTTGAAAACGGACCTTGTATGGCAACAATATCTCTTTGTGCCACACCGAGTGCTTCGCATTTTTCCATATTATCGAGTCGAGGAAGCATGCGCGCGATCACTCGCGTATTTTCTAAGCCATGTAATACCTTTGTAAAGGACGCTAGCGTTTTACTGCCCGTCGTTAGCATAATTACACCACGTTTTTCAGCTGCTAAGTGGGCAGCCTCCTCGTAATCTTTCACAATCGTAATAAGTGGATGTGCATAATGCTCGTGGGCACGTTCATAGCGAATATACGGTACATTTGCTTGCTCGGCTGCTGCCATCGCATTTTTTGAAGCTTCTTCAGCAAATGGATGAGAGGCATCTACAACTAAACGGTTTCCTTGCTCCGTAATAATCGTCGCCATTTCCTCAGCCGTTAATCGACCGACTAAATGTGGTAGGCCTACTTCTGCAAGGCTTGAGGCTGCTGAATCAGTAACGACCGTTGCTGTCACAGCGTAACCTGCTGACTGTAATTCAAGTGCTAGATTCCTTGCATCGCTCGTCCCCGCTAACATGAAGATCATTGCACTGGCTCCTCTTCATGGTGATGGTGCTCATGGTCATGGTGGTGATGATGATGCGCATGTCCATGTGCTGCCGCATAAGCACGATAGTTCTCTAAATCTTGCATACCTGTTGATGTACCATTCACAGCTTGTTCAATTCGCTCTAATAACACATTTTGTAAACGCTCATGATAGCCAAAATAGTTGGCAATTTGAATATCACAGTCAGGATATTTTTCGTTAAATTGCTTACACATCCCATTCATTCGTTCCATTAAGATACCCGTGAATAAAAAGTACGGTAGCATAATGATTTTTTTAGCACCAAGCTTCACACAGCGCTCAATTCCTTCTTCAACACGAGGATCTGTAACCCCCATAAATGCGCTTTCTACATATTGAACCGGGAGTTTCTCCCATAACAGGCGTGTAATTTTATAAAAATCACCATTTGCATATGGGTCACTGCCACCTCGTGCAATTAATAAAACCGCGGTATCTTTATGTTCTTCTTCAGCATTAAAGCCTATTTCTGCTAAACGATCTTCTAAAATCGCAAATATTTCTTCATGGATACCGATTGTTTGACCATATGTGAACGTAATATTTGGATAATGCTCACGCGCATGTTCGATTTCTGCTGGAATATGCATTTTTGAATGTCCAGCATGAAGAAGAATAATCGGAATAACATGCACCTCTGTAGCGCCCTTCTTCACACAGTTCGTAATACCTTCTTCAATGCTCGGCGAGGCAAACTCTAAAAAACATGTTTCTACTAAAAAATTCTCATCAATACGAGGTTTCATTTGCTCGATAAACGTGCGTACCTCTTCATTTCCTGCTTCTAAACGGCTCCCGTGGCCGACAAATAAAATTGCTTTCATCTCATTACCCCTCACTAGTCGCCGCATGGAGCTGGCTCAACTTTTATTTTTGAAGACATATCCTGATACGTAAAATGTAGGATCTTTTTCACACGCTTGAAGTATTTAAACAAACGTTCATTTGGATGTGCATTTGCTTTATATTCTTCGATAATGTCGGTAATAAGCGGTATTAGCTGTTCAGGCTCTAATCCTTCAACAACAGGCTGAGCCGCATGTGCTGTCCGACCAACCGGCTTGGCACCAATAAAAACATCGAATTTACTTTTACGATAAACAATGCCAATATCATCAAATACGGCTCGATAACACGCCATACCACAGCCATTAAAACCAATATTCAATGTTTTCGGTAACGACATACCACCAAGCTTTTCTTGAATCTCTTCCGCATATGGAATCGAATCAGTTTTTTCTCCATAACAGAAATCACAAGCCTTTAACGAAAGTACGTCACCAATTGGTGTTAGTAAAAAGCCTACTTCGCGAAGCTTTGCTGTAATCTCTCCTGGCTCGGACGTAGGAATTTTCAAATGAATTTGGTGGTCTGGTGTATACTCCATCGTTCCTTCCTCACCAACTACCTCAGCTAATGTCATCATTTGTTGAGGCGTAAAAAACTTATTGGCTACCCCAGGACTAACAGCTAATTCAAAAACCGATTCGATTTTTTGTTGAACGAGCTTAGGTGTTACTTTCACAGCGCTAGTTCCCTTCACCTTTGCCAGAGCTGCTGTTGCCATTTCAAGCGATGACTTTTTAGGCTTTGGTTGTGATGTTATAGCTAAACTGGGCTTTATACGATTGGCATTCGGATCTGTTGCAAAATCATTTCGCGCTGCCCCGGTTTCTTGATTCATTGCCCATGGTTCATTTTCTTCCTTCAGTCGTTGATGTGGTCGTAACGGCTGTTTTTCTTCTCCAAGTGTATATTTACGCTGATAACCACGTGGTGTAATCATTTTATTGTCATAGAAAAATGTTGATGAATTCCCGATAATAACGGTTGTTAACATGCCGATATCATGTTCAAGCATTTCTGCTAAAGTCGTCATCGTAATTTCCTGACGGTCACGATACGCGCTTTTCACAAGGCCAACCGGTGTATCGGGCGAACGATATTCTAATAAAATTCGTTGAGCCTCTACGATTTGTCTCGTACGACGTCCACTTTTTGGGTTATAAAGCGCAATAACAAAATCCGCCATTGCCGCTGCTTCTACCCGCTTAGCAATTAAATTCCAAGGTGTTAAGTGGTCACTCAAACTAATAGTACAAGCGTCGTGCATAATAGGAGCACCTAGTAAACTTGCACACGAATTAATAGCAGAAATACCTGGAACAATTTCTACTTCGATACCAGTGGCTTCCGTCCAGCCTAGCTCGATTAATACTTCATACACTAATCCTGCCATCCCATAAACACCGGCATCACCACTAGAAATAACCGATACGATACTTCCAGCCTCTGCTTGACGTACAGCTTCCTGTGCACGTGAAACTTCCTCTGTCATACCAGTACTAATAATCGACTTTGCACTAACTAAATCTTGAATAAGCTCAACATAGGTTTTATAACCAATAATCATATGACTTTGTTGTAGTGCCTCTACAGCACGAGTCGTAATATGTTTAAAGTCTCCAGGGCCAAAGCCAACTACGAAAATCTTACCTTTTTGCGCCATTTTGCTACCCCTCTTTCACCTTTTCAATACCTTTAATGGCTGTTGTTTGTGCTGTACGCTGTAAAGATCCTTCACGTAAAGTAAAGACATGCTCATTATGTAAAGATTCATGATTTAAATCTTGTACGAGTGCCTTCGCATGCTCTGTTGTCGGCACGCGGTACCAATTCCCTTGAGGATAAGCAATGACAACACAAGCATCTTTACACCTACCATTACAGCGAGTCCTTGTCGTATGTATTTCCTTATCAAGTTCCAGTACCTGTATTTCATCACGAATTGCCTGAGTAATGTCCTCAGCATCTTTTTTCATACAGCTACTACCATTGCATATAAAAAGATGTGTTTTCATCCCTTCTAAATTCCAAGTTGTCATAGTTTTTCTCCCCTCATTTACTTTTAGGAAAAAGAAAAACCTTTACTCTAGACGAAGAGTAAAGGTTTAGTAGAAGCCAAATAAAAACGAATATATACAGGTACTCGCTCTCGCTTCAACTTCTCCCTCCGAAAAGTTTGCATGCATTATCACATAAGCAGGTTTCCTGACTTAAGCTTCCTTTTACTTTCGCGCCTTCCTAGTTCTCACTAGTGGCATCCGCGATTTCATCAGCTATTACAGTAGCGGGGGCTGTATCGGATTCTCACCGATTTCCCTATTATCTTGAAAATATTCAAGCACTTATGGATGTTTTATATGAATTTATTTTTTTGTAAAATTAAAAACTGTTTCTATCATAGCTTATTTTTTTAAAATTTCAATATTTCTTTCTAAATTTGTGACATTTTCAGTAATTTTTTAATGAAAAATATGACATTCCTTTTCTATTTATCCGAATTTTCGACATAGACACTCAATTAAAAATTTTTTCTTAAAAAGTATAGCATATATATGGAAATTCATGTTACACTTTGTCGTGAAATCACAACTTCATCTTTTTTCGGTGCGAATTGTTCATCATTTCGCTTAAAAGGGAAGCCGGTTTAAGTCCGGCGCGGTCCCGCCACTGTACTAGGGAGTTTTATAGATAATGTCACTGTCCAAAGGATGGGAAGGCCTATAAAACGTTGAACTAAAGCCAGGAGACCTGCCGAAAAATATGTGATCGTTTGAACCTACGAGGATAGGTGTGCGGCTGAGCAAATTAGAATTTTATTTGCATTTTTAGCTATGCACTTTTCCACAATTGGAGAAGTGCTTTTTTGATTTCGTATCGCATACTATTCGAACTATTTTAATGTGAGGAGGAGAAATTTTTGAAATTCTCAGGTTGGAAGCTTAGTTATTTCTTATTGGCATTTTTATTCGTACCAGACCGTGCATTTGCGATGCACATTATGGAGGGCTTTTTGCCAATTGAATGGGCGATTTTTTGGTGGGTCTTATCGATTCCATTTATTATTTTAGGATTACGTTCTATTCGTAAAACTATTGATGAAAATCCTGAAATAAAAATGATTTTAGGCCTATCTGGTGCCTTTGCCTTTGTACTATCAGCTTTAAAAATCCCTTCTGTAACAGGTAGTTGTTCACATCCGACAGGGGTTGGTCTTGGGACAGTTCTTTTTGGACCATTAGCGATGAGCGTTATCGGAACAATCGTATTATTATTCCAATCTTTACTTTTAGCACATGGTGGGCTGACAACTTTAGGTGCTAATGCCTTTTCTATGGCAATTGCTGGTCCTATTATTGCTTATTATGTTTTTAAGGGTTCTCAAAAAATGGGATTATCATTTTCAGTAGCCGTCTTTTTAGCAGCAATGCTTGGTGACTTAGGTACATATATTGTCACTTCTGTACAATTAGCGCTTGCCTTCCCTTCTGAGGTCGGAGGCTTTATGACTTCATTCACAAAGTTTGCTAGTATTTTTGCGTTCACGCAAATTCCTCTTGCTGTTAGTGAAGGCATTTTAACAGTGATCGTTATGAATTTCTTGAAAAAATACAATGTGAGTGAATTAAAAGCTTTACGCGTTTTCTCGGCAAAGGAGGCTCACTAACATGAAAAAAAATTTACTGCTCTTAGCAATTGTTGTGTTGTTAGCAATCATTCCCCTCTTCATTCAAAAAGGCGCAGATTTTGAAGGTGCTGATGGTGAAGCGGAGGCAGCAATTGGTGAAATAGATGCTAACTACGAGCCTTGGTTTGAAAGCTTATGGGAGCCACCAAGTGGTGAAATAGAAAGCTTATTATTCGCACTAC
Organism: Lysinibacillus sp. EB271-A1-10B; assembly: GCF_058791335.1. NCBI lineage: Bacteria > Bacillati > Bacillota > Bacilli > Caryophanales > Bacillaceae > Lysinibacillus > Lysinibacillus sp. EB271-A1-10B. The sequence continues at coordinate 107,833 of NZ_JBYTDL010000004.1, forward strand.
AAGCTGCTATTGGAGCCGGATTTATTGGCTATTTCATCGGCTTAATGCGTGGTAAACATAAAGAGGGATAAGTGATGTTACTCATTGATAAGTATGCTTATATGAATAAACTAGCGTCTGTTCATCCGCTGGAAAAAATGACGTTATCCCTAGGATTGCTTTTATTGTCGCTTATCATGAGAGATGAACGAATTTCACTCATTACATTTATTGTGATGAGTGATTTTATCATTTTAGGTGCAAAAATCCCAGCTAAATATTACGCAAAATTACTATTGCTACCCGGATTTTTTTTACTTTCGAGTCTAGCATCCATTTTAATTTCTATAGCGCCAGCAACAAGCACACTACCTCCAACTATTTGGTCATTTTCTTTTCATCATTGGACAATATTTGTTGGCAGTACGAGCTTAGTGACAGCGCAACAGCTTTTTTTCATCGTCCTTGGCAGTATAAGCTGTTTGTATTTTTTAATTCTTACGACATCAGTCCAATCTATTTGTTATGTCCTGCGACAATGGCGACTGCCCACTCTATTCATAGAGCTAGTAGAACTAACGTATCGTTTTATTTTTATCTTTTTAGATAGTATGCAAAAAATTCATCTTGCTCAGCAGGCTCGTCTAGGGTACAGCTCCCCTATACAGTGGCTTCGCTCGGTCTCCATGCTGATTGCCGCTTTATTTGTCGAGATGTTCCAACGTAGTCTTGAACTAAACAATGCGATGGAAGCACGTGGTGGCGAGACGGTCTATTGGCAGGAGGAGATTACCTATAACATGAAAAATTGGCTAGGTATTGTTGCAATTTTTATACTCCTCATCATTTATGGAGGTTTTTTCTCATGACAGATTTGTACTTTGAATTAACACATTTATCCTACACTTATGTAGACGGAACTCATGCTTTAACAGACATTACACTCCAAATTCCAAAAGGGAAAAAAATAGCTTTACTTGGTCATAATGGAGCTGGAAAATCAACTTTATTCCAGCATTTAAATGGAATTTTGAAGCCTACAGCTGGAAGTATATCCTTTCAAGGCAAAGCACTTAACTATAGTAGAAAAGCATTAAAAGAATTACGTCAACAGGTTGGTATTGTTTTTCAGGATGCAGACAACCAGCTTTTTTCTGGCACTGTTAAACAAGATATTGCATTTGGACCTCTGAATCTTGGCTGGACAACTGAAATAATTGAAGAAAAAATTGCATGGGCTATCGCTCAAACCGAAGTTGAAGCATTGCTCGATAAACCGATTCATTTTTTAAGTGTTGGACAGAAAAAACGTGTCGCAATGGCAGGAGTACTTGCAATGGAACCTTCTGTTTTATTATTAGATGAACCGACCGCTGGACTAGATAATTATTATAGTGCACAAGTTTTACAATATTTAGCTACGTTAGAAAACGGTGAACGAACCATTTTACTAGCAACTCATGATATCCCGTTAGCCTATGAATGGGCAGATCAAATAGTCGTCATGGAAGCTGGGAGAATTATTTATAATGGCGATCCAGTTGAACTGTTCTTTCAAGCAGATTTGCTTGAAAGAGCCCATCTTGAACGTCCATGGGTCTTCGAAACGGCCATTGCTTTACAAAACAAAAAACTATTTGAGAAAAGCATCAAAATGCCTCGTTCTAAGGAAGATTTACACAAACTTATAGAGCAGCTTTAAAGTAATTTTTCCATAGTTTTATTTTTCTCACTATGGCTAATACACTCTTCTACTCAAATAAAACAGATCGAGTAGAAATGGTAGCCGTTATCTGGAAAGGATATGATTTTTCTTTAGTAATCCTAGGGAGATTCCATCAACTTCCTACAAATCTTTACGATGAGTAAAATATAATGGTAAAATATAGATTGGTAACTTTGAAAAATATATCCTCAATTATGAAACTTTTCTATTACTTATTCGTAATAGTATAGATGTCACAAATAATTAACGACCCAAGGAGGGAAAACAGTTGAAAAACTGGACGAAAAAATCAGTTGCTCTAGTAGCATCTGCCGCACTAATGGTTCCTGCTGCTTCTGCCTTTGCTGAAGCTCCACAAAAAACAGCAAAGAACCAAGATGTAGTGAAAGTAGCTAGCAATAAGGACCAAGCATTCAAAAATCAAAAAGAATGGATTAGTAAGGATACGATTATTGTTAAACATTCTGGTCTTGATAAGAGTGTGCATAACAAAATTGGAACAAAAGTGATCCGCTCTATTCCTTCTTTAGGTTACGATGTTATCCAACTTAACAAAGGTACAAATTTAGAAAAAGCAGTTTCATATTACGCTCAGCAAAAAGGGGTTAAAAGTGTATCCCCAAGCTATGTGTATCATTCCTTTGGTACGAAAACAGATCCAAAGAAACAGGATATGTACCATTTAAATCTACTTCAAATTGATAAAGCTCTACAATTAGCAGGTAAAAATGATGTAAAAGTAGCAGTTATCGATTCTGGTGTGGACTTTAAACATCCAGATTTAAAATCTCAAGTACTACCTCCATATAATGCTGCAGCACCTGCCAATACTTCTTATCCTGGTGACCATGGTACACATGTAGCAGGAATTATTGGCGCTGCAAAAGATAATGGTATTGGAGGACACGGGATTAATCCTAAGGCCAAGCTGCTTCCGATCGATGTATTTAACGGAAAAGATGGTGCTAATGATTTCGTCATTGCACAAGGCATCCTTTATGCTATCGAGCAAGGCGCTGATGTTATCAATATGAGTCTTGGCGGCTATGGTGAATCTCCATTAATGGAGGAAGCCGTTCAGAAAGCGATTGAAAATGGAGTTACAATTGTAGCTGCTGCTGGGAATGAATCGACAGATAATTACTCCTTCCCTGCTTCTTACGAAGGCGTTATAAGTGTAGGTTCTACGAATGATCGAAACAAATTATCAAGCTATTCAAACTATGGTCCATCAGTTGACCTAGTAGCTCCAGGTGAAGATGTTTACAGTACAGTTCATGATGAGAAAAAAGGATCATCCTTTGTAAAATTTAGTGGAACATCGATGGCATCCCCTGTTGTTGCCGGTGTAGCATCACTTTTAAAATCAAAATATCCAGATTTAAAGCCTTTTGAAATAGAAGCTATTCTTGAAAAGACTGCAAAGGATTTAGGTGAGACAGGCTATGATCTTACATATGGACATGGTCTAGTAGATCCTGTGAATGCATTACAGTTTAATATAAAAGATTTACCAAAACAGTATTCAGAAACAAAAGAAGAGAGCTTGAAGAACGCTAAAGTCCTAAAAAAGGATACATTAAATACTGAAAAAGGTTCATTCAGCCAACCGGACGAAAAGAAATGGTACAAGGTTGATCTTGATGAAAATGACTATGCTCAACTGACATTAAAAGGTGCAGACAAATATGATTATGCATTTGATTTGTACTTCTACCCTGAAGGTTCTAATAAAAAAGTAGAACCAATTAACGTCAATGATGTTCGTGTAGGCAAACAAGAAGGATACCTATTTAATGCAGATCAAAAAGGAACCCTTCTAATTGGAGTTAAAGACCATAATGGCAACTATAGCTCAAAAGGTGCTTCTAACTATGTCTTCACAGCTCAAACGACTAAAGAATTACCAATTGATTCATTAGATATGGAGCATATGGAGAACATTGAAAAATTCCCATTCAGTACAGAAGGGAAAAACTATACCCTACTTTCTAAAGATCATCTAGGTGACAAAGATTATTTTACATTTTCAGTAAATGAACCAACGACACTGAAATTTGATTTAACTGGGATTCCAGGTGTTACTGCATCCATGGAGCTTTATTTAAAGGAAGACTTCCCAACAGAGATAGACGATGCTGAAGAATTAGATGGGGCATATCCAATCCGAGCGTCTTACGGCACGGATACAGGCGATGGAGTAAGCTTAGTTGTCGATGCTGAGCCTAATGAAAAGTATGTAATCGGCGTCTCTAATGAAAACAGTAACAATTCTACACTTGAAATGTTCTATAGCGGCGGTATTGATACTGAAGCAACTGTTAGTGAATCCATCATTCCTTACACATTAAAAGGTGAAGTCGTTACCCTTCCTGAAGATGAAGACGGCCTTTCATTAGAAGGAATGCTAGAAAGCAGCGTAGAAGACGATGACGATCTTTTATCTTTTAATGAATATACAGCAAAAAAACGTAATCAAAAGAATGATTTTATGAATATGTTCATGAATCCAGATGCTATGGATCAGCCGGAAAACGTTGAGCAAATTATGGAACAAGCGATTGGTTTTAATATTGGTCAAGATCAAAAAGCATACTTCCAAACTGAAGATGATGAAGATTACTTCAAATTTACAGCTAAAGAAAATGCCGTTTATGGTTTCAACATTCAAAAAGGTATAAACCAATCACCAGCTGGTACTATATTTGAATACGATGAGGAAACAAAAGAATTAATCCCAGTTTCTTCATTAACTAACGATATGGGGTTACTTAGTCTACTTCTTGGGTCATCAATTGATGAAAACGAAGCGAAGACAATTGCATTGAAAAAGGATAAAACCTATATTGTAAAAGTAATGAATCTTGGTGACCGTTCTTCTGAACCGTATACACTTAAAACAAGTAAAATGGCAGCTATTCCAAAAGAGGATAATATCAATAATAATACACCAAAGACTGCTATTAAGATTCAACCTGGTACAACTTACAAAGATCATCTCATTTATCAAGATAATACAGATTTCTACTATTATAAACAATATGGCAAAGATGAAATCATAAGCCTTCTTATTTCTTCTGTACCATATACAAAAGAACAGCTAGATAAATTACCAAAAGAACTTCAAAATGACTTGAAGTTTTCAGGCTCCATTATAGAAGATACGAATGGCAATAAAAAAATTGATCCAAAAGAAATGGCAACAGAAATTCAATTTGGACAAGGTGAAGATCTCATCCAAATGCTACTCGGTCTTGGCGGGACAACAGATGTAAATACTTCTTTTAAAGCAAAACAGGCTCACGGGTATTTTATTGTTCTTAACGGAAGCAATAATGGACAATTATCAATCCAACCGTATAATTTAACATTGTTTGATCATAAAAAAGCTGATGAAGATGCAGATTCCAAGATAGTTAACGGTGTACCGACAAAACCGACTGTACTTACGAAAAAAGACGGTAAATGGGTAGCTAATCAATATTTAAATGCCGGTGTTCAATTTGGTGATAAAGACTATTTCGAATTTAAAAACGACAGCAAACGCGATGTGTCCTTCTCTCTTAAAACAGAAAAAGCACTAGATGGCGTCATCCGTATTATTGATGCAAAAGGAAAAACAGTAGAAACTTTTGATTATTACGGAGCTGGAGATGCTGAAGTAGGTACAATCACACTGGATAAAGGAACTTACTTTATTGAAGTAAGTGAATATTACGGCAAAGCTAGTTCTCAACCATATACACTTGAAATCAAATAAAATACACCATTGAACTGAGAAAAATAGAATTTTCAGTTGAAGAAAGTGTAAAAGAATTATCCCCTAGATGATGAAAAATCTAGGGGATTTTTTATGAAGCATTCGTGTTTTATTCACAATAACATGGGTTTATTTCCGCTCCAACTAAACACTCTTTTCAAGGGGTACTTATTTAAAGGTGTTGGTCACGAAGAAGCGTGCTTTATTCCCCTTCTAGCGACGAATGGTCGCACTGTTCTCGTTATATACTCCTCTTATTCGATTGGCTTTTCCTCTAAATATTCGGCTACTTTTTGCACAATATGTTTCCAATTTAATTCCGCTCTTGCGAAAGTCTGGAGGTGTTCACATGCATCTGCCAATAACCCTTCCTGTTTCGTTACTTGCTGTAATGTCCGCCCAACACTTTGCCAATCATGAGTCGGATGAATTATCCCGAAGCGCTGATTATGGGTAATATCTGCAGCCCCATCAACATCAGTCGTAACGATATAACAACCATTCTTTGCGGCCTCAGCAAATACATGAGCGTAGCATTCTACTAAAGAGGTAAGGCAAAAAATTTTAGCCTTTCTATACTCCTCTTCCAATTGCATCTTATCATAAATCGGTCCCAACATTATGACCTGTGCTGCAAATGGATTTCCATCCAGCACGTTCAATAGCTCCTGTCTAAACGCCTCTGACATTGGACCTATTAACCGAAACTCCCAATCTGCAAGCTGTGCTTCTAAAAATGCTTTGACTGCTAAAAGAATTTGTTTTTCAGGAGCATCTAAACGACCTACCGTTACTATTCTATTTTTTTTCTCTTGAAATGGAACAGGCTCTGTTTGAAACAGTTCATAAAAGCCATTAGGAATACGTTTAATATCCAAATTGGTAAATTCATGAATAGAGCTTTGAATGGATTCACATTCAGAGGAAAGCACATCACAAAGCTGGAGTAACTCCGAAAAATATGGATAGGTTTTTAATCGACTTAACCAAAACCGATTAACATCTAATTTCATATAAATTTTTCCGTTTGGATTAAACTTTTTATAAGTTTTTAAGATCGATAAATACGATGGATAAGGCCCTATCGCAAATGCAATATCTATGTCCTTCGCATGCTCTATTAAATAACTATTCATATTAGCAACATAGTCATCCTCAAACGGAATATGTTGAAAAGTGACAGAAGGAAAGGTTTGTTTCAATAATGCTTCATTCATTTCAGTCGTTAAAATTGTGACATCATAGCCTAAGTATTCACCTAACAAAATAGGAACAAGGCATAAATCTTTGAAAATATGTGCGTCGGAGAGCTTATACGATTCCACACTACATATGAAGGCTATCTTTTTTGACATAACATCCCCCTTTTTTAAATGAAGCGTTTCATTAAATTATGATTTCTTGTTCAATAATGTGAAAAGATTAGTATAAGTACTGTTATCACACTAGTAAAATCACCTTATTTTAAAGTGCTTTTCTCTCTTTTAAATAACTAACGAATGTAAGCAATTGCCTACAGAACCACTCTTGCAACGCATATTGTAATAAAGAATCCTTTATGTCAATCAAAGTAAAAAGTATAGACTTTATAAAACTTCTACTTACGCCTATTGAACATTTCTACTAACAATAAAAGAATCGAGGTTTTATATGAAAATCAGTTTTTTATCACCAGCCTACAATAGTGACGAATGGATATTGACATTGTTAGAAAGTATTCCTAAAGAATACGCCTATGAAATTATCGTTTGTGATGACGGCTCAACCGACAATACTTTAGCCCTATTAGAGGACTATCAAAAAAACTGTCCTGCCTTAAAAATAATTACTCATCCAACTAATTTGGGTGCTAGTGTAGCCTATAATCGATGTATCGCAGAAGCTACTGGTGACTATGTAGCTATCATAGATAGTGATGATCACTACTTACCCGCTATTCGAAACGTCTTAGCCCAAGTAGATGGTCAGTTTGATATTTACTACTACAACATGCTTACAAAGGCAGGCTATGCATTTATAAAAGATGAATCAAACCGATACACATTACCTGGACAATTTAAAATTATTCGAAGAAGTTTTATTGGTGATGCAACCTTTACCATAAGAAAAGATATTGCCGGGGATTGGGATTTTAATTGTGCTTTAATGGATAAGAACCCGACAAGTAAATATACAAATGAATTGGCATACTGGTATAACTTCCCAAGGGAGAATTCTGAATATGATTTACATCGAAGAGGATTAAAATAACGCCCTTATTTCCATGCATGCAGGAGGTGTAATTAACAATACAATGTTTAAAGATAAAGTTCTTCTCATTACTGGCGGCACCGGCTCTTTTGGTAATGCAGTATTAAAGAGGTTTTTAAATACCGACATTAAGGAAATACGCATCTTTTCAAGAGATGAGAAAAAGCAGGATGATATGCGGAAACTCTATCAACATCCTAAAATTAAATTTTTTATAGGCGATGTACGTGACATCCAAAGCATTCATAATGCGATGTATGATGTCGATTTTGTTTTTCATGCAGCCGCTCTTAAGCAGGTCCCCTCTTGCGAATTTTTTCCACTAGAAGCAGTTAAGACGAACATTCTAGGCACTGATAATGTTTTAACCGCGGGTATTCGAGCTGGTGTTAAAAAAATTATTTGCCTGTCTACAGATAAGGCTGCTTATCCAGTAAACGCAATGGGAATTTCGAAGGCTATGATGGAAAAAACGTTTATTGCTAAGTCTAGAATGGTTCATCCAGATAAAACATTGATTTGTGGAACACGATACGGAAATGTCATGGCTTCAAGGGGCTCTGTTATTCCTTTATTTATCGAACAAATTAAAGCTGGCAAGCCCTTAACGATTACCGATCCTAAAATGACACGCTTTATGATGAGCCTTGATGAGGCAGTAGAATTAGTTTTATACGCCTTCTCACACGCTGACAACGGGGACATTATGGTGCAAAAATCACCAGCTGCTTATATTGAGGATTTAGCACAGGCATTACTAGAAATTTTTCAAGCTCAAAATAAAATACAAACTATCGGAACACGGCATGGCGAAAAGATTTACGAAGTGTTATTAACAAAGGAAGAAGCTGCGAAGGCCATTGATATGGGGAATTTTTATAGAATCCCTGCAGATAACCGTGATTTAAATTATGGAAAATATCTTGATGAGGGCTCTCCTAAAATTACGTTAACCGACGAATACAACTCTACTAATACGAAAATACTATCCGTCGCTGAAATAAAAGAAAAATTATTAAAGCTTCCGCTCATTCAAGAAGAATTACAAAATTGGATGGGAGGAAAACCTTGAAATTTTTAGTACTTGGAGCTACTGGAATGGCTGGCCACACGATTTCACTCTATTTGTACGCCCAAGGGCATGACGTAACAACCTATTCGCGATCAGCCTTTTCTTGCGGAAATAATATTACGGGAGATATTACAGATACAAATTTTTTAAAAGCACTAGTTTTAGATCACGACTATGATGTTGCGGTCAATTGTATCGGTGTATTAAATGACGCCTGTGAAACAGACCGCGAGAAAAGTGTATATCTCAATAGTTATTTGCCTCATGCCATTGAATCTTTATTAACAAACAGTAACACTAAGCTTATTCATTTAAGTACAGATTGTGTATTCTCAGGAAAAGCCGCTCCCTATCATGAAAAAAGCCTTCGTGATGGGGAAACCTTTTACGACCGTACGAAGGGGCTAGGAGAAATTGAAAGCACTCAACATCTAACGTTTCGTAATTCTATCATCGGTCCTGATTTGAAGGAGGATGGTATTGGCCTTTTTAATTGGTTTATGAAACAACATAATACTATTCGCGGCTATACGGGTGCAATATGGACCGGAGTTACGACCCTAACATTAGCAAAAGCAATTGAACGTGCAGCACTTGAAGGTACAACAGGCCTCTACCACCTCGTCAACAATAGCAGTATTTCAAAATTTGAGTTACTGCAATTATTCAATACGCATTTCAAGGAAAATAAAGTAACGATCCAGCCATATCCCCCCGTAAACATTGATAAAACACTAGTCAACACAAGAAAAGATTTTTCATTTACCGTACCGAGCTATGAAGAAATGATCCTTGAGATGAAAAACTGGATATGGCAGCATAAAGATTTGTATCCCCATTATTTAAAATGAGTTTGGAGGTTCAGTATGCTTAAAAGAAAGTTCGGTGACCGTTCGGAATGGTCGCGGGTTATCGAAAGAAAGTATAGTCAGTCATACCTTGACACTAGAGAATTCAAGGGTTTTATAACTTTATTGAAAACAGTCCTAGTTACTGAACCTTTATTCGTGAATTATGGAGAGAAAAAACTATGTATTGTTGATAACGGTTATATATGGTTACAACAATTTCCCCTCGAAAAAAACCATTCTGTAACAACTATGTTTAATGCTAACGGAGAAATAATTCAATGGTATATCGATATTTGCCATAGAAACGCAATAGAAGATAATGTTCCTTATATGGATGATCTATTTTTAGATCTTATTTTGTTACCATCAGGAGAGTTGATTGAGAAAGATGCTGATGAATTAGAAGAAGCTTATTTGAATGGCATCATTGATAAATCTTTGTATGATTTGGCTTGGAACGAGCTAAACAGCATCAAAGGTGATATACGCAAAGCTGAATTTAAGTTAGTTAACCTTGCTATACAACATAAAAATATTTTAATAAATGAATCATACGCGAACAAGATGCTTAAATAAGCACAACATCCGGAACGACCAAAGGCTGTATTGTAAAAGGTATCTACATTTCAACATTGTATGAAGCTAACATCTTAAAGGTTAAAAAGATGGTATCCCTCCCCTCACTTACAATTGGAAATGGGATTATGAAGCAAAAAAGACACCTGCTACGGTGTCTTTTGGTCATGAAACTAGTATTTGATTTTGAGAGTATCCCCATCGACATAAACTGCCTCGGAACGGGAAATCGGTAGCTTTTGCTCTGCTGAGAAGCCAATCGTTTCTCCATCCCTTAAAGTGACATTCTCTTCTACAATATATCCGGAAATCGTAATCAAAAAATCACGCAGTTCGGCAGGAGTTGCTTGACTATCCAAAATTTCAATTTCATCCTTGCCAAAGGCTTTTAACCCATAAGTATATCCATCTACCCCTTTTTCCGTTCCGACCAGGCCGAAATAAACAAGATTCAGTAAAGGAAACATGTCGTCATTTTTCATGACTTCAGCCATATCCTGAAAAAGTTCAGGCTGGAATACGGTGCCAGATGTATAGATCCCTATTGCGTTAGGAAGCTTTAAACAACTTGCCGCCAGCTTAGTGTATAACCTGCCACTGTCCAGTGGGGAGCTGGAGCGGGTAAATGCAGCTAGGATGATTTGAGCTACATGCGTTTGAGTAACCTCCACGGCTTCCTTCCACATGTAATTTCCCTGTGCATAATATTCAGCCTCACCATCTGGTACGGGAGCTTCGACAAAGCTAACCGCTAACATGCAGTCGTCTACTTCAAAGACCAAGGTTCCTTCCTCTGTTTCTTCGGCGTTTTCCTCATCATCTACTGACGAGCAAGTGATGTTCCAATCATTCAAAAGGTTGGTCTTTATCTGATCAATATCACATTCTGCAGAGTTAAGCAGAACAAACCCGTTAAAAATACCAGAACCATTATCTTGCGTTTCCGTCTCATCCTCCATGGATTGAGCAGCTTCATATGCTGCAGCCTGCTGCATCCAGTATTCTCGGATTAATTCTACCATCTTTACAGCTTCTTGCTCTGCAGTCGCAGGGTCATAAGGTTGCATCTCGCTGAATACATGGCCGCAATGCTCAGTGTCAGACGGATCCTCATAGCCTCCGCATACGCCAAGGAGCCATTTTCCTAGAATAGTTTTTTTATACTTGAATATATAGTAGTGGATATCATATAAATCAAATTCTGCTGCAATTTCTATTTTCTTGGGCTCTTGCCCAAGTTCGTGTTCATCTGCTAGCCAGTCGATCATGGATTGCATTGCTGCCTGTTGTTGAGCTGTCATCAATTTCTCTCCTTTATGAATGTATGATTCTACAATTATACTACCAACTTTAGGAAGATGAATAATGAATCGAAAATTATCCCAAAAATTAGTGTTTTACTTCTATTTCTGCTTCTATTCCCCATGGGCTTTAGGCCAACAAATGTCTTACATGCGAAAGCGAAGCGGCAACAACAACAATAACAGTACGATGTTAAGTTCTTAGCCTGAGATTCCTCTATTTCAGCGAGTGTTTAAACACCCGCTGAGAAGAAGCTTAAATCCGCATTCATCTACAGCTCTTAACAAAGAAATAAAACCCTAATTTGTTGATATAGAAGTATTATTCAATGCTTTCATTTGGTTCCGTTTTTGTGAAAATACCTGCAATGATTACGATCATTCCACCTAACAATATAAGAAGATGAAAAACAATTAAAGAAGCGGTTCCTTCTAAACCATGAATCACCTTCGTTTCGTGTAACAAAGGTAAAGTAAGTGGATACGTCAAAACCGATAACAACAAAACGATTCCCGTTATTATTCTTTTTTTCTTTTTCCTTGTAGTTAGGCTTAAAGAAAACGTAACAATTGCAAGTGCTACAACGATAAAAATGATTAATATCATTTTAGGAAGCCTCCCTTTACTTTAATACGTTCCAGACTAAATTTTATTCCAATTATAAATAAATTTACCATTTCAAATCAAACTTCATCTGCCTATCACTTCGGTAGCTGGACCTTAAACTCTTGCCTTGGCTTGCATGAGGGACGACACAATTTCGGTTTATTCGGTTTGCCTTAGGTCGGAGGATTTTAAAAATGCAGGTCAGATTGCCGTTATCGCATGGATGCGAAGGTTTTAGACTAACATCCTCTTAGAACTTTTTTACGAACATTTGCTAAAAGAAGTTTAAGGAAGTTTTTCATCAAGTATTAAGTGCTAAGATGAGTAGTAATATAATCCCGACTTTTTTGTAATAAAAAAATCCTCCATTCAATTGAAGTGGAAGATAATTTCGACGTAATGTTCAGGGTATTAAAAAGGGATTCTACGTCAGTGACCGAATCCCTAATTTTTTAATGATTTGCATTTGTAGTTAAAGCTGCGAAATTTTGTAGATGTTCAGAACTAATACTATATGAAACAACCTTCTCCTTGTACTTCTTGACTACATCAACATGATTGTCGTAACTAAAAACAAAGAAATTAACATCTTTTTTGCCTCTTTTTACGTTCATGATAAATGGGGTAACATTAGTCTCTGGTTGTAAAAATAATTTTTCATTACCTGGAAATATATAATGTTTTTTCAAAAAGGAAGCTTTATTAAAATAGTCTGTAAATCTATTTTTTTCTTCCTCATCTAAATTATTTCCATTAAATGTTACCGTAACATCTTTTGAATCAAGTTTTTTATGAAGTTCAAATTTACTTACCCCCCATCCCACAGCTATACTGGGAGGGCTCATTATCAATTTAAGAATAGATCCAATCACTAGCGTAATAATCATACCTGTTGTCATATCATATCAACTCTTTCAATAATTTAAACATTTTAGTAGCAATTACTATATTATTATCTTAATTGCACATTGTTTCATAAAGAATAATTAGTAATTAAGCTATATCGATGCTTTAACATCCACCTCTTCATGATAAGGGATTACTATTTTTTATAACCATCCAATTCGATGTTTTTTTGACCATCCATTTACCGTAGGGATAAAAATATCTGGTGTGTTGATTTGCCATTTTTATACACCCGAAGAGACTGATTTCCGCTACGGGCTACTCGCTTTCCTACGGGAGTCGAGTAGCCCTACGCTACAATCAGTTAAAATGAAAATATATTAGCAAATAGGTAACAAAAAATCCTTTTACCGCTCAATAATAAACCTATTTTTTCCAAACAAACACACCTGTAAATATTTTAGCCATCCAATCTAACACATTTTTAGTCATCAAATTGTCTATATACTATTAAGGACTTCTGCAAACCTTTTGATTCCTTCATCGATTGAATCTTCATCTTCCTTCGCGAAAGTAAAACGAACAAAACCATCTTTGGATCCCAGTGTAGAACCAGGAACATAAATGACGCCTCTTTTAATGGATTCTTCAAGCAATTGGGTTTCATTATAATTTTTAAGTATTTTGCACCATATATGAATACCACCTTGAGGAATAGAATATTCCACCTGATTTTTTAAATAAGTATCGAGGCTTTCTATAATTTTATCTCTCCTTTTCTCTAATTCCTTAATTAAACTTTTTATATGAATTTGAAAATTTTCTGATTCTAAAAAATCATTCGCTACCCATTGTGTATAGCTAGAATGACCGAAGTCGATTTGTTGTTTCGCATCGGATAACCTTTCAATCACCGATGTTGGGCCAATAATCCACCCTATTCTTAATCCTGAGGCAACAATTTTGGACAAAGAACTAATGTATAATACGTTGCCATTCCTATCCATTGATTTTAGGGTAGAGATTTTATCTCCTGAAAAAGCTGTTAAACTATAAGGATCATCTTCTACTACTGGAATTCCAAGCTTTGAGGATATGTCTAAAATCGCTTCTTTTTTCTTTTTATTCAATAAGGAGCCCGTTGGATTTTGAAAATATGGATTTAAAAAAATCATTTTGATTCGGTGTTTTTTATATAATAACTCCAAATCTTCTGGGTTTATTCCATCCTTATCGACAGGTAGATAATGTATTTGTATACCTACTGATTTGAAAATTGGAAGATTATAATTGTAGGAAGGATCTTCTATTGCTATTGCATCTCCAGGCTTTAACAAACATTGCACAATTAAATGTAATGCTTGTTGCGCTCCTGATGTTATAAGTATTGAAGAAGGATTAGTTTCGATCCCTCGACTTTTTTTCACGTGTTTTGCAATAGTAGTTCTAAGGATTTCATTCCCCTGTGGATGATCGTATCCAAGGCTTCCAATAAAAGAACGTGTTGACGTTATCTCGCTTAAAATTTTTTTTGGGAAAAGCTCTTCTGACAATTCACCGGAAGCTAAATTTATTATTTTATGTTCAACAGCTTCTTTTCTTATTTTTTGCGTGACAGGTTGACTCGGCAGAAAAGAACCCGCCTCAATATACCTATTCCAACTAGGAATCCGCTTTTTTGTTATACCCCATATATCTTTACTAATGGTAGTACCGCTTCCTCTAGTCCTTTCAATTAGCCCCATCGATTCTAATTCGTCATATGCATGAACGACAGTACTTCTATTTAAATTTAAAGCACTCGCTAAATATCTCTCTGATGGTAATGGTTTATCAGGTGGAAATGTACCATCTGCAATGCCCTTTTCAATATATTCTGCGAGTTGTTTATAGATCGCCTTTTTCGCTTTTCTATCAGGTTTCCAATCCATATATATACACCTCATTAGTTCCTTAAAACTTGCATTTTCTTCTTATAACAGTGTTACTCCTGATAAAAAATTATATATTAATATTATTTCAATTGTAATGTACCATCCACTTTTTTGTTATTTTAGCCATCCACTAAAGAAATCAATCCTCATTTTCGTTTATGTTGATATTTGAATAAAACGAACCTTCGTTCTATAATGGTTATATAAAAAAGGACAAAAGTGCCAAGTTATCCTAATCGAATACCCTTTGTACAGATACTTAGCGGGCTTTCAAAACCTATGCAAAAGATAAAGGGTTAGAGCATTATCCCTCCAAATCGGATGGAAAGGAACGAGTAAAAGGACTTTACCATTTCCAAAATGCCAATAACTATCATAGCCGTCTGAAAGGCTGGATGAACCGTTTTAATGGTGTGGCAACAAAATACCTCAACCATTATTTGAGTTGGTTTCAATTCCTAGATGTAATCAGATTCCGTAATGATTCTATTTCTGTAAGCAAAAAGGGTGATTGATAGTTGCCTATTCTCAACAGATGCAACTTATAAAAAGCTCAGATTATTGAGATTTACTGTTTAAAGGGGTGATAAAATGATTGAAATAACTTATGATTTAAGTACCTTGGAAGACAATTGTTATATAGAGATTCTTCCTGATAAGTATAAAGTAAAATGTTGGAATACATCTTCAATTTTCTTTACAGAAGAAAACTTTGGCTATATTATGCCTGCCTTCGAAAAGTGCTATAAGAAATTCGATTATTATGATGCCAATGAAATAGATATAGAAACTTGGAAGTTAATTATTTGGGAATTAGAAAAAATGAAACAATATCTATCTGATAATCCTAATCCACATTCACTGAAGGATGTTATAGGGTTTCTGTTCCTCAATTCCGAGGAAGAATTTTTGAAAAACTATGATACAAACTTGAAGCAGCTTATCTCGATGATTACCGAATTTCATTCGTGGATAAATGAAAAAAGTGTCTCAACTAAGTTCATTACCGTTTTAGGAATGTAATTTATTGAGTACAAAGGACTTCTAAATACTGAAGTCCTTTGTAAATATTAAAAATCAACAATATTATTTAACAGAGCCTTATAAAAAAAATCAAAGCTGATGGAATTTTACTCGTCGTAAAACTTCACCAGCTTTTTAGATTTCAGAAATTGGTTTTGTCCCATCCCCTTGACGCTTACTATAAATAGACGTCCTCGATCATTCCTTAAAGTATGCTCAAACTTGTTTCCTTTATATCAGTGATTAGCATATGACCCGGTGCATGGGTAATTATAATAGAAGGTTTACTTTCCATTGCTACTGCCTGAGGTGTTACGCCACAAGCCCAAAATACTGGTACTTCCCCTGACTTAATGGACACGGCATCACCGAAATCTGGTTTTGAAATATCCGTAATACCTATCTGTTCTGGACTACCAATATGAATTGGTGCACCGTGTACATTTGGAAAGCGCGAAGTAATTTGGATTGCACGAATGGCATCCTCTGGAGTCATAGGGCGCATACTGACAACAGTTGGTCCTTCAAACACACCTGCTTTCTCACACGCGATATTTGTTTTATACATTGGCACATTACCATTCTCTTGAATATGTCTTATTGGAATACCAGCTTCAAGAAGAGATGTTTCAAATGTAAAGCTACACCCTATTAAAAAACCTACCATATCCTCCTCCCAATAATCTGTAATATCTAATACTTCTTCAGTTAAAATACCATCCCGATAAATACGATATTTCGGAATGTCCTTGCGAATATCTGCATTTTTTGCAATTTTTGAAGGTATAAATGATCCAGGTTCTGTCACGTCTAATAATGGACATGGCTTTGGATTTCGCTGACAAAATAGTAGAAAGTCAAAGGCATGCTCCTTCTTCAAA
Organism: Lysinibacillus sp. EB271-A1-10B; assembly: GCF_058791335.1. NCBI lineage: Bacteria > Bacillati > Bacillota > Bacilli > Caryophanales > Bacillaceae > Lysinibacillus > Lysinibacillus sp. EB271-A1-10B. The sequence continues at coordinate 124,639 of NZ_JBYTDL010000004.1, forward strand.
ATCACTAAATTTGCTTGGGTAAACCCAATCGACATGCCAGAAGTTGGTCCAGAAATTTCTTGATTGCGAATTAGTTTTCGGATTTCATTCGGCTCTAAAGCACTATATGTTGTCATCATCAATTCACTCCTTATCAATTATGCCTTGGCGTAATTGCGTCCGGATTTTGAATTGTGCCAGCACAATTCATTCCTTTGAAAATCCGTGACATCCGCCGGAGGCTTTTATTTTTATTCAGTAGGTGTTTGGATACCCACTGAAAAGGTACAAAAATCGCATTCATCTCACCAACTATAGAGGTGGGAGTCTTCTGCTGAATAAAGATAAATTAACCATCCATGAAAAGATGCTCATGGATGGTTGTTTGGTTGTTAGATTAACTAAGAACTTTTGGAATTTCTTCAAATAATGTAACAATGCTGAGATATCCCATAAGAACAACTACCATTGCTCCAGTGACAGTTAACCAACGTGGATGCCTATATGTACCAACAATTTCTTTTTTGTGTGCAGCAACTAATATAATACCAAGTGATAATGGTAAAACTAGTGCATTTAATGCACCTACCAAAATTAACACATTAACAGGCTTTCCAACCAAGGCAAAAGTTGTTGTTGAAATGACGATAAATGCTATAATCACCCAATTATGATATTTTTCAATGTTAGGGTGGAATGAACGAATAAATGAAACGGATGTATAAGCTGCACCTACAACAGAAGTAATCGCTGCAGCCCACATAATCATACCAAACATACGATAACCGATATTACCCGCAGCTAATTGGAATACAGATGCAGGTGGATTGGCAGGATCAATAACTAAACCTTTTGAAACAACACCAAGAACAGCTAAAAATAAAGCAATACGCATTACGCCAGTAATCAATATCCCTGTCACAGAGCTTTTTGTTACTTCTGGCAAGGATTCTTGTCCTTTGATGCCAGCGTCCAAAAGGCGGTGACCACCAGCAAAAGTAATGTAACCCCCAACTGATCCACCAACCAAAGTTACAATCGCAAACCAGCTAATTTCTTTAGGCCAAACGGTGTTTACAATCGCATCTCCTACAGGTGGTGAAGTTTTAAAAGCAACGAATAGCATGAGGAGAATCATGACACCGCCAGCAATTTGCGCAACCTTGTCCATTGCCTTTCCTGCTTCTTTATAGATAAATATAAAAATAGCAAAAAGTGCACTTACAATGGCACCCATAATTGGATTTACGCCAAGCATTGCATTTAACCCTAATCCAGCTCCAGCAACGTTCCCAATATTAAATGCTAAACCACCTGTAACAATCATAATTGCAAGGATAACACCTAATCCAGGTAACACCTTATTGGCAATTTCTTGCCCACGCAAGCCAGAAACAGCAATGATTCGCCAAACGTTTACCTGTGCGACAATATCTAGAATTAATGAGATTAAAATTACAAATCCAAAGCTAGCCGCTAATTGCTGTGTAAATACTGTCGTTTGTGTTAAAAAACCTGGTCCAATAGATGAGGTAGCCATTAAAAAGGCAGCTCCTATTAACACACTTTTACTTGCTGTTTTCTTAACAAATTTACCTTTTTTCTCTTGCTCGATTCCCGCTTCACTAACTTCCGATTTTTTTGCTACCATTGGCTTACCCCTCCTTGATTGCACGTACTGATATTTGATGATCTGCTAATCTTGAATGAATATATTCTGCAAATTCTACAGCATGTTCCCCATCCCCATGAATACAAATAGTATTTGCCTGTAATGGGACATCGATTTTCTGTTGTGACAGCACAATTCCCTCTTTCACCATTCTCACAACTTGATTCACAGCTTGTTCTTTATCGGTAATCAATGCATCAGGTTGTTTACGAGATGTTAAAGAACCATCCTTCTGATAGGTACGATCTGCAAACACTTCATGGGCTGTTTGAAGCCCTACTTTTTCTCCGGCTTTTGTTAATTCACTACCTGAGAGACCGAATAACACAAGTGAAGGTGAAATATCATAAATGGCTTGTGCGATTGCCTCAGCAATCGCTGGATTTTTAGCAGCCATATTATAAAGTGCTCCATGTGGTTTAACATGCTGCATCGTTTCATTGTAAGTCGTTAGAAAACCTTGCAATGCTCCAACTTGATAAATGACCATATCATAGGCTTCCTGTGGTGTGATGTTCATCTCACGTCGTCCAAAGCCATTTAAATCCGGTAATCCTGGATGTGCCCCGATTTTCACACCATTAGCGATGGCTAGCTTAACTGTCTCTCGCATGACTGTTGGATCTCCAGCATGGAATCCACAAGCAATATTAGCAGAAGTTACATATTTTAAGATTTCTTCTTGCTCTCCAAGTCGATAACGACCAAAACTTTCCCCTAAATCACAGTTTAAATCAACTCGAAACATCTTCTTCCCCCATTTTCTTCCCACTAAAATAGTTACACTGAATACGTTTACAAACATTCTGTACCGATATTCGGAACTTAAGTTTTGAAATTTAAAAAAATCTTATCATATTTTATTATTACTGAAAAGTATAAATTTAAAATTTTGAGAAAGAATTTTTTTTTTGAAATTTTCATTTAAATTAAACTTGTTTTCGTTTATTGTTTAAATATAATATTAATAATCCGTTATTTAAAACTTACATACCGAATTACGAAACTTCAGGAGATGGTTTTTATGATGAATTTAAAAGAGAATGTACAGATAAGACCTTTGAGTGATTCTGCACTAGTTATACATGTAGGTGAAGGAATCAGTGAGGCAAATCACAACAAAGTTAAAAATATATTGAACTTATTAGAGAGAAATCCATTTAAAGGATTCATCGAAGTTGTACCTGCCTATAATAATGTGACGGTTTATTACAATCCGATTGAAGTATACTTTTCAAATATAGGAAAAGAAGGCGAAATGCCTTACGAAAAGGTGAAAGCAACAATTCTTTCTTTAATGAATCAATCTCACATAGTTGAAACAACGAAGGCACGTGTCGTAAAAATCCCTGTAGTATATGGTGGTGAAATGGGACCAGATTTAGAATTTGTAGCCTCTTATCATGGTTTAACACCTAATGAAGTGATTAACATTCATTCTTCTGTGGAATATCTTGTTTACATGATAGGCTTTGCTCCAGGTTTTCCGTTTATGGGAGGAATGGACAAACGGATAGCAACACCTCGTAAAGAAACTCCACGGTTATCGATTACTCCGGGGTCTGTTGGAATTGCGGGAAATCAAACAGGTATTTATCCATTAGAAACTCCAGGGGGATGGCAAATTATCGGACGAACACCTTCTCGTTTGTTTCTACCTGAACAATCTCCTCCAACCTTATTACAACCTGGTGATCGAATTCAGTTTGTACCAATTTCGTTGGAAGAATATAAGAGCGACTGGGAGATGAAAACATGGGCATAAAAGTATTACAGCCAGGTATGCTGGCAACCATTCAAGACCTAGGAAGATATAGGCTACAAAAGTTTGGTATTATCGTCGGAGGAGCAATGGATTCAAATTCCTTACGAATTGCGAATTTACTTGTTGGTAATTCGGAAGGAGAAGGCGCTCTTGAGGTGACACTTTATGGAACATCCCTTTTATTCGAAACGGATGAACTGATCGCTATTACAGGTGGTAATTTGCAACCTACAATAGACGGCAAAGAAGCACCAATGTGGCGACCACTTTTAATTCAAAAAGGATCTGTTTTGAAATTTAATACTGCGATTAGTGGTTGCCGAGCTTACGTATCAATTAGTGGCGGAATTCAAGTGCCCGAAGTGATGAACAGTAAAAGCACCTACATACGTGCTGGAATTGGAGGATTTCAAGGAAGAAAATTACTGAAGAATGATGTCTTTGAATTAGTTAGACGATCAGAGTTAGGAGAGGCTCTTTTTGAACAATTAAAAAAAGAACCAACGTACCTTCCTTGGTCCGCTGATTACACATCCTTTGTTTCATTAAAAAAAACACAAACAATCCGCTTTATAAGAGGCTCTGAATATGAGCATTTCGATGAGGAGAGTTTAAAAAAATTTCTTTCAACACCTTACACCATCACAACACACGCAGATCGAATGGGCTATCGATTAGAAGGAGAAGCTATTCAATTAAAAGAGCCATTTGAATTATTATCGGAAGGAGTTACATTCGGAACGATTCAAGTGCCCTCCAATGGGCAACCAATTATTTTAATGGCAGATCGTCAAACAACTGGTGGATATCCTAAAATAGCTCAAGTGATTGCTGCCGATTTACCATCATTAGCACAAATGCAAACAAATGGTCGAATCTATTTTAAAGAGGTCACTCTTGAAGAAGCTCAATTGGCATTAATTCATCAAGAAAGAAAACGAAATGAATTAGCATTTGGGCTCCGTTTAAAAAGGTTATAGCATATTTAGATAATAATATTTTCTAAAAATCAGCAACTCCAACACAAAATGGGTAATCTCAAATAACTTTTGAGACTACCCATTTTTTAAAGCTGTTCATACCCTAATTGTTTAGAAATTTGTGCGGTAGCCTTTTTAAGTTTATCGACGAAAATTTCAACGTTTTCCCCTTGATAATTGGTTTCTAGTCCCGCAATACTCATTGCCGCAACGACTTCCCCTTTATGATCGTAAATCGGTGCTGCAACAGCAGATGTATAATTTTCTAATTCTGAATGGCTGATTGTATAACCAAGTTCTCTAGCCTGCACAATCGTTTCAAAAAGCCTTTCCTTTCCCGTGATCGTCCCCATTGCAAATGATTTAAGTTCTACCGATTCGAGATATTCCTTTATGTCTGTATCCGGTAAAAAGGATAATACAGCACGAGGGCATGCTCCTGCATAAAGAGGACTTTTTCTACCAATAGCTGTGTAGAGTCGAACTTTTTGCTTCGTATCTATTTTCTCGATATAAACAGCATCGTCACCATCACGAACGATTAAATTTATCGCTTCTTTTACATCATTATGTAACTCATTCATAATTGGTTCTGCAATTTTCCGCACATCTAGGCGCATAGATACTAGATGTCCAAATTTAAGGAAGAGAACACCTAACCTATATTTTGAATCAGTTCCCTTCTCTAAAAATTTCATTTCCTCAAAAGATTTCAACATGCGGAAAGCAGAGGTTTTAGGAATTCCTGATAGCTCAATTACTTCTTGAAATGACAGTTCAGTATGATCGATAAATAAATTTAATATATCCATAGAACGAATAACCGTTTTATTATTATTTGTCAATTTAAGTTTTCTCCCCCTTCTATACTAGATTTAATCTAATCACAATTTTTCTTTTCTTAAATAATAATTATACCTAATATCTTACTGTTTTTATATACCCTGGCTCTTCATCAAAACGTGTGGTTGATTTCTTTGATAGAAAGAGCTTGTTTTTGATAAAAGCCCAAATAGTTTCGATAAAATGAGATTTTGTTTCGATAAAAGCTCAAATAGTTTCGATAAAGATCGATTTTGTTTCGATAAATCTTCAAAGTATTCCTATAAAACGAACGAAAGGAGCTTTAGTGATTCTATTTTGGGGCTCGACACGAAAACATTCACAAAGATTACCTTGATCATTTTGTTTTTCAATACTAAGAAAAGAGTTGTCTCTTGCGTCTGAGACAAACTCCTTTTTTGGCTCTTCCGACTGGGCGCTTTGTAGCTAACGCTACAGAAAACATTCGTTGTTGCTGTCGCTACGCTTTCGCACAGAGAAAGATTCCTGGGGGCGCCCAGCCGGAACGAAGAGCAAGTAATACAGGGCATATATTTTAAAAAATGTCATCCACAACTTTGGTGATAAGCCTCTACCCTATAAATCAGGTTGATAAAGGAATAAAAAACAAGAGCAAAAGAATGGTTGCTTTGCTTCATGCTCTTTACCCCTGTTTATTATTCTTATTAAAGCTCTGACGTTTTTCCTTAAATAAAATCACGCCAATCAAACCAACGATGGAGAAGATAACCGGCGTGATGAAACCATAGTAATATCCATCAAATAGATTTCCTGAAGTTGATTGAAAATGATCCAATATATAGCCAAAAATGATGGGTAGCAATACAGCACTTAGAAAGCCACCCGTATTCGCAATCCCTGAAACAATTCCTGATTCTTCAAGTTTAAAAGATTGACGTACAGCTGCAAAGGTTAATGCACTTGCCCCATATCCAAAGCAAATGATAAAGAAAATAATAATTAAAAAGCACCTCCTTTAATTGTTACGTCTATCGTACCGGAGGTGCCTGGTTGTTTATATTCGTTATTTGATTACGGTCTTACGCATAATCTAGCTCTTTCATGTGTTTTGAAAATTATCGAAATTTAAAAATAGAAAAGAAGGTGAAAGCTTGGTAGATTACGTACGTTCCCTACCAATTTTCACCTTCTGTTCATATCAAATAACATTATTTCTCTTATTCTATTTAACTGCTAACGCCGAAGTTGAATCTGCTGCTAATTCTACTTGTAGATCCGTATATGGTAATCCATGTGCATCAGCTACCGCTTTATATACTATTTTTCCATTTACTACGTTTATCCCCTTCGCTAAAACAGGATTATCTAAAGCAGCTTGGCGATAGCCTTTATTAGCTATTTGCAAACCGTATGGAACAGTTACATTTGACAAGCCCATTGTTGAGGTACGCGCGCAAGCACCTGGCATATTCGCAACTGCGTAATGCACAACCCCGTATACTTCATAAGTAGGATTACTATGAGTAGTAATTCGATCAATTGTTTCAATAGAACCCCCTTGATCTACCGCTACATCCACTACAACAGACCCCTTTTGCATCGTTTGAATCATTTCTTTTGAAACTAATTGTGGTGCACGTGAACCTGGAATTAGCACAGCACCAATTAACAAATCTGCTGTTTTCACTGCTTCAGCGATATTGTAGGTATTTGATGCAAGTGTACGAACACGTCCTTGGAACATATCATCTATTTGACTTAAGCGTGTAATATTAACGTCTAAAATTGTTACGTTTGCACCTAATCCTACTGCCATTTTCGCAGCATTCGTCCCGACAACTCCAGCACCTATAATCACTACATTTCCAGGTGCAACACCAGGTATACCACCTAAGAGAACCCCTTTTCCTCCTTTGGAATTTTCTAAAAACTGTGCACCAATTTGTACAGACATTCGGCCTGCAACTTCACTCATTGGCGTTAATAACGGTAAGGCACCTGAATCTAATTGAATTGTTTCATAAGCAATTCCAGTAACTTTACTTTCAAGCAAAGCTTTCGTTAATTCTGGCTCTGGAGCTAAATGTAGGTATGTGTAGAGAATTAGATTCTCTTTAAAATATTTGTACTCCTCCTGAATCGGCTCCTTCACTTTAATCACCATATCAACATCCCAAGCTTCCTTAGTCGATTTAGTAATTTGAGCGCCTACATCTAAATAATCTTGGTCTGTAAATCCACTACCTAGCCCTGCACTCGATTCAATTATTACTTCATGACCACCTTTTTTGTAAGCCACAACACCTGCTGGAGTAATTCCTACTCGATTTTCATTATTTTTTATTTCTTTAGGTACACCAATTATCATTATATTTCCTCCTACCTATTTTTTTATTAGTTTTGGTTTATAACTACAAGTTTCATTTCTGTCATTTCCTCAATTGCATACTTCAGCCCTTCTCTTCCCATACCACTTTCCTTTACGCCACCATATGGTAGATGATCTAAACGGAATGTAGGAATATCATTTATAATGACACCACCTACATGGAGTTTTTGCGTTGCCTGTAAAGCAACATGGATATTATTTGAATAAACACCAGCTTGCAAACCATATTTGGAGTCATTTACTTGTTCAAATGCCTCTTGAATAGATGAAAACTTCATAATAGATACGATTGGTGCGAATACCTCCTGACAGGAAACCTTCTGCTCCGGTTTTACATTTAATAGTACGGTAGGTTGTAAGATATTCCCTTCAGATTCTCCACCAGTTGCAATAATTGCCCCTTGCCCCTTTGCTTCTTCAATCCAACTTAATGTTCGTTTTACATCTTGTGGACTAATTAAGGCTGAAACATCCGTTGTAGGATCTAGGGGATCACCAAGTTTCAACTCTTTTGTAGCTGTTACAAATTTATCTACAAACAAATCATACATTTTTTCGTGAACATAGATTCGTTGAACTGAAATACATACCTGCCCTTGGAATGCAAATGCACCGGAAACGACACGTGGAATTAATTTATCAATATCAACATTTTCATCGATAATAACAGCCGCATTAGAACCCAATTCAAGCGTTACTTTCTTAAGACCTGCTTGATTGCGTATGCCAATACCTACAGCGGGGCTACCTGTAAAAGAAATCTTTTTCACGCGATTATCCGTGACTAATTTGTTACCAATTAAAGAACCTGCACCAGTAACGATATTTAACGCACCCTTCGGTAATCCTGCCTCTTCTAATAATTCACCAATAAAATAGGAAGTTAATGGTGTTTGACTTGCAGGTTTTAATACAACCGTGTTACCTGATGCTATTGCTGGCCCTACTTTATGAGCTACTAGATTCATTGGGAAATTAAAAGGTGTAATAGCTGCCACGATACCTAATGGTTCACGAACCGTATAGGCAATGCGCCCGTCTCCACCGGGGGCAGCATCCACAGGAATTGTTTCTCCGTGTATTCGCTTTGCTTCTTCAGCAGCAAATTTATACGTTTGAATTGTACGCTGAACTTCAGCTTTGGCGGTTGAAATAGGCTTGGCTGCTTCTAGTGCTATTAGCTCTGCTGCTTCTTCAGCACGTGCTTCTAATAAAGAAGCTAATTTTTCAAGAATAATCGCACGCTTATACAAAGGCATATTCGCCATCGTTTTACGTGCAGCATCGGCAGCTACTAAAGCTGCTTCTACTTCCTCGACATTTGCCTTCGGTATTTCTGCAATGACTTCGCTACTATATGGAGAGCATAATTCTGTATACTCTGCTGCTTCCACCCAATCCCCATTGATAAATAAATTTTTCCTCATTATAATTACCTCACCTTTCGTATTACAACTTATTTGCCAATACCTGATTCTCTACTTCTTGAATCGCCTTTTCTAGAATATCTAATAAATCTCTTAACTCCTTTTGGCTTATTGATAATGGTGGTGAAAATACAACAATATCTTGAGCATCTAGTACAACAGAGCGACATATTAATCCCAACTTTGCTGCCTCTGTCACTATTTGCGGAGCGAGGAGCCTTCCTTCATAAGAGATTTCTATACCTGCCATTAAACCTAAACCTCTTGCATCTACAATAAATTGATACTTCGCTTGTAATACTTTTAACCCTGCTAATAGCTCTTGACCACGAATTTCTGCATTTGCTACTAAATTATCTTTCTCTATAATTTCAATGTTTTTCAACCCAACTGCACAAGCCATTGGATGACCACTATAAGTGTATCCATGCAATATAGTTCCTTCTGATAACTCAGAAAATTCTTGGTGTATTTTCTCTGAGATCATTACACCACCTAATTGTGCATATCCACTAGTAACACCTTTTGCAAAGCACATCATATCCGGTACCACATTAAAATGTTCCATCGCAAAGAACTTACCCGTCCTACCAAATCCTGTGATAACTTCATCAGTTATCATCAAAATACCGTACTCATTGCAAATTTCACGAATTTCTTTGAAATAATTATCCGGTGCAACATGCACGCCCCCTGCACCTTGTACTGGCTCGGTGATGAAAGCAGCTATTGTTTCTGGACCTACAGTTTCAATCAAATCACGTAAAGCCTGTATGGAAAAATGATCTACGAATAGAAAATCCGGTGCATTCGAATTTGTAAAATCACGAAATCCTTTTAAACCCGTCGCACTTGTAGCACCGATTGCCACCCCGTGATAAGATCTCGATCTTGAGATAATTTTTTTTCGAGAAGTTTCCCCTTTTAATATCCAATAATGACGAGCCAATTTATAGGCGCTATCATTGGATTCGGAACCACCGGACGTAAAAAATGTAGTATTTAAATCACCAGGTGCTAATTCTGCTAACTTTTTTGCTAATAGAATAGCAGGCTCATTACTAAACGTTGCAAAACAAGAACTGAAGGCTAATTTATCCATTTGTTCTTTCGCTACTTCACCGAGTTCTGTTCTACCATGTCCGATATTCACATTCCAAAGTGAAGACATACCATCAATAACTTTTTTACCTGTAATATCATACAGATAAACACCTTTTCCTTCTGTAAAAATAAATCCCGGTCCATTTTCCGTCTTTACTGGTGAAGTAGGGTGTAGAAAATGCTTTTGGTCTAACACTTTAAGTTCTTCAACAGAATAATTTCTTTTCATAAAAATACATCCTCTCTTTTAAATGTTTTTAAACAATACACTCACAATTAATAAACAATAAGCTAGCCAACTACTAAAATGTGATTTACTTACATCTCGAAAATGAATTTATTTAATTTTCAATTAATTTTGAATACAGGAATTGTTTCGTCGATTTAATTGTTAAGAGAGATTTGTTTTATCAAATCATTTTCCACACTAATCCCGATTAAAAGTTTTTTTAGTGTAATTGCATTAACCCCCTTTTTCCATAACATTCCTAATCATTCAGCTACCCAAGTTAGAAGCATTACGAGAGATACTATATTAGTTTGAAATGGATATTCCCAAAAGTTAAAGATGATTAACTCTCGCTCCACTTAATAATATAATTTGCCAAAACATTAGCTACTTCTACTACGCTATCTAAATGAACACATTCATCTGGTCCATGCATATTTTCTCCAATTGGCCCAAAGCACAATCCTTGTTTTCCGTAATACTGAGTAAATCGTGCATCATTTCCTCCAGCTCTCCCAACCATTATTACTTTATGTCCCATAACATCTTCTGCATTTTCGATGAATAACTTTACAAAAGGGTTCTCAGGATCTTGGTACCATGGCTCCGTTGACCATCCAAACCACTCTATAACAGGTGGATTTTTATCCATCCACTCATCGCCTAAGACAGATTTCATAATCGTGTCTTGTACTAGTTGCTTAATTTCTTCGCGAGTTTCCCCTGGGATAAAACCAATTCTTCCTTCGAGGATCGCTTCCCCTGGAACTGTCGATACCCAGTCCCCAGCTTTTAGTACACCTAAGTTTAAGTGAACGGACTGTCCAGACCCCTTTTCAAATAAATCAAACTTAACATTTTTAGCACGCCATTCACTTAATTCATCCAGCGCACTAAGGATTTTCATCATTTTTGAAATAGCATTTATGCCTTCATGCGCTAAACCAGCATGCGCTGTTCTTCCCTTTACGTACACTCGGAAATACATAATCCCACCATGACTTATTGTCATATTCAAATTATGTGGCTCTGTCGAAATGTACCCATCTGTTACGAAGCCTTCCTCCAAACATGCTAAAGCTCCGCCTCCACCACCAGCTTCTTCTTCTATTACTGAATGTAGCTGAACATCTCCAGCAATTGGATAACCTAAATCAATTAATGTTTTCAATGCGAACCAATTTGAAATAAGTCCTGCTTTCATATCGGCAGAGCCTCGACCGTATAACTTGTTTCCAATAATATCTCCACTCCATGGGTCCATCGTCCAGTTTGAATATGGTTCTGGAGAAACAACATCTACATGCCCATGAATCGTTAATGACTTACCATTGGAGACACCTTTATGTATTCCAATAATATTTTTTCGGTCTTCAAACGGAATACCTGAATCAATAAACGCTTCATGAGCTGAAACCTTCTCATATTTTGGTTCAATCTCATGCAAAATCAAGTTAAGTTCTTCATATTTTTTTTTCATGTATACTTGCATCTCTTGTTCATTACCAACAACGCTTTTTATACGTACGACATCTTGAATTGTTTTAAATAATTCTTCTTTATTTTCTTCTATATACAGTCGAATTTTTTCTTTCAAAGCAATCACTCCTTTATTTACTTCTTGTGTCATTAAAAAGAGGAAGATTATCTAAGAGATTCTCATCCTCTAAATAGTTAATTCAAGACTTTAATCTTATCTTCATTAAAAATCTCTTTATCTAATGACTCCAAGTCATCAATAGAGTCCATGCTTCCAAGTTCTTTTTTAAAGAATCTTGTTATAAACAGCATGTAAATGATTCCGATTATAAGCCAAACGATTCCACCTATAAATGCATCAGCGTGTAAATGATACCAAAGAACTCCAGTAGCTAATGCTCCGAAAGAAGGCATAATTAAGTACTTAAAGGTTTCACTGCCTGATCTCCTTTTCTGACGAATATAGAAATGAACAATAACAGAAAGGTTAACGAATGTGAATGCAATTAATGCCCCAAAGTTAATGACTGAAGCAATTAATTCTAAATTTGGTCCTATTGCAAATAATGATACGATTCCCGTCAAAACAATCGTAAAAACAGGCGTTCTAAATTTAGGGTGTAAGTATCCGAAAGTTTTTTTAGGAAGTACACCATTTCTGCCCATAACAAACAGCAAACGAGATGCACTTGCGTGAGATGCAAGTCCTGAAGCTACAGTAGCAGCGAAAGCTCCTGCAATGAAAAGCAGTTGGAATAACTTCCCTCCTACATATAAACCAATTTCCGGCAATGTATCATCTACATTTTCGAACACAGAAACATCCGGGAATAATGCTTGTGTAAAATAAGAAGCAATAAAGAAAATACCCCCACCGATTAAAACAGTTAGAAGGATTGCTCTAGGAACTGTTGATGTATCCTTTGCTTCTTCCGTATACATTGTTATTGCGTCGAAACCGATAAACGAGAAAGCTACTACTGTTGCCCCAGTTAAAACTGCTATTAATTTCACATTTTCATGTGATAGTGGATGAATCGTGAATAAAGTACCATTTCCCATACCTTGATAAAGTTGTACAGAAGCAAGTATTATGAAGATACCTATTAAACAAATCGTGAAAACAACGAGTATAAAGTTTAAGCTGGATGTTGATTCCATACTATAAGCATTAATTGCAGTAACTACAATGACATAAGTAAATACCCAAATCCAAACAGGTACATTCGGAAACAGAGATTCCATATATATTCGAATAATTAATGCATTAACTAACGGTAATAATAAATAATCTAATAACGATGCCCATCCTACGAGGAATCCTAGGTGAGACCCCATTGTTTCCCGGGTGTATGTATATGCTGAACCAGCAGCCGGGAATACCTGTACCATCTTTCCATAACTAATCGCTGTCAATACCATCACTAACAAGGCGACTAAATACGCCATTGGTACTACACCATTTGTTAATTTTGATACAATTCCAAACGTATCAAAGACCACTGTAGGCGTCATATATCCTAATCCCAGTGCAACAATTGACCAAACACCTAATGACCTTTTGAGCGTAGTGTTATCTGTCATTCATCCATCCCCTTTACATATTTTTAGCTGCTTCATTAATGTTTTAAATTGCGACTAATTAATTTGATCTGTATTGAGCACTGGTGGTTTATGCTTAAGACCTTTTGTCATAAATAATAAATAAATAACACCAATTCCTAACCAAACACTACCAAGAGCAATCGAATAAACATCTAGGTTGAAAAGCAAACAAGTTGTAAGTACTGCTCCGATTAATGGAAAAATCAAATAGAAGATAATCCCCTTTAAGGAGCGTTCTTTTCGCTTACCGTAATATAAAAAAACAACGGATAGATTCACAGCAGTAAATGCAAGTAGGGCGCCAAAGTTAATGAAAGACGCGACAATGGTTAGACTTAAAAACAATGAAGATAATGATAAAAGACCAATTAATAAAATGTTGTTAACCGGGGTTCTCGTTCTTTTATTTAGTTTTCCAAAAAATTTTTCAGGTAATTGTCCATCTCTTCCCATTGCGTATAATACACGTGCGGCACTTGCTTGAGATGCGGACGCGGAACCAAATACAACCACTGCAGTTTTTGCTAGGAATGCTGCTTGTAGGGCATTCCCGCCTACTAGGAAAATAATTTCATAGGAAGCAGAATCAGCATCTTTAAAACTCGTATAATCTGGCCAAACATTATGTGCAAAATAAGATACGACTACAAAACATAATCCACCAATTATTGTTACTAAAGATATTGCACGCGGTATGTTTTTCTCCGGATTTTTTACTTCTTCTGAAAAAGTAGAAACTGCATCAAAACCGAGGAAAGAGAAACATAATAGTGCAGCACCAGCAACTATATACTTAAATGACTCCTCAGTATTAATAAAGGGATCAAGGTTAAATAAAATGCCAGTCCCGGTTCCAGTTACTATTGATTTAACTGATAAGATGCAAAAGACAATTAGAAATAATACCGATAAGCCTACTACAATCATGTTGATATTTGCGCTTAACTTTACACCTCTAACATTTACAAACGTCACAAGAACTACTAATGTAAGTATCCAAACATACTGTGGAACTTCAGGTATAGCAGCTGAGAAGAAAATACCAAATAGTAAAAAGTTAACCATTGGGATCAAGAGATAATCCATTAAAATTGCCCATCCCACTAAGAAACCAACATGAGAATTAATAGCTTTTTGCGCATAGGTATAGGCAGATCCCGCAATGGGGTACGCTTTTGCCATTTGACCATAACTATGAGCCGTAAACATCATCACAATTAATGCAATTACATACGATCCAGCGACCATACCATGAGATATTTTAGAGGCTATGCCGTATGTGCTAAACACTGTAGTTAAAGCCATAAAGGCCATCCCAGTAACAACAACAGACGTTAAAGAAAGCGATCTAGACAAATTAACTGGATGTTTTATTTTTTTCACTCCTCGAATAGTAATCAATTACGCCTTGGCGGAATTGCGTCCGGATTTTGAATTGTGCCACCACAATTCATTCCTTAAAAAAATCCGTGACATCCGCCGGAGGCTTTGGGCCAACAAGATGTTGGTCACTCAGTCGTTGCCACAGGACGTGGCGTTCTTAGACTGAGTTCCTCTATTTCAGTAGGTGTTTGGACACCCACTGAAAAGGTACCAAAATCGTATTCATCTCACCGCCTATAGAGGTGGGAGTTTTCTGCTGAATAAAGATAAAAAAATCTTCCCAGTAAAATGATCAATTAACTAAAATAGTAGGATAGTAGACTGATTCACTATAAACAACTTCACCATCCATAATTGTTAACAAAACTTTCGTTTGAAGAATTTCTTTATTTTCTACTTCAAAGAGGTTTTTATCTAGTACAATAATATCTGCTAATTTTCCAACTTCTAATGTACCCAAATCTTTTTCTCTGAATGTGCTGTATGCTGAGCCTTTTGTATACGCTTTCAACGCTTCTGCGAGTGTTATCTGCTCTTGACTATTCCACTCATAATCACCAGTAAAGTCTAGTCTCGTAATCGCATGAAAAATTTCTTTAAAAGGATCTAATGTTGCTATTGGATAGTCTGTACCAAGAGCAATATACTCGACTGCATCGTATAACGTTTTACATAAATACGTATAAGGGTCTTTCTCTTTACCGACACGCAAAGTATGACTTTCTTTTGGCATCAACGCTAGATGAGAAGGCTGTACAGATGGAACAACCCCCAATTCTTTAAATCTCTTAATATCTGTCGGATGAATCACTTCAATATGCTCTAGCGCATGTCGTGAATCTCTCACACCATTATCCATCCTTGCTGCTTCAAAAATATCTAGAGCAAGCCTAACTGCACCATCACCAATTGTATGGAAGCGAATTTGAAATCCTTCTTTGTCCGCTTTTGTCACCCAGTTTTTGATCGTTTCTACAGGAAAAGCAGTACTCCCTCGTGTTATAGGTTTGTCTAAGTAAGGATCTAACATGTATGCGGTATGTCCAGTTACAACGCCATCAATAAACTGCTTAAGTCCTGCAAGCTGTAATTTTTCGGAATTGTACTTTTCACGCAAGCTTATCGCTCTATCTATATCATCATTTAACTCAGGGTAAAGATGAATTCGAGTCGTAAGTTTTCCAGCTTCATCATATGCCTTATACATATCGAAACTATTTAACTTATCAAAACTACTTGCAAACAAATCATTTACTGATGTAATGCCTAATTGAGCTGATTTTTTTAAGAACTCTTCAAACAATTCTTCTTTCCGTTTATCCGGAAATGCGAGAGCAATATCCACAACTAAATTCATTGCTGTTTCAAGAAGAATTCCTGTGATTTCATTATTTTCATCTTTTTGAATCGTACCATTAGGAGGGTCTTCAGTTTCATTTGTAACCCTAGCATTTTCAAGTGCTAAACTATTAACCCACGAATAATGACCTTCAGCGTGGAAAAGAATAATCGGGCGATTAGGAACTACTTTGTCTAAAGAAAAACGTGTCGGCAGGCATTTCTCTGCCCAATTTGTATGATCCCATCCATAGCCTATAATCCACTCATCAGCATGCACGTTTTCCGAGAATTGCTTTACTAAACTAGCAACTTCTTCTTCCGAATGAGCATCCGATAAATTGATACTTGCATGCGAGAAAAGACTACCAAACATGAGATGAAGGTGCGCATCATGAAATCCTGGCATAATGAGTTGGTTGCCATAATGATATTCCTTCGTGTCTAAACCTATAAATGGTTTTATTTCCTCCATCGAACCTACCGCAATGATTTTGTTACCTTTAATCGCAATAGCAGCTGGCTTTGCTTCATTTTCTAAACCTGTAAATACTGCTTCACTCGAAATAACTTTATCAGCGATAACCATTTATAACTCCTCTCTTTACCTAAGATTTACTTCTAATGGAACTCTTACAACAATCTTTTGAAAGCGCTTACACAACTAAAGAAGTTAAATAATCTCAAAAAACAATGGGCATCCACTGTTCGCCTATTAAAATAGGCGAACATAACGGACAAAAGACTCATACTAATTTAAGCTTGTAAACTGGATTTTTCCATTCCAAAAGTGTTGCATATTCTAACGACTCAACATCCCCAGGTAAATAGCCTGGCATTACTTTATTTAATACGTATCCGTTTTTCATTTGGAATGTTAATACAGGATCATATATTTTCCCTTTCATTACCTCTAGTGCATACTCATCTGCACTCATCTGCTCAGCATATTTATAGTAAAAAGGTATACGACCACCTACTAAGATACTTTCTAAGTTAAGTTTCTCACATATTCTTTTTCGGCCATCATACAAATAACGCCCCAATTGTAACCCTCTAAAATCTTCGTGTACTCCAATTTCAATACCATATAGGTTTCTACCATTAGGGTTATGATTTCGAATAAATCCTAAATCACAGATTTGAAAATATGAGTGACTATCTCCGTAATCTTCAAAATTTACAATTAGACTTAAAGCGGTTCCTACAATTTTACCGTTATATTCTAGACAAATTTGACCTTCTGGAAACAACTCAATCTGACTTTCAAAATGCTCATATTTTAATGCCATATCAGGTCCAAAACACTTCATAGAAAGTGAGGCAACTTCAGCAAGATCCTCTTTTAAAATATTGCGGACAACTATTTCTTGTCCATTATTTTTTAAATTTACTTGAGACATAATAAATTCACCCTCTTATTTTATTGGAATTAAATTAAAGTTTATTACTTTATTAATTGTGTAGATTGTCTCCCATACATTCTTTAGAAACTATGTATGGGAGACATGGAGAATGTAGATAAGTCTACTACAATATAATTAGTTACCTAGATTAGTAACATTTTTTATTATTTTAAATAAATCGATACAAACTTCTTCTCCAAGTACTCCTCAAGTCCGTACCAACCGCCTTCTTTCCCCATTCCACTTTCCTTCATACCACCAAACGGAGCTTGTACAACCACTGGAGCTGGATCATTAATACCAACAATTCCGAACTCTAAAGCACGCATCATTCGTAAGCCTCGCCCAATGTCTCGCGTATAACAATAAGCTGCAAGACCATATTCAGGATGGTTTGCTCTTTCAACTACCTCTTCTTCCGTCTTAAATGTATAAATTGGTGCAACTGGTCCAAATGTTTCTTCTGTTGTAATCTTCATATTATCGCTTGCATATTGAATAACTGTGGGCTCAAAGAAGTAACCGCTACCATTATTTAATGTAAATACATTACCACCTGCAATTACTTTACCATCATGTTTCACAGCGTCTTCTACTTGACTTTTCACTTTTTCAAGAGCCACTTTATTAATTACTGGACCGACATTTACGCCATCTTCTAATCCATTTCCTACAACTAATTTAGATACCTTTTCAGCTAACTTTCCCGAGAATTCATCAGCTATAGTTTCTGCTACGTAAATCCGGTTGGTGCTGATGCAAGTTTGACCTGAGTTAATAAACTTAGACACTAAGATACCATTAACTGCTGCGTCAATATCAGCATCCTCAAACACAATATACGGTGCGTGTCCACCAAGCTCCATTGATATTTTCTTCACTGTATCAGACGAATCACGGATAAGTTTTTTCCCCACACGCGTCGAGCCAGTAAATGTGATTTTACGAACGTCTGGGTTACTCGTCATCTCGTTTCCAATTTCTTCAGCTGGGCCAATTACCAGGTTTGCAACTCCAGCAGGTAGTCCAACTTCATGAAAGCATTCGAATACTTTTATCGCCGAAAGAGGAGTTAAGTCAGCCGGTTTTAAAACAATCGTACAACCTGCAGCAAGTGCAGGTGCAATTTTTCTTGTAATCATCGATAACGGGAAATTCCATGGTGTAATAGCTGCACATACCCCAACAGGTTCGCGAATGACCATTAAGTGTTTATCAGCTGCAGATGCAGGAATTGTTTCCCCATAAATTCTCTTAGCTTCCTCTGCATACCATTCTAGATAGCCGATCGCACCTGCTACTTCACGAGTAGCATCTGGTAAAGGCTTACCATTTTCAAGTGTAATTGTTTCAGCTAATTCTTTTGTTTTTTCTTTCATCAATTGAACCACTTGAAACAGGTAGTTGCTGCGCTCATTTCCAGTTGTCTTACCCCAGAATTCAAATGCTCTCTTCGCACTTTCGATTGCTTCTGTAGTTTCAGTTTTACCACCTGTAGCAACAGTTCTTATTATTTCTCCTGTCGCAGGATTTGTTACATCTAATTTATTTCCTGTATCTCGCCATTCACCATTTATATAAAGCACTAGAGAACCTCCCCTTTTTTAACTATAACCACCACTACTCAACTTACTTTATAGGAATAGTTTAGTTGCGTGTATTTTTAAAAGCAGTAATCGAATCGTCTATAATTTGAATCATTTTTTCAATTTCTTCTTTGTTAATAATAAGCGGTGGTGCAATTGCCACAATTTGGTTATACGCTCCGAGCGCTCTTACTATTAATTGGCGATTGAAACATGCGTCAACTACCGCATTTGCTGGGAAAACAGTTGGATCAAACAATTTTCCACTTGTTGGATCTTCATAAAGTTCAAATGCAGCCAACAGACCAATTACTCTGCAATTTGTTACAATACTATGTTTTTCAGCTAAGTAATCTAAACCTTTTTTAAGTTCTTTCTCCATTTCGTTTACGTGGTCAATAATATTATCACGCTCTAGTATTTCAATGTTTTTCAGTCCAATTGCACAAGCAGTCGGATGGCCACTATATGTGAAACCATGTGGGATAACAGCATCGAAGTTAGCAATTGTTTCTCTAATTTCATCATTCATCATGACCCCGCCAAGTTGCGAATAACCACTCGTAATTCCTTTTGCAATTGACATCATATCAGGGACAACATTCCAGTTGTTTACACCAAACATTTTCCCCGTACGACCAAATCCACAAATAACTTCATCTGCCATGAAAAGGATATTGTGCTCGTCACAGATTTTACGAACTGCTTCTAAGTAACCTTCTGGTGGAATATTAACTCCGCCCGCACCTTGCACAGGTTCAATAATAATTCCGGCAATCGTCTCCGCACCTTCTCTTTCAATTGTTCCACGGATAGATTCTGCATAGTTTGGATCACTTTTATCACCTAACTCGCTGTTTAATAGGTGGGCTGTTGCACGAACAACTCCGTCTATATTTGATGATGCGAACTTGTGGTATGCTGCAAGACCAGTAGCTGTTTGCGCTCCTATCGTTACACCGTGATAAGCATTCGTTAGCGCAATAATCTTTCTTTTTTCTGATTTCCCTTTAAGCTCCCAGTAGAAACGAGCTAATTTAATTGCTGTATCATTTGATTCTGACCCACCAGAAGTGTAGAATACACTATTTAAATCTCCTGGTGCTAACTCAGCTAATTTTTCAGCAAGTAGAATGGATGGTTCATTTGAGAATCCTTTAAATGATGATGCATACGCGAGGGTAGATAATTGACTATTACCAGCATCTGCAAGTTCTTGATTCCCATGTCCTAAGTTCACGTTCCAAAGCATTGACATCCCGTCGATGTATTCCACATCATCCGTACTTGTAACTGTAACGCCTTTACCTTTAACAAAGATGATAGGCGGTCCATTGTCAATTAAAGCCTTCGGATTTGTAGCTGGATGTAGAAAGTGCTTTTTGTCCAGTTTAGCTAACTCTACAGTTTTTGATTGTTGAGTAATTTTAGTTGTCATTGATAAAACCTCCATTTATAAATTAATAATTTGCGATTGGATGGACACACTCTGGTATCAACTAACTTAAAACTAAAATACAGTTTAAAACCAATTTTTGAACTATTCTTAATTATGGAAATATTATATCTTTACATTTTTATAATGTAAATTATAATATTTATATGACTTCCATATATTTTATGAATACTAAAAGGAGGAGTTATCACAATGAACCTTCATCGTTTACATTGTTTTATTACAGTAGTTGAGGAAGGTAGCATTACAAAAGCTGCTACTGCACTGCAAATGACTCAACCCCCCTTAAGTATTTTAATTAGAAAATTTGAACAAGAATTAAATGTCACTTTGTTTAATCGTTTAGGTAGATCTCTTGAATTAACACCAAGTGGAGTATTTTTATATGAAAAAGGAAAAGAATTACTTGATTTATCTGAGAATACGGAGAAGCAATTAGTCGAGTTTCATGAAGGAATTAGAGGTACTGTGAAATTGGGTTGTACTACTTCAGCAAATCTATTTATTTTGCCAAATGTCTTAAAAAAAATTCAAAAGGAAACTCCTAACATAGTTACACATGTTCGCGAGGGTAATACATCATATATTTTAGAAGAACTAAGAAGTCATAAAATAGATATTGGAATTGTCCGAACTTCAGTGAGAGCGGAAGACATCCATACTTCAACACTACTAACAGAACCTTTACTTTTAGCTCTTCCCCCCAACCATCATCTATGTGAAAAAGATTCTATTGATATTGCAGACTTGAAAAACGAGCGATTTCTTTTAAATACAACATCTTATGGATCAGGTGTTGCTGATGATGTGATCGAGGCATGCCAAAAAAGTGGATTTACGCCTAATGTCGTTTACTGGGGGACAGAAACATTACCAACACTTATGATGGTAATGAAAGGCGCAGGAGTTTGTTTTGTACCTAGCTGTTTCAAGCTACTTAATTCTCCTGATTTACCGGTACTTAGACCACTAGCAAATCCAGTGTTACAAACAAAACTTAATATAATTACACTTAAGGATCGTTACATGACATCAATTTCCAAACGATTTCTTGCGATTACCGAAGAGGTTGCAGAGAAAATGACAAGCATTTTTAATGATTAATCTGACTACTCCCACAGCTAAAGCAGTGGGGGTTCTTATATACTTAAGAGAATCCTTACAAAGCTCTCCATAGATGGTGTTGCCATGCCCTGTGTACAACATCTTTGATTTATTTTCTGTTCTATAAGACTTTCTTATTTACACAACCGATGTTGTGTTAGCAATAAGTTTTAACGAAGGCAGGTAGCTCTATCTACGGAGGAATACTCCTCACTTGATTTGTTTGATATCCATGATAAGAGATTGCGTCCGGAATCGACCGAATGCTTTAACTTCTTTCAGTTGGTATTTGAACATCCGCTGAAAAGTAGTTTAAATCTGCACTCATCTCACCACTTAAAGAGGTAGGAGACTTATATAGCTGACGCTTTGCTTTCACTACAATAAACATTTGCTGAAAGAAGTTAAACTCCTATTTCATAAACTACATTCCTCTACTATTCTATCGATGTACCACCATCAAGGAAATTCTAGGGTGAATAGACAAAAAAACGAGGTGCTCAGTGTTCGGATTAGGATTTTTATATGCCCATTGTGCCTAATGTTTTGTACATGGCGGATCAGGTCATTATGTGTTACTTAATAGGTATGGCCAGACCAATACATGGAACATGGAGCCCAGAAAGAAAAAAAGCACCTCCACATACAATCCATTAGTACAGAACTTCGACTGACCGAGTACTGTAAAATTGAATCATAAGCGAAAGTGCTTATTTCTCTAAGTATAACGTTATACGTCCCAATTAAAACATCAGCATTTCCTTCACCATGGTTGCTTTGCTTCCATGCTCTTTACCCCTGCTTGTTATTTTTATTTACGTTCTGGCGTTTTTCCTTAAATAAAATCACTCCACTCAAACCAACGATGGAGAAGATAACCGGCGTGATGAAACCATAGGAATAGCCATCCAATAGATTTCCTGAAGTTGATTGAAAATGATCCAATATATATCCAAAAATGATGGGTAGCAATACAGCACTTAGAAAGCCGCCCGTATTCGCAATCCCTGAAACAATTCCTGATTCCTCCAGTTTAAAAGATTGACGTACAGCTGCAAAAGTTAATGCACTTGCCCCATATCCAAAGCCAATGCTAAAGAAAATAATAATTAGAAAGAAAAAGGAAGGATGCCCATTACATAAAAGGAAAGATAACCACCCTAATAAAACAACAATATGAACGATAATATACGGTTTTTTAATTGTTTCTAACCGACTTGAAATCCAACTAGCTAGAGGTGCCCCAATAAGAGCCCCAATAAGACCGATCATAATCAGCTGGCTCGCATCTGAACGAGTCATTTCATATATATTCATCCCATATGGTACTGCCCACGAACTGATAAATCCTACATAACCGCCGACTACCCCAAAATGGCAAAAGAATAGAGCCCACGCTTGCGGATTTGAAAATATTCTTCGCAGTAAAACTGACGTTTTTTCACGTTGCACTTCTGCTGTAGCTACTTCTTGCTCATCTCCAAAAACTTGTTTTGTTTTTTTTACAAGTACAAAATAAAGGAGAATGCCACATAAACATAATAGTAGTCCTACTGAGAAAAATGTTACCCTCCAACCAAATAAAAGTATCCATGTAGAAAAAGGTACTGTCGCCAATAAGAAACCAAGACTTCCTGTCATACCCGCCAGGCCAATTAATCGAACAAATTCCTTTGTATGAAACCATTGAGCCAAAATTAGCACCATGTTCACCCATATGGTCGCATCCCCTACCCCAGTTAGTATTCTGGCAAAAAACAGGACAAATTCATGTGTACCCATACTATAAATAATCGTCCCTAAACCTGTAAGGGTAGCACCAATAATTAGAAAAAAATTCGGCCCAAATCGATCAGCTAAAATCCCCATCGGAATTTGCAAACTCGTGTAGACAAAAAATTGTATACTCGTCAATAACCCAATCGTTGATGCTGTTACATTAAAATCATGCATCAATTGGTCTGTAATCAGTCCTGGGGCGGTGCGTTGACTCGCCATTAACAAATAAGTAAATAATACAGAAACAAATACAACCCATCTATATCTGCTATTTTGTTTGTCCAATGATTTCTACCCCTATTAGCTTTTACTCTATATATATATGAATTATAGGTAACGTTAAAAACCTGTTTTCTAAAGTAGTTTTATGATTCGAGTTTGGTTGAAAGTGAAGTTCTCAATGTTATAAGGCTTAAATTCTTTTTGAGTTTCAACATGTCTCCCTACACTTTTATGAACATACTTTTTTGGAGCTACAATGCGTTTTTTACTTAAACAAACAATCCATAAACCCTACTACTTTTTCTAAATCAATTAGAGCAGGTGCTTCTTCTTCAATTGTTTTATGAAAATTTAATTTTTCTAAGATAAGTTTATAATTTACTATATACTGAAAATGCATCCTCTATATTAAATTGCACAGTCTGAGAACTCCCTTCAGCTCCTACTGTCACAAGGATATATTCTTGTCCATTTATCTTAGCCAAACTCGCTAAACATAAAGCGGCTTCTTCTGTATAGCCAGTTTTACCGCCCAAGATTTCTCCTCGAGGCAATGCACTTGAGTTCATATTATGAAACATTTTATTCGTCAATACGATACCTTCTGGATGAAGATTTGTTGGCCTTATAAAATATCTTTCTGCTGTATAAACATTTCGAAACTCATTATCTTTTAACGCATATTGTAAGAGTAAAGAAAGGTCTTTGACAGTCGTAAAATGATCTGGGTGATGCAGTCCAGTTGTATTCATAAAGTGAGTATTTTCCATTCCTAGCTTTTTAGCCTTATCGTTCATAAGTTTTACAAATTCCCGTTCTGAACCAGCAACATATTTAGCTAAGCCGATTGTTGCCTCTGCACCTGATGGTAACATGGAACCGTACAATAAATCCTTTAAAGTAAGCTTCTCATTAGGGAGAAAACCTGCCACTGAAGCATTTTCTTTGTATAAATCATTAAATATTTCTCTTGGTAAAACTACATCGTCTTGCAAATTTTTAATATGTTCAATGGCAACTAATACCGTCATCATTTTTGTCAAAGATGCAGGATAAATAATTTCCTCGCTATTTTTATCCAATAGAACTTTGTTTTCATCCAAATTAACTAAAATCGCGTTGGAACTACGTAAGTCGACATCGATCATCCCATCACTATTTGTTGGTACGACTAATTTTGAAGAGGTAACGATCTCCTGGCGTAAAGACATAGGGGTTTCTTTGGACAGTATAAAATAAACAAATAACAAGATTAATATGGACAATATACTATAAATACTTTTTCTAGTGAAAATAAATAACAACTCCTTTTCTGTATGCTTCTATTCAAACATAAAAAAAGGAGCTTTATTTTAATTAACTATTAGTAAAATCTTAAGGTTTCTTAAGATTTGGTTGGAATCATGACAGTGAACACTGTTTTATCATTACTAGAAGTGGCTGAAATCGTCCCTCCGTGGGCTTGTACAATTTCATTTGAAATGGCTAAACCGAGTCCCGCACCACCTGTTTGTGTTGACCTTGCACTATCTAAACGGTAAAATTTCTCAAATATCATATCCAATTTTTCAGTGGGTATCGTTTTCCCCGTATTACTAAACGAAATAAACGTCTGATTATTTTCGCTTTTAGCACTAATTTTAATTGTACTATTTGGGTCACTATATGCAATTGCATTTTTCAAAATATTATTAAATACTCTTGCCAATTTATTTCCATCTGCATAAATATTGATTTCTCCATCTATATGGACAATTGCTTTTTGACCCTTTGGCACTAACAATGGGTAAAATTCATCGGCTACTTGCAATAGCATATAGTTTAGAGGGATAAGCTCTTTCTCTAAAATAATGGATTGTAAATTAAATCTTGTTATTTCAAAGAACTCATTAATTAATTGTTCAAGTCTATATGATTTTTCCAATGTAATCGTTACATATTTATCTTTTTGATCAGCAGGCATATCCTTTGCCTCATCTAAAAGGCTTAAGTAACCAATAATTGATGTTAACGGGGTTTTAATATCATGGGCTAAATAAACAACAAGATCATTCTTTCTTTGCTCAGCTTCTTGTGCATCCCTCGCTCGTTTTTCTAATTTATTTTTCACATTATTTAAATGCTTCTCCAAAAAGTCTAGCTCAGCAGGAAGGTGAATTTCCTTATCTGACTCATCTGAAAGCATACTAATACTTGTACTAATAAGATTAAAATAACGAGTAAAACGAGATAGGGCAATATAAAAAATGATAAGAAGTAATAGAATGAATCCTACAGCTAGCCAAAGAGATTTATTCTGTTGAAATATTATCAAATAAATTTTTTGTGCTGTGTACCAATCTAATTGCAGGACATTTTCACAAAAGGCAACGAAGGCATCCGCAAAAGGAGCTTGTAATATACCATCAAGTAAAGCAATACTAATTAAATAACCAATAACTATTGCTATCACTAAAATAAAAATAATTTGTACAATCATTTTCCTCTTCAGTCTGCCAAACTCATTTTTCAATTGTATACCCCACTCCCCAAACCGTTTTAATAAACTTTGGGTTTTCCGCAGAATCTTTCATTTTTTCTCGTAAATGTCTAATGTGAACCATTACGGTGTTATTGCTGTTAAAATACCTTTCTCCCCAAATTTCTTGGAATAATTGCTCTGAACTAATGACCTTCCCTCGATTTGAACATAAATACCATAGAATAGAGAATTCAGTTGGAGTAAGGGATAATTGCTTTTCATTTAAAAAGACTTGGCGTGTATCCTTATTCAAAACTAAACCTGAAAAGTCTATAATACCTTCATTTTGCTTAGAATCCTGATTATACAATGTAAATCTCCGTATTTGGGCTTTTACGCGAGCAACCAGCTCCAATGGACGAAAAGGCTTTGTTATATAATCATCCGCTCCTAGAGTAAATCCGTTTATTTTATCTATCTCTTCTTCTTTAGCAGTAAGCATAACAACAGGAAAATTATAATTTTCTCTAATTTTCCTTAAAATTGTAAAACCATCAATTTCAGGCATCATAATATCCAAAATAGCTAAATCTATATTTTCACTTTCAATACATTTTAGGGCATCTTTAGCTATGTAATACTTAAAGACATTATAATTTTCATTTTTTAGATAAAGCTCTACTAAATCAGCAATTTCCTTTTCATCGTCTAAAACTAAAATATTCAAATTCAATAATTGACCTCTCCTTACTATAAAAACCAAAAAACTTCTAATTGCAATAAAATTTTATAACAATCAGAATTAACCCGTCTATCTAGGCAATCAGGAGCATTCGCAACACTAAATGGGGACATAAATTTGCTTCAGTTCCTCTATTTGATTAGCGCCTTCTACTTCGTTTGACTTCAAATGGTTCTTTAATTTTTCTTATTGTGTAATACCAGGTTGTCTGTTGAAATCCTCAATTGCATCTTCCCATAGAATGTTACCCTTGTCCATTAAGAGTCTCAGTGCAGTACCTGTTCATACTATGCTTCATTTAATATACGAAAGCTCCATTTGACCGTATGCAATGAAGTCAAACACTTGCATAAATCTTGCATGATACTGCTCATTATGGCAACTAAAACCGTCAAAAAAGTTGAATTGTTTAGTATGAAGAAAGAAAAAATCACCAAAGAAGATAAAGTGAAGGTCATCTATGAATTAAGGCACAAATATTCGATGAAGGCGCTTGTAGCATACGCACAAATTCCACGTAGCAACGATTTCATAAAGAAGATAAACCGTCCAAATCCAAATGCCGATTTTTGAGATTTAAGCGATTTATGGAACATGAAGGTCGTTACGGATATCGCCGTATTCGCAATGAGCTGGACGACCGTGGGGAAAGCAAATCAAAAGAAGGAATAAACGTATTATGAAAAAGCTTAATTTAAGTGTGTTGTGCGATCAATTGTATGAAAGGACAGTGAGTAAAATTGCACCAAATATTTTAAACCGTCAATTTACAGCAGATAACCCAAATCAAAAATGGGGACTGATATTACTGTTGTGTTTAATTGCGAAATCATTATATATCCGATTGGCTCACGTCGAACATATTCTCTTGTATCAATAAGGTTGGAGAAAGTTTTAACATTCTTGAAACCACCAGCTACATGGAGGAATTCTTTGGCATCATGAATCAGAGTTTATATATCTTAAAAAATCTGAGAATGTGGAACATAAAAAAAAGTATAGAACGTATTAAAGAAAATAAAGGCATGAGTCCGACACAATATCGGACTCCCCATTCCTATCAACTTAAAAATATGACATTAGTTTTACAAATATCTTCCCTACTTTTATAGACAATAGTCAAAAAGTAAAAATAACTTCTTTTTTGCACTATGCACTAATTGATAACCTTCCCTTCTGGTAACTTACCATCCTTAATCCACTCTTCTACAAAACGGTTAAAGAACTCAGGGTTGGCTAATGAGACACCGTGGCCGATGTTAGATAGCACAATACCTTGACTATCGGGATTGCTATTCACAAGATGGAGAGCAGATTTTTTCATGTTGCCTTTCTCTTTTTTCACCGACAGTTACTAAAATATTACATTGCACTTTCGAAAAATCACGCGGGATAGCAAACGACATATTTTCTTTCAGTATTTTAATAAGTGTATCTACTTTCATCTTCGAACTATCTTCATAATATTGTTCAAAATATTCTTGATCGACATATAACGTTTTAGCTTGAAGCTTGGCGAATGATTTATTTTTTATTAAGGGAAAAGTTAGTTTTATCAATGGTCTAATCCATTTTTCTGCAATAGGGGAAGGTGTCACTAAAGCACTGTTGATGATGGCTGAATCTATTAATTGCGGCTTTAAGCTAACCATTTGAATAGTAATAGTAATTTGAGCTCCTAGTGAAAATCCGACTACTATGACTCGTTTATTTTTTGCTTTTTCTTCTATTAAACTTAGAAGCTTTTTTGCACTATCTTCAATTGAAAAATCAGATGTATTATTAGCCTCGTTATCTATTAATTCTGGTACAACGCAATGATAATCGGAAAAGTATTGGACTTGTTTATCCCACATCCACCCTCCAACACCACCTCCATGAATTAATAATATGAGTGGCTTATGTAGATTACCGTACTCCTTATAATGCATTACCACACCTTCTTTCTTTGATTTTGTATTCCCTGGGAAATACACAGATTATTCTTACATATTTTAAATCATCACCAAAAGTTGTGGATAACTTTTGTTAAAGTGTATGCCATATATATAAGTTGATTGGAGAGGAGACTGGGCTACTCCTAGGGTCAGCGATATAGAGGAACGAAGGCTAAAAACATCACGTCCTGTGATAACGCCTTCGTGACCAACATCGGTGCTGTTGTTGCTGCCGCTTCGCTTTCGCACAGTCCAAAACCTGTTGCTGTCGCTGCGGTTCGCACAAACAAAACCAAAACCCTCTGCTGCCGCTACGTTAGCACTACGCTTTCACACAGAAAACATTTGCTGCCCCAAGCGGCTCATCGGACGCCCCCCTGGCAGTCGAAACGGAAATCAACCACTCGTTAAGGTTATTAGCTATACTTTTACACATTGTATTTATTTTACCAATTTATAGTGTTTATGTGTCATATTTATATTTACTGTTGCATATATAATATTTGAAACACATTTAGCATTTTTGATGAAACATTGTAGCTCTTGGGATTGAGGAAGAAAGACAAAAAATAATAAACATGGAGGTAATAAAGATGGATCAAAACAAAACGAACGAAGCAAAAGAATTAGAAAAAGCCATTAGCCCTTCCAGTTTAGGAGAATTTCCCCTCGCACCAATTAGTGGCTTATATGCATGGAGTGAACAGCAAATCAGTGAGGAACTTCGTATCGATGTAGACGGATACTACCCACAAATGGTAGCAAGCGGAACTATTATTTCAAATATGTCTTCTACTATTCATTGGATTGCCAAGTTAACAGCTAACGGTCCAGATACTTGGACAGGCAATATTCGAAATAAATACTTAGATGACATACAATCATTTCCTTATACAAATGTAAAAATACAAGTAACACGCGGTTCAATCCCTGAACAGCATACTGCAGAAGTCGCATTTCTGATTGGAGGAGAGACAGACAAAACTAGCTCGTTCAAGTTTCAATCTCCTTACTTCCATCCTGTGGAATTTGAATTTGATGGTGAAGAAGGGACAACACCAGTCACAACCTATCAAACACACGCGCATCCAGACAAACCAGCATCTTTGCCGGATGAAACTTTGTCAATTTCAGAAGTTTTCAAACGCACTGGGTTTGATGTGAAAATATCAGACGGTAATAATATGGTTTCCAAAGACCATACAGGAACTGATAAAAAGTGGAACACCCAAGAGATGCATGATGCCATGCAGGTATATTGGTCACACTTTGATAATAAACCCCAATGGTCCATGTGGACATTCTTTGCAAATTCGGAAGCTGAAGAAGGCCATGGTCTGGGCGGTATTATGTTTGATAGTATAGGTCCGAATCATCGTCAAGGGACGGCCATTTTTAATAATTCATTTATTTCAGATCCACCTAAAGGTGACCCTTCCCCAGAAGCTTGGGTACAGCGATATCGTTTTTGGTGTGCTTGCCATGAGATGGGACATGCTTTCAATCTTCTGCACTCTTGGCAAAAACACTTAGGTCATCCTTGGGAACCGTTGGATCGCCCTCTTACCCCAGAACCTAAGGCTCTAAGCTTTATGAATTACCCTTTCAAATTTGATGGCAACCAACAGGAGTTCTTCAAAAACTTTGAGTATCGTTTTAGCGATCAAGAGCTTTTGTTTTTGCGCCACGCTCCTGAGCGCTTCGTACAAATGGGTAATGCTGATTGGGCTGTAGATCATGGTTTTGAGCAACCGGCCGTTTCTATTCACCCTTCATTTAATCTTGAATTGAGGGTTAACCGTAAAACATCTATATTCCAATGGTTAGAACCTGCAGTTATTGAAATCAAATTAACAAATACTTCGAATCAACCTCAGTCAATCAATAAACATATATTGTCCGATTTATACGGAATGACTGTAATGGTTAAAAAAGATGGAAAACAAGGACGTCGATTACTACCTCATGTTCAATATTTATGGAACAAAGAGAATAAGGTAATAATGCCTGGTGAATCACTGTACGAAACTTTTTTCGCGTCCGTAGGGAAAAATGGCTGGTTAATTGATGACCCAGGATTTTATAACATTCAAGTGGCTATGCAAATAAACGGCCATAACATCGTATCAAATAACTTAAGACTTCGAGTTTTACCACCTACCGGATACGATCAGGAATTCCTTGCTCAAGACTATTTCTCTGAAGAAGTCGGCCGTGTTCTTGCATTCGATGGCAGTCGTTATCTTGACAAAGGAAACGATATCCTTCGTGAGATAACTGAAAAACTTCCTGACCATGCTGTTGCTCTTCACGCCCATATCGCTCTTGCTAAACCATTGGCGTTCGATTATCAATTCCTTGACTTCACAGGAGACTCAGATACAAAAGGTAAAATCAAACTAATACCTGCCCAACCATATGAGGCACGTAAACAGTTTACTTGTGCGTTAACAGAGCACAAACAAGTAGCTGCTAAGACACTTTCCAATATAGATTATCATGATTATATGGGAACATTCAGTGAATTTCTAAGTAATCAAGAAGAAAACAAGGAAGCCGCACAGGTTCAAAATGTCCTTTATCAAACGCTAGCTGAACGGAATGTGCTAAATAGTGTATTAGAAAAAATCAAAGATCGCCGTGATAACTATGAACAAAAGGAAAATGAATTGTCTACGAACATATAGTATTTCCACTTAAATAAGCCGCTTTCAATCTGAATACAATTAGAAAACCGTCATTTCGAAAAAAGGTTGATCGAAATGACGGTTTTCTATTTGATTGTAAAGTTTGATCATTTATTCTACTTATGTTCGTCCCAAAAGTCCTTACTAAAACTCGTATTGGCTTGATATTTCCCAGCTGGTTTGGCAATATCTGAACCTCGCAAAATTGTTCCTTTTCCAAACTTTTGCTCGATTTGATCAACCAGTTTGATGATTGGCTCATCTTTTACATGCTCTTCAAAATTAAATAACGTTAGTTGTTGTGTCGTTTCTTTAATATCATTGACATTCGATACAGTAACACCCAGTAATCGTACTGGCTCCTCGTCCCAATGCTTATTAAAGAGATACCAGGCATGCTCAACGATATCTTCTTTTGAATGAATTGCGTTATTGATAGACTTACTTCGTGTACATGTTTCCCAATCAGCTGAACGAATCATGATACTTACAGTAACTCCAGCAAGTTTCTTGGCCTTTAATCTTTCCGCTACCTTTTCAGAAAGTGTTGCGATTACTTTATATAGTTCATCTCTATCTGTCGTATCACGGGAAAGTGTTGTTGAATTCCCTACACTTTTCGTATCATATATTGCTCCTGGATCAACTGGTCTGTCATCTTCACCATTTGCCTTTTGCTTCATACGCAGACCATTAATGCCAAAGTTTTGCTTTAATACATATTCTTCAGCTACAGCTAGTTCTCCAATTGTTTTGATACCTAATTTACCTAATTTCTCCGCCGTACTTTTACCTACTCCATGCATCTCAATGACTTTCAATGGCCACAATATTGCGGGAACATCGCGCTTTCGGAGTATGGTAATACCCATTGGTTTTTTCATATCACTTGCCATTTTCGCTAAAAATTTATTCGGTGCAATGCCGATTGAACAAGGAAGTTGCAGTTCGTTCCAGATTCTATCTTGCATATTTTGTACGTGTTGCAATACATGTTGGCCTTCAACTATAGGAAGTTGCAAATATCCTTCATCGATTGAAACTGGTTGGAGAATGTCGCTATACTCTTTTAACAAATTAAAAAATGACTTGGAGGCAGCTCTGTATCGTTCAAAATTAGGAGGAAGTACAATTAGCTCTGGACACTTTCGACGTGCCTCTCCGACATTCATCGTTGTAAAAACACCACTTGCTCTTGCTTCGTAGCTACAAGTAATAATAATACCTCTACGCTCTTTTGGATTACCTGCGATTGCCACAGGTTTCCCTTTTAATGAGGCATCGTAAATTTGTTCAACAGAGGCATAAAAGCAATTAAGGTCAATATGTAAAATGATTCTTCCTTTATTCATATTCTATCTCCTCATTTACTTTGGCTTACCCTGTATGCGCTATCGAATCGCCACATTTCTTTACATAACTTTATTATAAACCTTCCTTAGTTTAATCAACAAATGTATAATCCCCATCACTTTCAAGTAAATCCCTCAAAATAATGAGTGCTTGTTCAAGTTGGTTTTCAGGTGCCGTGATAGCCAAACGGACTGCATTTACTAGCTTCGCATTTCCTACGGCAAAACGTTCAGCTGCGTACACTTGCACACCCGCTTTCGCTGCTAGCAATTCAAACTGGATGCTAGTGAATTTTTCGGGAAGTATAAGCCATCTGAAAATACATTCCTCTTCTCCTAAAATGTTATATTCCCCTAAATATTGATTGACAAGGGCATTTTGTTGCTTAGCATACAAACGGTGCTTCTCTAAAATGGTTTGCACGACGCCATCATGAATCATCCTTGCCGTAAGCTCCACCATCATTAAAGACACTGAAATATTTATGTTATACAAAGTTTCCATTATTTTTTTTCGCAGTGCTGGCGGTGTAACGATATAGGATAGTCGTAAGCCCGGTGAAATAGTTTTTGAAACACTGGCAATATAAATGACCTTTTCTGGTGCGTAGGAGGCAATTGGTGCAAGTGGTTTCTCTTTAAGAAAACTATAGATCGCATCCTCAATAATGATTAAGTCTTTTTGCCTCGCAACTTCCGCTATCATTTTCCTTGTTTCCATCGACATTGTATGGGTTGTTGGATTATGAAAATCAGGAATAACATAAAGACCTTTTATATGCTCATTTTTACAAGCGTATAATAGCCCCTCTCTTGTCATTTCTCCGTTTCTTTGTTGGATTGCTACTAGTTGGATACCAAGCATATTTGCTGCTGTTTTTATACCTGCATAAGTAATGGGATCTGTACCAATTCGATCTCCTGGCTGAAACAATGCCGCTAGCGTACCAACAATGGCATTTTGTCCCCCTGCCCCAAGTAATACTGGTTGATCCGTTTGAAAGTTGACCTTTTCCAAAAGCTTCATGGCTGCTTCCGTTTGCCTCGCATTTCCTTCTGGTCGTCCGTATTGAAATAATTTGCTAAAATTAGGGTCATTCATCATCTTTTTCATATAACGTGTAATATCCTCATTCGCATGATTTTCTGGCAGCACAGAGCCCATTTCGATTATCTGAGTAGAATTACTTGTCGGTAATAAAATTTTATTCGTCGCCGCATCTGATGAAACGAATGTTCCACTTCCGATAGATGCATATATAAGCCCCTTCTGCCCACAAAGTTTAAAAGCTCTTGTTATCGTGCTTAAGTTAACATCTAAAAAATCTGCTAGCTCACGCTGAGGAGGCAGCTTTGTGCCTGGCGGTAATTTCCCATTTTTTATATCTTGTTCCAGTTGTTCAGCTATTGCTATATATAATGGAGCCGAACTTTCGCTAATATTCGGCTTCCAACTCATTGGATATTCTTCGAACGAATTAACTGGCATATTCTAAGCTAAGCTCCTTCTCTCTCATTTTTTGCATACAATATTTAATTGTCTTGCATACAATGATAATATTGTATGCATATGATGACAATGATATAATTTTTAAAAAATCAGAAAAAAGGAACGATAAATTATGGAATTTTCAGAAAAGATACTAAATACGCCATCTTCATTCATCCGAAATATTTTGAAAGTAACTGAATCAGAGGATGTCATCTCATTTGCAGGGGGGCTTCCAAACCCAATTTCTTTCCCAGTTGAAGCGTTAAAGGCATCTGCGAACAAAGCGATTTCGGAAAACGGTAGTCGTCTATTCCAATACTCAGGTACACAAGGTTATGCGCCTTTACGTGAGTACATTGCTGCAAAATACCGACGAGTACACGGACTAGATGTCCATGCTGACGATGTATTTATTACAACAGGATCACAGCAGGCTCTTGAACTAATTGGGAAAGTACTTATTAACAAAGGCGATGGTATCGTCATCGAGGAGCCTGGTTACTTAGGTGCTATTCAAGCCTTCACATTAAGTGAGCCAACCTTCTATGGTGTAACACTCGAAAATGATGGGTTAAACTTAGAAGAATTAGAGAATGCACTACAACAACCAAATGTAAAATTCGTGTATACAGTTCCAAATTTCCAAAACCCAACAGGTCTTACGTATTCTAAAGAAAAACGTCAGCAAATTTTCGAAATCCTATCAAAATATGATGTAGCGTTAATTGAGGATGATCCGTATGGAGAGTTACGCTTCCAAGGTGAGCCACTACCATACATTGGTGCTGGTAAATTAGAAAATAGTATTTTGCTAGGTTCTTTCTCTAAAACAGTCACACCAGGAATGCGTCTTGGCTTTATCATTACAAAAAATAAAGAATTATTGCAGCATATCGAAACTGCGAAGCAAGCAACTGACTTACACACAAATATTTTCTCTCAATATGTCATTTATGATTATTTAGCAAACAATGACTATACGGAGCACGTTCAGAAAATTATAGCGTTATATAGAAATCAAGCCGATGCTATGCTAAATGCAATGGAGGAGTTTTTCCCAGCACATGTGGACTACACACGACCAGATGGCGGAATGTTCATTTGGGCTACAATGAATAATGGAACTTCATCATTAGACGTCTTCCAAAAAGCGATGGAGCAAAAAGTTGCCTTCGTACCAGGCGATCCATTCTACACATCTAAAACAGGTGTTAATACAATGCGCTTAAATTATACAAATGCAACACCTGCAGTAATCCGCGAAGGTATTAAACGCTTAGGTAGCATTTTATAAAGTGAAACTTTAATCAGTGGGGATATTCTTTATCCCCACTGATTATTAGTTTTCACCAATCGGGCTTTTACGGGCAGTTCATCCTCTAGCTAATGCATTCGCTTTGAGGTTTGTACCTGATTCAGTGTAAATAAATTACTGCCCGTTAATGCGAGTTAAGTAGAATAAAAAGCCGTATGAGCACTTTTTATGATGTGTTCATACGGCTTTCCCATTTATACATTTAGTTTGGATAATAGATAGTCATACTTAATTTTGTTAACGTATCACCAGGATTCCTGTAGATATGTGGACGATCTGCTTTAAATCGAATGGAGTCACCACGCTTTAAGTGATACTCGTCTTCATTGACTCTCATCACTAGCTCACCATCAAAAACCATGATAAACTCCTCTGTGCCATCTTTATGAGCCTCAGCGCTTAATGTCCCTTCCCTTTCAATCTCCACCGTGTATATTTCAAAGCGGCTATCCTCTTGAAAAGGAAAGATTGGATACACTCTATATCTTCCATCATCTTCAGATAATAGTTGAACATCTTCTCTAATAATAATTTCAGTATCAGGCTGAGGATTATTAATTAACGTAGTAAAAGAAACCTTTAACCCATTCGCTATTTTCCAAATAGTTGTAAGAGTTGGACTGGACTCTCCCCTTTCAATTTGTCCTATCATCGTTTTACTTACTCCGCACAATTGAGAAACTTTCTCCAAACTTAATTTTTCTTTCTCTCGAATCATTTTTAAATTTTTTGCAAAAATAAGCTGAATTTCTTCCATTAAATATCTCCTCTTCAAAATGTACAATATAACGACCGTTATGTATAATAAAAAGACGTACGTTATATTGTTTATTTCAGACATTATAACAAACAAATTCAAAGGGGGTCCACAAATGCCTTTATTTTCTTTTTTAGTATTTGTAGTAATTACTAGCTTTACTCCAGGTCCTAACAATATTATGGCAATGGCATTTGCAAACAAACATGGATTAGCAAAAACTCTTCAATTTTGTATAGGTGTTGGGGTTGTTTTTTTTGCGATTACGGGCTTGAGTAGTTTATTTAATAGGGTCCTTACAAATATTATGCCAATGATCGAATTTCCTTTGACCATTCTTGGTGTGGGCTATATGTTATATTTAGCTATTAAAATACTAACGAGCACAGAGAATGAGACTGATGAAGAAGAGGATAACAAACGGAGCTTATTTTTAGTAGGCGTCTTATTACAATTCGTAAACCCTAAAGGTATTTTGTTTGGCATTACAGTAGTGGCAACTTACATTCTTCCCTATTATTCTTCCTATGTCAGCTACTTGCT
Organism: Lysinibacillus sp. EB271-A1-10B; assembly: GCF_058791335.1. NCBI lineage: Bacteria > Bacillati > Bacillota > Bacilli > Caryophanales > Bacillaceae > Lysinibacillus > Lysinibacillus sp. EB271-A1-10B. The sequence continues at coordinate 161,632 of NZ_JBYTDL010000004.1, forward strand.
TTTTTCGTTATTTTTAGGAATGGTCGGTATAATGAGCACATTCAGTTGGGCCCTATTTGGTTCAGCTTTTCAAAAAATTTTACTACAGTATCGTCAAACATTTAATATCGTGATGGCTCTTTTATTAGTATACAGCGCGATTTCAATTCTCCTTCATTAACAGGATAAAAAGCAACCCTCTTCGTGCGCTATAGCGCACGAAGAGGGTTGCTTCAATCAAACTTGCAATTATTTTGTGTATGTTAAAACGGCATGTTTCTTAAATTTCTCTAAAGCCTTTGTTGCCTCATCTTTGTTAGCATACTCAAAAATTCGAACGTCCTTTTTATCAAATACTGTAATAACCCACATCATAAAAACTCCCTTCCAATTTGTTTTTGTAATATAACAACCACCAAAAACCGTGATACTTTTCTAACTGTTTTATAACAACCCCTTACTTGATTCTTATTTTACGCCGATTTTTTATAAAATTAAAGCCTTATGTGAAGCCCTTCACAAACTGTTCAATTTCAAAACGCTTTCATTGAACAATTTGTGAAAACCGGATTTTTCAAGGCATAAATACAATCTTCATACCGCCCCGCCGCATTCCTACATTCAATACGAAAAGCCGTATGTACGCCTTTTCCACGACGCACATACGGCTTTTCAAATTCGATGATAATTAAGTAGTAGTAGTAGATTTTATTTCATAAGGTGAAACTTTAATCAGTGGGGTTTCTTATCCCGCACTGATTATTAGTCTTCACCAATCGGGCTTTTACGGGCAGTTCATTACCGCCCGTTAATACGTAGATAAGTTTTACTTAGCAGAATGCTGCTTCTTGCTTCTCTGATAATTCAATTTCAAAGCCTAAATCCTCAAGCATACGATAATCACTGTTTGCTTCTTGACCTTCAGTTGTTAAGTAATCCCCAACAAAGATACTGTTTGCTGCATATAAGCCTAGTGGCTGAAGTGATCCAAGATTAATTTCTCGTCCACCAGAAATGCGAATTTCCTTTGTTGGATTCATATAACGGAACAACGCTAAAACTTTTAAGCAATAACGTGGATTTAATTCTTTTGTCCCTTCTAGTTTCGTACCATCAATCGCATTTAAGAAGTTGACCGGAATCGAATCCGCGTCTAATTGATGAAGTGCACGCGCAATATTCACGACATCCTCTTTTGTTTCCTTCATACCAATAATGGCCCCTGAGCAAGGTGAGATTCCATGCTTTTTCGCAATTTCAACCGTATTCACACGATCTTCATACGTATGGGACGTAGTAATATAAGAGTGATGGCGTTCAGATGTATTTAAGTTATGGTTGTAACGATCCACCCCCGCTTCTTTTAATTGCTGTGCTTGTTCTTCTTTTAGTAAGCCAAGACAAGCACAAACTTTTAAGCCATACTTCTCTTTAATTTCTGTAACCGCTTCACTAACTACATTGACATCTTTTCGAGTCGGCCCACGACCACTTGCCACGATGCAATAAGTACCGATTTTATTGTCAAATGCACGTTTGGCCCCCGCTAAAATTTCCTCTTTCGTAATGAAAGGATATTTTTCAATCGGTGCTGTAGATTTTGATGACTGAGAACAATAGCCACAATCCTCTGGGCAATAACCGCTCTTAGCATTCATAATCATATTTAATTTTACTTTTTTTCCATAGTAGTGCTTACGAATAGCAAAGGCACTGTCCATCAACTTTAATAGCTCATCATCTTCACTATGTAAAATGGCAAGAGCCTCCTCATTGCTAAGGACTTTCCCTGCAATAACTTCCTCTGCTAACTGTAACCAATTCATCTAGACATTCTCCCTCTCTACTTGATAATTTATCAATGATGCCTCAGCATAATTGCGTCTGGAATCGGCTTTGTACAAGCACAAAGAACTCCTTTCCGATTCCGTGACATCCGCCGGAGGCTATCACTTTTTTCAGCTGATGTGTGATCAACCGCTAAAAAAACAATTTAAATCTGCATTCTTCTCACATCTGTAGTGGTGGGATACTTTACTTCAGCTGAAAGAAGTTATTGTTCTTGTTGAATGAAAAACTTTGTAAAGACGCTCGGCCAAAAATGCAGAAGCTATCGCTAAGCAAAAATCGGCAACAATGCTGTTTAAAAAGCCAACTACGAAAATATGTGACCAGCTGGTTTTCATATGTAACCAGAAATTCAATGCTACATATAAATACGGAACCGCCACCCCATAAATAATAATAAGCCCGACAATATTTGCACCAATAAAATGCTTTTTCGTCGGCGTATCCACTCTTTCAATCATGAAACCAATGACTAAGGCGGCCAGTGCAAAGCCAATCAGGAAGCCAAATGTTGGTTGCAATACATAGGTGATCCCCCCACCTTGTGTAAAAACTGGCAAACCAACTAAACCAACCCCTATGTAGACGAGCTGACTTTGTAATCCATTACGACTACCGAGCAAGCTTCCTGCTAAAAAAACAAAAACAATTTGTAATGTAAAGGGTACTACTGGTAGCGGTATTTTAATAAATGCACCGATTGCGGTTAAAGCGGCGAACATCGCAATCATCACAAGTGACAGTGTTGATTGTCGTTTGAACAACTTGCTCCCTCCCGCTCCTCGAAAAATTGCATGATCGTCTCTTTTGTTGTATCAATCATAAAATCCATTTCATCATCAGATATAATGTATGGAGGCATGAAATATAATATATTGCCAAGAGGACGAATGAGTAAGCCCTTTGCTAATGCACGTTTAGATAGTTGATAACCGATACGTTCCTCACTTGGAAGTGGCTCCTTTGTTTCACGATTGGCGACTAATTCAATAGCTCCAACTAGTCCCACCTGTCGATATTCGCCAACAAACGGCAACTCTTCAAATGCCTGCTTAGCTAGCTTTCGCATACGTTCACCTTTGTGTTTTATCATGTCGATCACTTGCTCTTCTTCAAACATCGTCAAAACTTCTAGGGCTACACGACAAGCAAGTGTATTACCGGAATAGCTATGGGAGTGTAAAAAAGCTTTCATTGTACCGTAATCATCATAAAAAGCTTTGTATACATCATCATTCGTTAAAACTGCGGATAGTGGCAAATAACCACCCGTTATACCTTTTGATAGGCACATAAAATCTGGAACAATACCTGCTTGCTCACAAGCAAACAAAGTACCTGTACGTCCGAAGCCTACTGCAATTTCATCTGCGATAAAATGAACATCGTATTTTGTACAAAGCTCTCGTAATCGCTTCAAATATATTGGAGGATACATTTTCATGCCAGCGGCTGCTTGTATGAGTGGCTCAATAATAACAGCTGTAATTTCTTCATGGTGCTGACGAAGCTCGTCTTCAACAAATTGTATACATTGGGCTTGACAACTTTCAGGATTTTCCTTAAATGGACATCTGAAGCAATCTGGTCCTTGTGCACGTACAGTATCCAACAACAGTGGCTGATACACTTCGTTATATAGCCCTACCCCACCAACAGATAAGGCACCAAGTGTTTCACCATGATAAGCATCCGTTAAAGCTAAAAAACGTTTTTTCATAGTTTTTCCCGTCTGCATATGATATTGAAAACTCATTTTGAGTGCCACTTCTATCGCCGACGAGCCGTTATCTGCAAAAAATACTTTATTCAAACCGTCTGGCGTTAAGGCAACTAATTTTTCTGCCACCTTAATAGCAGGTTCATGTGAAAAATTCGCAAAGATCGTATGCTCCAATGTAAATGCTTGATCGCTTAATGCTTGACTTAGTCGTGGATTCGCATGTCCAAATAAATTTACCCACCAGGAAGATACGGCGTCTAAGTAGCGATTATTATGTTCATCGTACAGCCATACACCTTGTCCTTTTTTAATAACAATAGGCGGATATTGCTCATAGTCCTTCATTTGTGAGCAAGGATGCCAAACATGCTGTAAATCTCTCGTCTGCAATTCAGTTAAAGATTGTTTCATATTTGACCAACCTTTCAAACAAAGATGTGTGTGAAATAGAGAAGTCAACAATCTGTGAAATATCCCGAAGCTTTGGAATCGTCGCATATGGCAAATCATGACGTTGTAAAATCATTTTCACATTATCTTGTTCCATCTGACTGCCTGTATCTCCATTAAATACAAGGCCAAGAACATCAATATTACGAGCACGTAATGCCTCAAGAGTAAGTAATGTATGGTTAATTGTTCCAAGTGTTGTTCGTGTGACAAGAACGACCGGAAGCTTACTTTGAACGATGACATCAAGCAGTGTTTGCTCTCCATATGTATCTATCGGAACAAAAAGTCCCCCTGCTCCCTCACAAATCACGACATCGTATACTTGCTGTAACAACTGAATTTGCTGTAATAAATACTCTACATTAATTTGCTGACCTTCCAGCTGTGCAGCAAAATGTGGTGATGCAGCTTCCTTAAACGAATAACCATTTAAATTTTCCTGCTTTAGGCTTTGTAATGAATACTTTTCATACATTGCTGTATCGTAGTAATAGCAATACCCATTCTCACAAACTTCGCCAGTTTGCACAGGCTTATAAGGCGTGACTTGTAGATCCTGCTTTTGTAATTGACGCATTAGCAATGTAGTGACAAGTGTTTTGCCGACATCTGTATCTGTCCCTACAACCCAAAAATGTTGCATCGTTAACCTACCCCCTATTTTTAAGTTAACTGTTTACAGGTTTTAAGTTAACACATTTAATTTTATTTTGTAAATGCTATTTCTCAAAAACAGTCTATTTCTTTACGAAAAATAGGGAATTTTGCGATAACTCGACAACTTTTTTCTTCAGCAAAAAACACTAGATTTTTACCTAGGTAAAAACTAGTGCGAATGAGTATATATTTTTTTAGATGGTCAATTCATCATTTTGACGTTTTTATTAATTAGAAGGCGCATTACCATAACGTGGAATTACTTACTATTTCGGGCGCTTTTTAGAGGAGTCCGAAAAGACGCTTTGGGAAACACATGTTTCCTGTACGAAAGCGAAGCGGCAGTAACAACATGTTTTCTGTTCGAAAGCGAAGCGGCAGTAACAACATGTTTTCTGTGCGAAAGCGAAGCGACAGCAACAACAAGATGTTGGTCACTAAGCATTTCACAGAACGTGATGCCCTTAGCTTCGTTCCCCTACTCACTTGCACTCCATGCACTATCTGAGAGAATGTGAATTTCTATTTATTTTTTCAACAATTCGAGCTTGTATTATAGCTAGATTTCTAAAAATCTTTGGGGTATTTTTTTGCTTCATTGACTTTTCCGAATATTATCAAAAATTTAAAGGGTTTTACTCTTCGTTCGTAGTATTAAACTAAACGGGGGTGGCTGTATGTTTGGTATTTTTAAAGAGTCAGAGAAGGTTATAGATACTTTTGAGCATGTTAGTTTTATTTTAAAATCCTTGCTCACATACGAGCTAAAAGACTTACCTATTCGCTATGAATTTTGGTATCGAGTAGCTATTCGTCAGGAAGAATTGCGCACATTAAATACCGAGCATCGAGCAAAGATCTCGATGACTACAGCAGTAGGACGCTTTCATCAAACACAATACGAGGAAACGAAACAAAAGTTAGCAAAGCTTGAACGTCTCGCAGATACGTATAAATCGTTTTGTATCGAGGAAGAACGTGAGGCATTAAATCATCGACTTCTTTTTCATAAAGAAGCAATTTCTGAGCTATATGAGCATGTCCAAAATAAAGACCTATATATGTATTGTGATGTTGTACAGCAACATTTTTGGGATGCAGTGAGTGAGGACGTAATAAATGCAATTGCCCACCTAGATTAAGTAGGTGAGCAATTGCAAGAGTCTATTCTTTCATAATTTGCTTTAATTCCTTTTCAAGGATTTCCTCCTTATCCATCGGTACAAAGCCCCTTATTACATGAAGCTAAAAACCTAAAGGCATTTAAATGGTCTGCATTTGCGATAGTCACCTTTCTTTCCCTATTATTCACTATTATTGGCATAAATCTATTTTTAATAAGTTTGTATTAATTAAGAATGCGTGGTCCTTTTTAACAGATATGTTGAATAAATTTTGGAGGTTTTTTATGATTGCATGGATTATTACTGCAGAAATTTCCTTTTGGATTGTTATTATTATTGGGCTTATTTGCAGATATGTTTTTAATATGCCGAAACTGAGCATTTTCTTTTTTGCACTAACACCTGTTATTGATTTGTTCCTTGTTATCCTTACTGCTATGGATTTAAAAGCTGGTACACCTGCGTCTACATCTCACGGGATAGCGGCGATTTATATTGGTGTCTCTATAGCTTTTGGTAAAACAATGATTACATGGGCCGATGAAAAATTCCAAAAATGGTTTTTAAAATCTAATCAAAAAAATGAGCCATTAACCGGAGTAAAAAAAGGTAAGCATGAAATAAAAATGCTTAGTCAGCATATTGTTGCCTTTATAATTGGTGCTGGATTATTGTATGCCATGTCTCTTTTCGTTGGTTCAAATTCTGATACCTCTCCCCTATTTCAATAATGAAATATTGGGGTATTGTACTTGCGATTGATGCCGCAACTAGCATCTCATATGTTATATTTCCAAAAAAGTAATAGGTCAGAACTTGAAACATTTTCCTCTTTCGTTCGTAAATAAACAAAGAGAGGAAGTGAATGACAATAGATATTAACATACATAAAGGTGGCTATGTAGAAGGTGAAGCCATTATTTCAAACATTCAATTTCAAGTAAATAGTGGTGAGCTCGTTGGATTAATCGGTTCCAATGGGGCAGGTAAAAGTACAACGTTGCAAGCAATGATGGGTGTACTACCAATAGTGGATGGTCAAGTAACAATAGAAACTTACGGCTACGTACCTGAAAGACCAATTTTGTATGAGTATTTTACATTATGGGAGCATATAGATTTTTATTTGCGTGTTACTGGTAAAGAAGATTCTTTGACAAAGCGCGCGAAAGATTTACTAGAAATTTTCCATTTGGACCATAAGCTACACGATTATCCAACAACATTTTCCAAAGGGATGCAGCAAAAAGTAATGCTTATTTTAGCATTTCTTGATAAGCATTCTACCTATATTTTAGATGAACCATTTATGGGTTTAGATCCACAGGCAATGCGTAAGCTTCTAACGATTTTAGAAGAATTAAAAGCGCAAGGTGCCGCCATTTTAATGAGTACACATGCACTTGATACGGCAGAGAAAATATGTGATCGTTTCATCTTGATTGATCACGGGCGAATTTTACAGCAAGGTACACTCGCATCGTTACGTTTAGCGGTGAAACAGGACAAAGCGTCTCTTCTTGATATTTTCGACACACTGCTTGAGGAAAATCGCCATGACTAATATAGTGCAGCACAGAAGAAAATTAGAGCGCTCCCAAAATGTTAAGATACTGGCAAGCGTTATCGATTGGACAGTCGCCTTATATGTTGTTGTGCCTGCTCTAGTCATTGGCTTTTTCCTTTATAAAGACTTTATCATAAATATAAGTACCTCTTGGATCGTACATATACCGCTAGTTTTGTTTATTGTACTATTATTTATTATTACACGTATTGGAACTATTCGTACTTACTTGCAGCGAGCCGATTGTCTTTTTTTAATCCAAAACCGAAAACAAATGAGACGCTTAAAACGAGCTGGCCTTTATTGGACGTTAAGTAAGCACCTAATTTTACTAGGTTCTGGCCTTACTCTATTAGCGCCAATCTTTATAATCGTTCATCATGTAACGGTATTAGAATTGTTTTCTTTACTATTGCTACTATTTGCGACTAATTTTATGAAGTTACTTTTACAATTAAAGCTTCGTAAATGGCAGCAACTAGTAAGCACCATTTTCATGTGCATTCTCGGTACAGTTTGCTTTTTATATGTACATATTATTATTACTTCACTTATTTATCTAATTCTTCTTGCTTATTGCACTAGCTATTATAATAAACATTATATCTATAGCACTAAATTTTTTGATCAACAAGTGGAGCTCGATCAAGCAGCATTTTATAAATGGCAAAGTCTTTTATTCCAAATTGCTCCTGAGCTTCGAAGTCAGCTAGTACCAAAATTAAAAAAGCCTCGCCTATTATGGAAAAATTCAAAGAGCATGTTTCGACGTTCCGATTATTTTATAGAGGAATTAGTATGCAAAACGATGCTTCGCCAAAAACAGTATCGCTTAGGCTACCTTCGTTTTTTATTGAGTGGTATTGGGCTCATCATTCTTGTGCCAGCATGGGCGAAAATAATCATGCTTGGAATTCTTTATTTTACTTTACGGTCAATGATGCAATCGGTAATCCAGCAAATTTTAGAGCACAAAATTTGGTCAATCTTTCAAGTATCCAATGAACAAATTCATGCAGCTAGCAGGCGATTACTTAAGGGATTTGTAGATCTGCCGTTATTGTGTATCCTTATTATTTTTATTATTAGTCTTGTAAATTAAGGCTCATAACATGAGGTTAATTTCCGTTCAGACTGGGCGCTTTGTAGCTGTCGCTACAGAAAACATTTGTCGTTGGTCACGAAGGCGTTATCACAGGACGTGATGCTTTTAGCCTTCGTTCGTCTAGATCGCTGATTCCCAAGGAGTCGCCCAGTCGTAACGAAGATCAACTTTTATATAAATGGTATGTGTTTTAACAAATATCATCCTCTTTTTTTGATTGTCCAAATGAAACAGGTGCCAGCTTAGTTTGCTCGCACCTGTTGTTTATTATCTATTATCTTCCATTCCTTGTAGAAGCATTTTTCTAAATTCCTGTGCTTGGTCAGCTTTAATGGCTACTTTGTTAAAACGTTTTTTAATACCCAGCATAAAAGTCACTTCCATAGGCTCCTTCATTTTTAATATAAACTGTGGATATACCGCTTCAAAATCACGTGCTATAAAATCAATTGTATCTTTGGATAATTTTCGTTCCAACTGTTCCTTATCCTCAATAAGCTCCTCAATCTGATCAAAGCGAATTTCTGCTCGTTTCATCAACCCTAATGACAAATACAGTTTTTCAGGTGTTACATGAACAGGATTTAAACGAATGGCTTGCATATCCGCTATAAAAAAGAGGACAGAGTATACATTTAAAATAAGCAATAGAATAGAAAGAACAAGTGATTTCTCATGTAACCACCAATGAATCCCTATTGTTTCAATGGCGATTCCATGGATTAGCATAATAATAAAGGCAATATAGCTCGAATTTTTATGCAAGGTTAATCCAGGTCGCTCTTTTCTTTTCCAGCTTGCAAAAGCGTAATAAAACACTAAAAAATCTGTGCAAAGTAGTTGGATAATAGGATGCTTCGGTGCATGTTTTTCAACTGCTTTTGGAAATGAAAACAAATCTGGTAAAGTAGTTGATCGTACATCCGCTAAAATTCTTGGCATATAGCGAACAAGCGTTGCAATGATTAAAATTTCTAATAGAATAATCGTACCTTCAATCGCAAACCCAGCCCAAGTCACCGCAACAAATGGCTGTAGATGTTCTATTGGAATAATAAAACGGGCTGCAATACAACCAGATGCTGCTAAAAGCACTGCTTGTTTTATAGAAAACTTTCGTTTATAAAGCAGAAATAAAGCAGGCATAATAAGGACAAAATCAATTAATGAGCCCAAAACAACGCCATTTGTTTCAGGTGGTAAAATGGATGCGCCGAGCCCAGTGTTATAAAGCGCAAAATTACTGGCAAGTACGACTAACAAAAATGCTAGCCAAATATTTTGCTTTTTCTTTAATGCAATCATGTTAAATCTCTCCCTTATCATTTATTTCATGTATTATTCCTTCCTTTAATACAATTTGGTTTAACTTCTGAACAATCTCTTTTAATTGCACGATCTCATTTATCTCTAGTTTTGAATAATACCTCGAGATAATAAATCGTTTTATTTCTTCCTCTCTTTCAAAATACTTAATGCCTGACGTCTCAAGGCTCACAAATATTTCACGTCTATTTTCCGGATTAATGCTCCGGGATACATAGTGCTGTTCCTCAAGTTTACTAACTAGCTGTCCGACCGCACTAGAAGTTATATTCATATAACTCGCAATTTGCCCAATCGTCACGAGCCTATTTTTGTTAATAAAGTCTAATAAAATTATTTGTTTAGGAGAAAGTTCATCACTGATTAGATTTTGATGTAGCTTTATGAAATGACTATCCATCGAATAAATAGCATCATTTATCTCCTCCACAAGCTTATAAATAAATTCTTCATCCTTTGCCAAAACTCATTCATTCCTTTAAGTAAAGTTAATAGTAAAGGTATCTTTACTATTAACTTTACTTTATTTTATATGGTTATTATTGTCAATAGATTCAGCAATAAAGTGAGGGAGCTAATCCTTTAATTTTCAAAAACTTTTCACATGTCTTAACAGAACCAGATGCTTATTCCAACTATCGAGACATTAAGAATGGCAAAATAAAAGACCTCCTGATTTAGAGGTCTAGTTTTAACATCCTTATTTTTCTTCGATATCTAATTGTTCGTAATAATTCTCTACAATTGGATAAATATCTGGGTTTGAGTCGTAATAGGTATTTTCAATTTTACTAAGCGTAAATATAAATTCTTTTTCGCCATCATAAAGAGCAAGTCCATATCGCCAGCCTGTTCGTTCTTCTTGATTATCTTGGGGAGTAAACTTTATATCTTTAATCAAATTTAGCAATTCACCAATTTGTTCTTGCTTTGTAATCGTTTTAGAATAACCAGTTGAACCATCTTGAATGATTGCTTTATCTACATTTTCAATTTTTGCATCCTTATAAAATTCTTCTAATGTTTGCGTTTTTGCAATTGAGCAAGAAGAAAGTAAAACTAGTAATGCGAATAAAAACAGGAACATAGATTTTTTCATTGAGCCACCTCCAAGTTTATTCTATTCACTATTATTAAATTACAAATAGGTACATTAAGAAATAGATATCCCTATTTCATTAAATTAAGATGAAGCGATTCATTGCAAGAGCGCGTATTCAATACTGTTCCAATTCAATACTATCCTTTATCAAAAAACTGTTTACGATAAACATATGGGGAGTATCCTGTATATTTTTTAAATTGTTCAATATAGTAACTTACTGTACTGAAGCCTGTAGTTGTAGCAATTGTAGTGATGGATTGCTCACTATCACGTAATAGCTCCATACTTTTACGAAGACGATAGTGTAATAAATATGTGAATGGTGTCATACCGACCATTTTTTTGAAAAAGCGACTACATTCTGCACGACTTAAAAAAACATGTGCAGCTAAACTTTCTAAAAATATCTTTTCCTGATAATAAGTATGTAAATAATCAAGCATATCCTTCGCTCGTTCATGCTGGACAATAATTGCTGGATCCAGTATTTCTTCTGTTAGCATTGATTGTGACAAAATAGTTTCCCAAATGACTAATAGCTCTCTCCATACCTTTAGCTCATAAAAAACAGCTTGTTCTTGTAGTAATTTAGCCACGATGTCTACTTTTTGCGCCAATTGGCCAGAAAGCTTGACATAAGGCAGTCTATTGTTCGTTATATAAGGCAGTACATATTTAGTGGCAAAAATACTGTCCTTATGTCCACCTAATAGCAACGGGTCCACGTTAATACACAAAATTGTAGCCTGTTCTACTTGAAAAGGCTTTGCTTCATGTAAGCCTGATGCATTGACAAATAGTCCCTCCCCCGCCTCAAGTACAAAAACATCTGCTCCTACACGATATTCCACAAAACCACTTTTCACATAGACAAATTGAATTTCCTTATGCCAATGTAACGGTAAAAAATCTAAACGATCTAATCGCAAAAGCGTCTCATATAGTGCAACTGGAAATTCCTTCGTCCCATGTAACGTTAGTTCTTGTAAATCCTTTGCAATTCTAATATGTGTTAACATCACTACTTAGCACCTCAATATATTGATATTATTAACCCTTTAAATCGATATTTTTTACGTCAAACATTTTTTATAATTTCTTTATATTGATAGTTTAGGAGATGTTTTAAGTTGAATCAATCATCACAGAAAAATCGTACGCTTGGTTTTATGCTCGTCATTCTAGGGGCAAGCTTTTGGGGTATTGGTGGTACCGTCGCTCAAAAGCTTTTTCAGCAGGAAAATATAGAGGTTGGCTGGCTCGTTTCCAGTCGTCTTCTTTTAGCTGGCCTATTGCTCATTACTGCCTATAAACTTACACACCGCAAAGAGTCTATTTTTGTGATGTGGCGTACAAAGCAAAATGCTTTTAGACAAATTTTATTTAGTTTATTAGGAATGCTGGCGGTTCAATATACTTATATGATGTCGATTGCTATAGGTAATTCAGCTGTTGCGACTTTATTGCAATATTTAGCACCACTTTTTATTATGGCCTATTATTTAATAACGAAGCACAGTCAATTGACAAGGCAGGATGGAATCGCTGTAACTTTTACACTTGTTGGTACTTTTTTATTACTAACAAATGGCTCGTTGTCTACACTTTCTGTACCTGCGACGGCCGTGTTTTGGGGGATTTTATCTGGTCTTTCGGCTGCTTTTTATACGTTATATGCAGTCCCACTTTTACAGCAATTTCACTCATTGTTAGTTGTAGGCTGGTCAATGCTTATTGGTGGTATTGTGATGAGCTTTTTCCATCAACCGTGGCAAATTGATGTGTCAAACTGGGCATTGTCGACTATCGCTTATTTTTTGTTTATCGTTATATTTGGGACAATGCTAGCATTTTGGTTTTATATTGCTAGTTTGAATTATTTATCGCCTAAAGAGACTAGTTTACTTGGTAGTCTGGAGCCCCTAACAGCTGTTATAACAAGTGTGCTTTGGCTTAAAATTACCTTCGGAGGTTTTCAATTTATTGGGACAATCCTTATTCTCTGCATGATTATATATCTTACAGTTTTTCAAAGAAAGCAATCATAGGAAGGTTTAATTAATCCGGATTTATTTCGCACCTTAGACTCAAAAGTCTACGAATCCATACATAAAATTTACATATGCTGAACTTTTCATTAGCGGAGGAAATTTTAGTTTGCATCTATGCATATGCAAAGATCACTGACCATGAACGCAGGAACAATAAAAAGTGCGATCTTTACTGATCGCACTTTTCTCATATATAGCTCTTTATAGCTTGTATAAATTCATAAATAAAATATCCAGCAAATCCTATTAGTAATACGCCCGCTACCATTGTAAGCGACTTAATGACTTTACGACTCATCGCTTTTCGAGTAACCGAAACAATGGCCATCAAGCTTATATCATGTAACAATATGCCACTCAGAACACCTGCAGCAATCACTAGAAAGTTCGATGACTCCCCTTGCCCATATGATTTGGCTAGTACAACACCGAAAACGTTTACCCAGAATACTAGATTTCCAGGCGAAATTGCAACTAGTAAACCATTACGATAAGAAGTAAAAAAAGATTTTTTCACTTTCTCTCCTACAAGCGTAATATCATGATCAGCATTTTTAATAGAATCTAGTCCTAAAAGTAATAAAAATCCAGCCCCTATAATCCACATAGGGATTTGAATGATAGGCATTGCTAAAATGGAAGCTAGCCCCATATATAACGCAAAAACCAGTACAACATCAATTGTCATACCACCAAGTCCGACAGCCCAACCGTGCATAAACCCATTTTTTAGTCCTTGCTTTGTCATTTCTACTGTAATGGCCCCAACAGGCATGGCAATCGCAAGTCCTACCAACACATACGCTACATATAAACTCAAATAAACACTTCTTTCATGCAATAGAATATGTTTCATACGTCCGTTTATAGTTGTATTATAGCATAAAAATACACAATTAGAACATTTCACTAATATTTATTCATTTTTACGTTATTATTTTATAAATCATTTGTATGATGGTATTGGGTGACCTATTCCGATTACTATTCATTTTTTTTGATGCCTATAACCAATTTTTGGTGGTGCTTTATAGTACACCGAGCTCAAAGTGTAGACCTAAACTTAAGATGGGGTCTTCAATATAATAGAAGTTATAATGAATGAAGGACTAATAAACGATTACAAGTAGACTGGAATTATATAAAATTTGGACAGATAGACCTTTGCCAGTTTGCTTAATAAAGTGGGAGTCGACCGCAGATGATACGGTTCGACTCCTTTTTTTAGAGGAAACTCAATAAATTTTTTCCCAAGAATACGATCTATATGGAGATGGCGTAACATAAAGAGAATTGTTCCTTTTAACAAATGTGAAATATGCTTCGCCCTTCTCTGTGGACGATACCCATTTGTACTCCTCTCGAAGAGTACCTTTACCTGATAATACTCCAGGGCCACCAAATATTTTGACTACTTCATCATAGGTCATGCCTTCTTTAATAGTAGCAGTACTTTCAGCTGTAACATCTGGGTAGCTTAAAATGGGTAGCTCCTTTCCTTTATAGATCATCATATTTAAATAATTTGTTTTAATGGGCCCAGATATTATAATTTGATTGGCGCCATCATGGAATGATTCTAGAGCCCCAAATAAGTCAACACTAGGCTTTTTAGCAAAAAGATAATCAAGATCGCTTGAGTTAAAATGATCAGCATCAAGAGCTAGAAATTTTTCATAATTAACTGTTGGCTTACCAAAATCTCTCACCTTACTCAATTCTTTATCATAAACATCCTTTTCAAAATCAGATGGGATCAAGTTCACACCTAAACTAGAAATATATATATCTGTGTTTTGGTAATCCCAACAGACATCTATACCAAGCAGTTCCCCTATAAATCTTAAAGGGACTACAGTTCTTCCATTAATAATCTGACTAGGTACATCTGATAGAATATGTTCTACATCTTCGACACCGTTATTATTCAAATAAGAACTTGAAGTTATAGTAGCCGTTTTTTGACCAATTGGTATGACAACAGTGTAGTTAGTGTGTTCGATAGAATAAACAATAGTGACTACTTTCTTTTTCGAATCCCATTTCACACCATTCCCTAAATATTCAGATACAAATCGAAGCGGTACAAAAGTTCGATCATTTTTTATTATAGGTTTTTGATCCAATATTACTTCTTTGGTGTTTACAAATACTTTAATAGAGTCGTTAGCACTAGCAGTATTATGAGATGTAAACAAAAAGGTTGTTGTAATGAAAGCTATTAAAACAATATTATATCTTTTAAACATCTTTCTCTCCTTTTAAATCATAATTTATTATAAATACTTCTAATAAGAGCTGTTCAAAAATAATATCGGATTTTACCTTCTTTATTTTATAGAAAGATTAAATGGTACATGATAAAGATTTTGGTTATCTTTAAATTTGATAATAGGAATGGATTAGACCTTATTTAATAAAGTCCAAATCATCAGTAAATATGATGAGGAGAATGGATCTTAAGTAAGTGCGGTTAAAAATAGAACCACCATAGAACGTTGTCGTGACAATGTTCTTGGTGGTTCTTTTTGAAAAGATTCAACCAAATTCAACTAAATACTTGGTCAAAGCTCGAAAATCTTATGCTACTATTAATTTCGACTTAGACTTTAAAATTTACTTTATTTCTTTAAACAATAACTCCATAAAGTCTCTTTCTTTTTAAATCCAGCTTTAAAATAAACGTGATTTGCCTGATCATTTTGATTATCTACATTTAGTGTTATTTGAGTGATTTCATTAAATCGAAACATTTCTGTTAAAACTTCTTTTAGTAGCTTGGTCCCTATTCCTTTGCCTCTGTATTCAGGATTGATAGCTATATATTCTAAATGGGCTTCTTTTGCTGTTAAGTCCATCTCAAAATAAGCATATCCTTGAACGACCCCATCCATTTCCATAATTCTTAAAACATTTTCTTTATTTAATTGAACTCTCTTTAAAATTGTATCTGCATCGTAATACGTTTTTGAAAATGCATTTGAATGAATCTTTTTAAATTGCTCATAGTCTGATGTTTTATAATAACGACTAGTAATAGCAACTACAGTTTCAAAGGAATCTTTCGAAACTCCAAGTAATAAATGCTCACCTGTTTTATTGGCGTTTATTTGCTCCAGAAATGCTAATTGTCGAGTATTCAGCTCATTAATGAAGAAATAAAAGTTCGAAATTTGTGGATATGTCTGCTGCAATGTGCAAAGTAATTTCTCTTGGATCGTTACATCTTCATCTATAGAAAATGGTCCCCACACTTCAGTTGAATCGCCGTCTATATCTAATCCAATAAGTGCTTGTATATGTTCATTATCGAAAGCAGCTACAATCGATGTAAAATCACCATCGATAAAATCTTCCTGTAATGTACTCAATAGTTCTTGTTCATTTTGACCACAATACCCAATGTTATGTTGTTCTTCGATATTTAGCTGTGCAATAAAATGGGCAACTTCCTTTAATTCGGTTGGGTAAATTCTTTTTATTGTGTAACACATATCGCAATCTCCTTAAAGTGATTTTTCTTAATTTTGATGACATAAACGTAAAACATAATTAAGATCAATATCTTCATGTAAATGTTGCGGTGTCCAAGGTATATAGATGTGAGGCTTTACGCCTGTAACATTGTAATGATATTTTTCATGCATTTTAGAAATGCTATAAACAAATTCGTAATCATCATAATCTACAGTTACGACATTAAAGAAGTCCATAATTCCCATTGTACGGCGTCCAACTACGGTAACTTTTGGTGACTTTTTAACATTCTGGACAAATGTATCACCCGAACTTCCACAGGTTACATCCGTAAGAACATAAACATTTTTAGGGTTTAGCTGACCTTGAATTGTATAATCCAATTCTTCTGGAACTGCCATCAGCCCTTTCGCATAATTTGTTTCAAACTCTGTTATTTCTTCTTGAATCCATTTTTGCATTTCACTATCTAGTTCTTGTGTTAAATACTCGTTCAACTCTTTTATCCATAGCAGACAATTTCGGTCTGTGTAGTTTGTATACATTAGTTCATCTTCATGAAATAAGCTTTTAAATAATATTTCTCTATCAAATACGTAATTGAGTATTGGAAAATAAAATAGGTCATTCCCACCATAGTTTACTCGTACATCAATAATTAAATTATGTGAATGATTTATATCGCTTTTATGATTGTTCAACAACTCCTGAATAGGTTGAGCCTGAGAAAAATCCGTTATTTTTAGATACACCGTTTTGTTATCCAACTTTTTAAAAACGTAGCTCGGTACATATGGAGACCGTTCATATGTGGCTAACGGCAAAATAAATTTATCATCATTTCGATTTACTAATACTCGTTTTGTATGTTGTAATCCTACATGCCAATATTGTCTTTCTGGTACAGGATCCTCTAAAATTTTCGAATAGAGATTTGCAAATTTTTCAATCGTTAAGCCGTCAATCTCAAGTATTTCATCACCTATTTATAATCTAGTTTCATAGGTCACCTCTGTAACATATAAAGCATTTTGATAGCGTCATACTTTAAACCCTCTATTCGGCATTACTGTCTTTTTCGCTTTAAATGATAAATGTCCATCTTTAAAATCGAGTAAATAGGACTGTATCGTTTCTACAAAATCTTTATCTGTCATGTCATCTGTAATGAGATAATTTTCAGGACAGTTAATATGCTTTTTATCTAAAAAACCCGCATAATCTCTTTTCATTATTTGAATTATATCTTCGTAGATTTGTCTTTTACTATGCATCGTATCATCCCATTCCTTTGAATTTGAATGTAAACGCAAAAACAAATAAAAACTCCCTCTGAAAATAGCTTCAGAAGGATTAGTAAATAAATTTATTGTGAACAAAAAATAAGCCTCCAAAAAGGTAAGCTTTATAAAAGTATAATAAATAGACAGACTAATCCTATTTTTATTTGAAAATGCATATACATTTTACGTTTAAAAATAGAATTATTTGTTCATCGTCCATTCATCATCCCTTCAAATTTAGTACATTATTTGTAACATTCAGTTTCCGAAAATTCAAACTAATTTCCTATTGTTATAATGAAATATATAACAATAATCGCATATAAACATAGTACGGAGAAACGTATAGGTTAGTTCAGGAACTATTAAGAACGTTATTTGGAGCATCGTGCATGTCCGTAAAGTTGCAAAAAGTAGGTACAAGAAAAAATCTTGCACCTACTTTTTTTATGTTGTTGCAATTTCCACAACTTCTGCACCCACATGTACGGGTGGTTTTCGATCTTTCCATGGAGCAGATTCTTCTAATTGTTTTCCAAGCTGTAAAAGGGTTAACTCATCGGCGAAGCGTCCTGTAAATTGCAACCCGATTGGTAAGCCAGACGCACTCATTGCGAGTGGTAATGATAATGATGGTTGACCTGTTGCGTTAAACAAATTGGTAAACGGCGCGTATGTGAAAATCTGCTCTGTCCATTCAATTGCCGAAATATTAGGATTATTTGCATTTAGCTCGCCAATTTTCGCTGGTAATGTGCCGATTGTTGGACTTAAAAGAACATCATAATCTTCAAAGAATGTCGCTACTTGACGTGATACGAGTGCATTCGTATTAATGGCTTCTAAAAGTGCGCTAGCTTTTAAGTTTTTGCCATATTCATAGCATTGCCAAATGGCTGCTTCAATAGTATCGCGTGAAGGAATTTTACCTGTTAATTCTGCTGCCCCCACAATCATTTTATAAATATTCGCTGTCCAAATATTTACCGTTGCGCGTGAAAATGGTGCTTCGTCGTAAGCTGGTCGAGCTTCGACTACTTCATGCCCTAATTCTTCTAATAATTTTATGGCCTTATGTACGGCCTCGATACATTCTGGATCAACGAATGCACCAGAATTTGTTTCTGTTGTCCAGGCGATTTTCAGTGGCCGTACCTTTTGCTGAATCGCTTGACTATAAGGCATTTCTGGGCTTTGAATAATCGAGTAGCATCCTAAGTCTGGCCCAGCTACTTGGTCCAGTAATGTAGCGGTATCACGAATGGTTTTTGTTTGTGCAAATTCAATTGCTAGCCCATTTAATGCCTCACTATTATAAGGCCCCATCGGCACGCGACCACGTGAAGGTTTTAAGCCAACGATACCACTACATGATGCAGGAATTCGAATGGATCCACCTCCATCATTACCATGCGCGATTGGAACGATACCACTTGCGACAGAAGCGGCTGCACCGCCACTTGAACCACCAGGGCTATGTTCTAAATTCCATGGGTTACGTGTTGGACCATAAATGACAGCTTCTGTTGCAGCATTATAGCCGAACTCTGGTGTTGTGGTTGTACCGCTTAACACAAAACCAGCGTTTTTAAAACGTTTCATTAATTCGCTATCGACAGACATTACAGCATTTTCAGCAACACGACTGCCCATACTATGTGGCACACCTTCCGCATGAAGCACAACTTCTTTAATTAAAAATGGGACGCCTGCGAATGGTTGATTATCATTTAAAGTTGAAATCGCTTTGTCAGCCTGTTCCTCTAACACACTGGCAACAGCATTAATCGAAGGGTTAACTTTTTCAATACCTTGTAGCGCTAATTTTGTAAGTTCTTGTGGTGTCACTTGCTTTGTTTTTACTAACTCCGCTAATCCAAGACCGTCACATGATGCGTATTCCTGTAAATTCATCTGATCACCTCATTAAAATTTTGACTTACAATTTCATCTTAAATTGAAATAAAAGAAATTTACATTACCCAAAAGGATAATTTGTTTTGAACGAGAATATATGAGTCTAATAGAGAAAGGGAGGAATTATTTTGGATGAACAAAAAGAGGTGGAGTTTTTATTAGAAACAACGTTTAGGATTTCGAATTTGAATATGCAACAAACAAGTGGAGACTTTAAATTGAATATGTTGCAAGTATTGAGTGAATGTTTTCAATATGAACATGCTATATTTTGGGAAGTAGCAGATGGGGAGTTAAATGAACAGCCTGTCTGTTTCAATGTAGAGACATATACGATACAAAATTATTTACATGAATATAAATATTATGATCCTTTACACCCAGTGAATATGCAAAACCAACCCGATATTCAATTAATGCAACGAAATGAAGCAATATCGAAGAAGAAAAAGCTATATTATGTTGAGCGCTTTTTACAAAAAAATGATTTTATCGATGAAATGGTTATGTACCTGTATAATCAGCAAAAGCCAACAGCTGCTATTGGCTTTTTACGAAAAGAAGGGGAACTTCCATTTACAGAGAAGGATAGTCAAAAGCTATCATATGTAAAGCGGATGATTGAAAATGTTTATTTATTACATCAATATGTTCAGCCTGGCGAATCATTGCAAATTACACAACGTGAAAAAGAGTTGCTACTATATTTATGTAAGGGCTTTAAAAATGCAGAAATTGCTAGGTTTTTATATGTCAGTGAAAATACAGTAAAGAAGCATCTGCAAAATCTGTATCGAAAATTTCAAGTAACTTCCCGAACGCAACTTGCATTAAAATATTCAGAAAGCTTTCGAACATAAAATTAAGATGTTGGAACTTTCATCAGAAGACATATTTGATATGATTCAATCAAATAATAATAAACAAGGCAAAGGTTTCATGATCAATCTCTACCTTGTTTATTATCTAATTACACTATTTCTATTGATATTTAATAATCACTTCCCCACCCGTTACAGTAAATCCAACTAACAGGCTTGAATTGTACCTTTACTTCAATAAATCTATTTTTTTAGCATGCAAATTTTAGGACAACTTCCCTTCTCATCCCTCTTATAACATTTGTTTTTTCCATTGCGACAGCACGTCATTGGATTTCGCAATGTCCACTTTTAATGAAGCCTGTTTATTTGAGCAACGTTTTTTAGCCTTTTCCCAAGCTTCTTCTAGCGCAGGTAAATAGCTTAAATTTTTCGTAGCTGAAACAAGCTGTAAAAAAATATTCCCTTGAATATAGTACCAGCGAGGGTTCATACTATCTAGCTGAATTGCTTCTTCAATAAGACGTAGTGCCAAGTACGGACTGCCTTCATTGCGGTTCAAAAACTGTGCGAATGCTCCCCAGTAAAGAGCTTTATTTGGTTGAAGTTTTATCGCTTCCGCATATTGCACAAGTGCTTTGTCATGCTCCTTAGCAAGAACAAAATATTCGGCCATTGTATAGTAAGCATTCGCTTGTGCCTCTGCCGATCCAGCCAACAAATCATCTACTACTTTACCAAATTGCTTTTCATCCTCACTTCCTATGTATGCAGCGAGTACATCACGTTCTGGATAAGAGCCATCTGTTCGTTCAACACTTTGCTTTACTTTTTCAGCAGTAGAAATAGGCATATTTGCAAATCCGTTCGCTTCCAACAACGCAACGTGCTGTTGAATTGTTGGACATGATTCATGTTCTGTAAACGCACTATTTGCTAAAAGTGCTTTCGCTAATTGATAGCTTTCTTTTACATGACCGTTTAAAAATAATTCATTTATTTGTTGGACTTGCTCATCAAATTGTTTGATCACTATTTAAATCCTCACCTTCACCAAAAGAAAAGTCTTACAGGTATTTTACCATCTTTAAATCTAAAACAAACTAAATAGCAATAATTTTTCTACAATTCTTTTAATTTACGACTTATTCAGTATCTATTATTTTTTTGTGGACCATCACATAACGAAGGTTGATTTCCTTTCCGACTGGGCGCTTTCCTGGGGGCGTCCAGTATTCACCCCAATCAATTTATTTAGCATACGTCTTAACAAACGTCATCCCAAAATTAGGGATAAGTTCCTGTTTTTTAGTTCTATTAGATTTATGTTTTAAATTACGATAAATGAAATGGGGTTGGATAAAGTTCTGAATTATGAGATAATTGAAGTGTATTTTCATTTTTGAGGGTATGTAAACTGTAATTAGGAGGGCTTACTTTGAATAGACGATTGCATTTTGTATCGATTATTATCGGAAATTTGTTAACACTAGGAGTTATTTTCATTTATGCTATGCAAAGTCAAGTGGATGTGGCCCTCAGCACATATGCCCTTGTGATGGGGTTCTTAAGCACATCACTACTAATCTTTTTTTATTTATGGGGGGATGAAAAACAACAAATTTCTAATCGTTTTTTTAAATAAGTCGGGTGATTTAAAATTATGTAATCCTATTTTTAAAAACGCCCGTTGAAGAAGTTTTCCCCTTCTCTACATTAGTAGTTTAGGGATTTTT
Organism: Lysinibacillus sp. EB271-A1-10B; assembly: GCF_058791335.1. Lineage (NCBI taxonomy): Bacteria > Bacillati > Bacillota > Bacilli > Caryophanales > Bacillaceae > Lysinibacillus > Lysinibacillus sp. EB271-A1-10B. Next base: position 183,804 of record NZ_JBYTDL010000004.1, read on the forward strand.
TTCATGAAAAGCTTCTTTTTTTGTGGTATTCCCCTCTGAATACGACTAATTATTGTTGAAATATAAAAAATTTTGTAGAAAATTTAAAAAGAATGATTGAGTAGTAATTCAATTTTCTGTATAATCAGCTTGTTTGACAATACTAATTTGAACTTGGGGGTAGACAATTGGGTAAAGCATTGATTATAGGAGCTGGCGGAGTAGCCAGTGTTGTGGTACACAAGTGTGTTCAAAATTCGGACGTATTTGAGGAGATTTGTATCGCAAGTAGAACTGTTTCAAAATGTGACGCTCTAAAAGAAAAACTAGAAGGCGGAAAAACAAAGATTCATACTGCACAGGTAGACGCAGACAATACGGAAGAGGTTATTGAGCTTATTAAAGCCTTTGGACCAGAAGTTGTTATTAATGTGGCACTACCTTATCAAGACTTAACGATTATGGATGCTTGCTTAGCGACGGGTGTACACTATGTGGATACTGCAAACTACGAGCCACCTGAAACGGCAAAATTTGAATATAAATGGCAATGGGCTTATAAAGAGAAGTTCGAAAAAGCTGGCTTAACTGCTTTACTTGGTAGCGGTTTTGATCCAGGCGTAACGGGCGTTTTCACAGCTCATGCACAAAAACATGAATTTGATGAAATTCACTATATTGATATTGTGGATGCAAATGCTGGTGATCACGGTTACCATTTCGCAACAAACTTCAACCCAGAAATCAACATTCGTGAAATTACAGCGAATGGTCGTTACTGGAAAGAAGGCGAGTGGGTTGAAACTGCACCACTTGAGAAAAAAGAGGTTTATAACTTACCAGAAATCGGACTAAAAGATATTTACCTTTTATACCATGAAGAACTAGAATCACTTGCTAAAAACATTAAAGGCTTAAAGCAAATCCGTTTCTGGATGACATTCTCTGAAAAATACTTAACTCACTTAAAAGTATTAGAGAATGTTGGTATGACTTCTATCGAGCCTATCGAATTTGAAGGACAAATGATTCAACCAATTCATTTCCTTAAAGCTGTACTACCTGATCCAGCATCCCTAGGACCACGTACAAAAGGAAAAACTAACATCGGTTGTATTATCCGCGGTCTAAAAGATGGTAAGGAAAAAACTTATTATGTTTACAATGTATGTGACCACGAAGAATGCTATAACGAAGTTGGTTCACAGGCAATTTCCTATACAACTGGTGTACCAGCAATGATTGGTGCAATGCTTGTGATGAACGGTCAATGGCGTAAACCTGGCGTTTGGAATGTCGAAGATTTCAATCCAGATCCATTCATGGATGCACTAAATAAATGGGGTCTACCATGGCAAGAAAGCCATAACCCAGAATTACTTGACCTAGAGTTAGATGCAAAGGAATTAAGTCGATGAAGCCAATTGATTTCTCAAAAGTTCCGTCCCCTTCTTACGTAGTGGATGAACGATTATTAACAAAAAATCTAGAACTTTTAAAATCGATTCAAGATCGAACAGGCTGCCGTATTTTACTTGCCTTAAAAGGGTTTTCTATGCATTCAACATTCCCTTTAGTGGGTGAATATTTAGCAGGGGTTACGTCTAGCTCATTATTTGAAGCGCAACTTGGCTATGAAAAAATGGGCAAAGAAGTTCACGTTTATGCACCAGCATACGTGGAGCATGAAATGGACGAGCTACTTGGCTATGTTGATCATATTGTGTTTAATTCCTTTAACCAATGGAACCAGTATAAGGACAAAGTAAAATCGTCTGGTAAAACAATTGAATGTGGTATTCGTATCAATCCTGAGTACTCTGAAATTGAAACAGCACTTTACGACCCTTGCTACACGAATTCTCGTCTTGGCACAACTTTAGCCAACTTCGACAAGTCACAGCTTGACGGTATTGATGGCTTACACTTCCATGCGATGTGTGAGCAAAACTCAGATACGTTAGAGCGTATTATACAAGTTGTCGAAGAAAAATTTGGTGATGTCTTACATCAAATGAAATGGTTAAACTTTGGTGGAGGTCACCATATTACTCGTGAGGATTATGATGTAGAAAAGCTTGTGAATATTATTAATTACATTCAAGACAAGTATAACCTTCTCGTATATTTAGAGCCAGGCGAAGCTGTTGCACTTAATACAGGTTATTTAGTAGCAACTGTCCTTGATATACAGAAAAACGGTATGGACTTAGCAATTTTAGATACATCGGCAACTTGCCATATGCCAGACGTTCTAGAAATGCCATACCGCCCAATGATTATCGGTTCAGGTCAACCAAATGAGCTAGCTCACACATATCGCTTAGGCGGGCTTACTTGTCTTGCAGGTGATGTAATTGGCGATTATTCATTTGAACAACCTTTACAACCAGGCGATCGTCTAGTATTTACAGATATGGCGCATTACTCAATGGTGAAAAATCATATGTTTAATGGTGTAAACCTTCCATCCATCGTTTCTTATAACGATGAAGAAGGCATTAAAGTCATTCGTAAATTTAAATTTGAAGACTATAGCGGTCGACTTTCATAATATCAAAGAAAATCCTCTCCAACTTATCGCTGGAGAGGATTTTTTACGGCTTCATATTCATCCAACTATCAACATAATGAATGGCAAAACCATTATAGCTCGTTTTATTGGCATACTGTTTATGTACTTGTGCTAACTGTTTATTCATATAGGCTTCTCCATTATCATAGAAGGTAATATTTTTCTCTTCATCAGAAGCCCCAGTTTCCACACCAATAACAATTGATTTATTTACTTTTTTGGCATAGTTTATTTCATGTTCAACAATTTTAATAATGTCTTTAGCAGCATCTCGATAAGCCATTATTGAAACACTTTCCACTTGGTCAATAACCCAGTCCGCTAATAAACCAGAACCAAATTGGTTATTATATGAAACTTCGTCAAACCAAAATGGCATATCTGCTTCTAAAGGCAATTGTAATTGCTCTGTATTCCCTTTGGCTCTAGTGAGGAGCGCTTGATAGGATTCAATCGTTTTTTCTTGGTTCGAGCTCCAACCACTATTTAAGTAAGGCTCTACATCGAGATGAACTCCAGAAAATCGCTCTGTTGCTGCTGCATTTTCATTATATGATTGTATCCAATCAAACAGCTGATCCTGCATTTTATAGCCATCTGCTGATACCCAGCTTGCTGAACCATCTAGCGCATATACTTTTATACCTTTTGTCGTAGCTTTATTGATAAAACTTTTGTAATCGTCACTTGCTATATCACTATTAATTTGTAAATATAATTTCTTTACTTGTTTGCCTTCTAAAAATGAGAGTGCCCCTGATTCATCTTCGACAATCTTTGTCGTATCCCATAACCAAGTAGCCTTATCTTGCATGGACTTTGCGTCTACCTTTCCCATTGTTAATCCTAGCATACTTACAATTGTTACTATAAAAACAATAAATGTTTTTGATAGTGAACGACTTACCATATAATCACATCTCCATTCTATTTGCCGAGGCTCATAGAACAGAACCTGGCAACCTGACGATCATGCACTAAAAATAGTGTTTAGACTCACGGCTTTGCGTCCTTCCCTTTCGGTGAAGTTTGCCTTTTACAGTAGTTTTCTTCCTTTACATAATACGACGATAAAACGGAGATGTCTGTAGGTAATACGCATAAATTTTAATAACAACTTTCAACTAGAAAAAAAGAACACAGGTTATTTTTACTATATCAGCATATAAACGTAGAAGAGATTATCTATAAATATTCCTTTAACTGAAAAACAATTTGTACGTAATGTATCCTATAAATAACACTAAAATTAATACTAGCGTTTCTTTCCAACCCATTCACTTTTTCTTAAATTCTCTCTTTTCTCTTCTGGTGTTTCCTTTTTCTTTGAATCCATGTGAGGAATACCTCCCAAATTTATTATTTATTTACGAAAGATATCTTCTGTAGATAGAGGACCTCAGACTAAGAGCACGGCATATCTTCCACCCTCAGTAACTGTCGGAACGGAAACCACCTTTGTTTTGGTAATGAACTTCAAGACATTCGCAGAAAGAAGTTAAAAAAAGAGACAGAATCACATATTTGTAATTCTGTCTAGAACATCAACTTTGATGTGTATTATTGAATTAATTTTTAGCTTTAATAAAAACTCAAGCCTCTACGTTTCCTTTTCATTTTCAAGCATTTTGTGCAAATAATTAATTATTTCACGAATACCTTCTAATGAATTCACAAGAATTTTCGGGTCAACGTAAGTAATCATACGATTTTCTAGATTTGCCACAGCTGTAAAGTAGCGTGTTTTTGAATAATTGACTAGTCCCATCTGTTTTAATACCGACTCATCAAAATCAAGAATTTCACGAGCTTCTGTGACAAGTAATCCATAATTCACAACATCCGTGTTCAACACAATAATACGTGCTGTTGCAGCATTAGAGGAACGATTATAAAGAATACGCTCAAAATCAAGCACTGGCACAAGCTCGCCACGAATTCTTGTGAAACCTAGAAGATAATTAGGCAAATGAGGAATCGGTGTTACTTGCTCTAACTTTTCAATCGAAATCGCTTGCTCCACAGGCACTGCATATTCCTCTGTACCACAAGCAAAAACTACTGCCTTCACACTTTCCATACGGTCACATCCTTCGATTCTGTTGTTATTTTCTCGCAGACTCTTTTACGATTTCAACAAGTAAATCTGCTAATTTTTCTAATTCTTCTACTGGGATCTTTTCATTTGTTGTATGAATGTCCTCGTATCCAACAGAAAGATTGACTGTAGGGATGCCAAAGCCTGCAATAACATTAGCATCGGAACCTCCGCCTGAAATACCTAGCTTTGGTGTACGATCGATGTTCTGTGCAGCTGCAATCGCTACTTGAACAACTTTATCTGATTCTGTTACACGGAATCCAGGATACATTAGCTTTACATCAACCTCTGCCTTTGCTCCTAATGAAGCAGCAACTTGCTCAAACGTCTCCTGCATATGCTGAGTCTGTGCATCTAACTTCGCTTTGTCGATTGAACGAGCTTCTGCAAGAATCGTTACTTCATCACACACAATATTTGTTGCCTGACCACCCTCAAAGCGACCAATATTTGCTGTTGTTTCTTCATCTAATCGACCTAGCTTCATTTTTGCAATACATTTAGAAGCAACCGTAATCGCTGAAATTCCTTTTTCTGGAGCAACACCTGCGTGCGCTGTTTTACCAATTATTTTAACGGAAACTTTCGCTTGGAATGGAGCTGCTGTGACAATTCCCCCTACTTTGCCATCACTGTCTACCGCAAAGCCATATTTCGCCTTAATTTTAGATGGATCTAACTCTTTAGCGCCAACAAGGCCACTTTCCTCGCCAGCTGTAATAATAAATTCAATATCACCGTGTTCAATATTTTGCTCTTTTAAGCGTTTAGCCATTTCAAATAATGCTGCGATACCAGCTTTGTCATCAGCACCTAAAATAGTTGTACCATCTGAAACAATATAGCCATCTTCACGAAGAGATGGTTTAATCCCTTTACCTGGGACAACTGTATCCATATGAGAAGTAAAATAAATTGGTTCGATATCTAATGAACCTTTTAGCGTAGCAAGTATATTACCTGCTCCATGCCCGTTTCTAGTATGTGCATCATCTTGTTCTACTGTAAAACCAAGCGCTGTTAGTTTGTCGACTAAAACCGGCGCAATCACTTGTTCATATTTTGTTTCTGAATCGATTTGTACGAGCTCAAAAAACTCTTCTACTAAACGACTTGTCATGTTGTAGGACTCCCTTAGTTTACGTGTTTTTCCACGTCATAGTTATCTTCTATATTTTAGCATACTGCTGCGTTTGGGAAAATAAAACGATTACATTGTTTTTCAATTGGTGGCTGCAAATACCCGCTTCTATTCGATTCGCAAATTATATAGAGGTAAAAGTACTGATAATTATGGAAGCACCTTTTTTCAGATTGAAAGGAAAGTAGCACTTAACGTAAACAAAAACGACTGAACAAATTTGGACTGGACGGTTAGATGACAAACATGACAAATCAAGTTTTCGTTATCTTCAAAACGTACAGATCAGAACCATTCATGAAGAATTCACACTGCTCACCTCAGGAAGACGAATAGATATCACCAAAATTTAAAAAATATAATTTATCTAGATAGTTAGCTTTTTAAGTAAACTTTTTACATTTAACAGAAAATTACATTAAAATATTTTATAGATTATTAACTTTTATTGGGGAGAGTAGCGACTTGAAGAAAAAAGTTATAATTATTGTTTCTTTGTTGGTTGTAATTATATTGTTACATTCAACACCCAGTATGGCATTAAGAACACATATATTTTTTATGGGTTATCCAAAGGCCGCAATTTCTTCAGGAATTATTGAAGATAAAGAACATAATGAAGTAGATAAAGAAAAATTTGCCGAATTAAATGCCAAAGCATACTCCCTAACAAACCCTCCAATAGAAAAAGCTACTCATGGCGAATTAAGAAACTTTCTTGTGAGGAAATTTGGCTTTTTACATTTTGCAGAATACTACGGTGATACTTAATAACCTTCGGCGTAGTCAAACGGGGGCTTTACACAAAAAAACGCTCAAATTACTGAGCGTTTTTATCTGTCGTTTATGTTACTAAATTACTGTTAAAATAAGTGTCATTGAGGTTGTTATTAACTTCACTTTTAGTGTTTTTCTCCCAATCAACCGAACCCGTTAGAAAAAAGGAAAATCTTTTCACAGTTTACTTTACATCTACGTTTTAAATGATCGCTTCTTTTTCTTTTTGCAGAGACTTCAAATAATCATCTGCCTTGTTATGTTTATCCTGTAAACGCAAAATTGTATTATGTACATCATCTTGTACACGAGAAACCTGATCTCTTGCAGTGGATATTTTAGAATGGACAGACCAAGCCGAAAAAATATCATCAAAGAAATAGTCCGCAAATTTCACGAATCCATCTGTATCAACTTGTAAGGATTTCGTTGACATATCATGTACATCTAGCAGTTCGTTATGGAAGCGTTGTAACGCAATTTGAGCATTGTGAAGATAATTTTCGGTCTTATCCAGTGCATCATGTTTTAAATGCGTAACAAAGAATCCTCCACCAAAAAACGTATCCCAAGTTGAATATCCATTAGCGGAATGCAAGGACTCTGCTGCTTGTCCAAGCTCAGTAAGTGCTGTTTCACCAGCCGCTTCTGCTTCCTTTATCTCTATCAGTAGTTGTTTCGTATGCATTTCCTCATGTGCTAATTGTTCAAGCCTTTTTGCCTGTTCAGGCTCATGGATTTGTAAGTAGCCTTTCTTTTTAGCATTTAATTGGCTTAAAGCTTCTTGTAACTCTTTTTCATTAATTTGAGAAAGCTTGGTGTTTATTTGCCCCAAATCATGCGCCAAATCAACATCCATCTTCTTTGCTTCATTTATTTTTAATTCAAGAATAGCTGCTTTATCAATTTTTTCTGCACGTAGCTCATCTTGTTGCCCTGCCCACGTACGAATCATATTCATAAAAGAAAAGCCTTCTAACTTATCGAGTCTTAAACGAATTTGATTGAGTGCTTTAGAATGTTTGTCAATTTCCTGTTGGGCATGCCCGATTTGCTGTTCAATTAAAACCTTTTGTTCACTTAATCTACTGGCAGTTCTTAATTGTGCATGTATTATTCCTTGCTCTTTTTGTAATTGTTTCCATTCCATTCATCTCAACTCCTATTACATATATGTACGAATGAAATCAAAATATGTTTCAATTATCTGTTATTTATAATTTATCTTTAATTATTTAAAGTTAGTATAAGTCAAAAAAAGCCTAGCAATCCGAATGGACACTAGGCTTGTACAATTGTTATAGAGGAATGTTTCCGTGCTTTTTCTCTGGACGTGTTTCGTGTTTGTTCGCTAACATATCTAGCCCTTGAATTAGCTTAATACGCGTATCACGTGGATCGATAACATCGTCTACCATACCGCGAGATGCCGCAACGTATGGGTTTGCGAATTTCTCTTTATATTCTTCAATTTTCGCTGCACGTGTTGCTTCTGGATCTTCTGATTTGGCAATTTCACGCGCGAAGATAATATTAGCTGCACCTGCCGCACCCATAACAGCAATTTCTGCGTTAGGCCAAGCAAATACTAAATCAGCCCCAATTGATTTAGAGTTAAGCGCAACGTACGCACCACCGTATGCTTTACGTAGAATCACTGTAATTTTTGGTACAGTTGCTTCTGAGTATGCATAAAGGATTTTCGCTCCGTGACGGATAATACCACCATGCTCTTGTTTAACGCCTGGGAAGAAACCAGAAACGTCTTCAAATGTGATGATTGGTATATTGTAAGCATCACAAGTACGAATGAAACGAGCAGCCTTGTCTGAAGAATCAATATCTAAACCACCAGCTAATACTTTAGGTTGGTTACATACAAGACCAACTGATTCACCAGCAATACGCGCAAAACCAACTACTACGTTTTTCGCAAATTCTGAATGCACTTCCATAAATGAATCTGCGTCCACGATTTGCTCGACTACTTTACGAACATCATAAGGTCGAGTTGTTTCGATTGGTATCGTATCCACGATTTCTGGACGATAGTCGTCACCCTCTGGACGTGCCTGGCGTGGAGCTTTTTCTTTATTATTTTGTGGTAAGTAGCTTAATAGTTTCTTAATTTGATCAATCGCTGTTTCTTCAGAAGGTGCGCGGAAGTGTGCGTTACCACTTATAGCGTTGTTTACTTTAGAACCACCTAAATCTTCAGCAGAGATTTTTTCACCAGTAACCGTTTCGATAACTTTAGGTCCTGTAATAAACATTTGAGATGTTTTATCAACCATAAGAATGAAGTCTGTAATTGCTGGAGAATATACCGCCCCACCAGCACATGGTCCCATGATAACTGAGATTTGTGGAATTACCCCAGAGTAGATTGCATTACGATAGAAAATATGACCATAACCATCAAGTGAAAGTACGCCCTCTTGAATACGAGCACCACCTGAATCATTAATACCGATAAATGGTGTACCATTTTTTGCTGCTAGATCCATTACTGTTGCCATTTTTTTAGCGTGCATTTCACCAAGCGCTCCACCAAATACTGTGAAGTCTTGAGAGAATAAGTATACTGGACGTCCATTAATTTTACCGAAACCAGTTACTACTCCGTCACCAGGGCCTTCCATCTTGTCCATGCCGAAGTCTACTGTACGGTGTGTAATGAATGGGTTGATCTCGAAAAATGTACCTTCGTCTAGTAATAATTCAATACGCTCACGAGCAGTTAATTTACCTTTATCATGTTGCTTCTCGATGCGCTCATAGCCGCCACCAAGTTCAATCACTGTCTTACGGTCATACAACTCATTAATTTTGTCGAACATATCCATACTGATCACTTATCCCCTTTTCCACTTTTATCGCATAATTCATATAACACACCGAAAGATGATTTCGGGTGCATGAAAGCAACCTCTGCACCACCAGCTCCTGGTCCTGGCTCTTCTGATAAAAGACGTACACCTTTTTCACGAAGCTCAGCCATACGCTCACGAATCCCCGTTACACCGAAAGCTACATGGTGAATACCTTCTCCACGTTTTTCGATGAATCCATGAATAGTACTTTTTTCACTCATCGGTTCTAATAACTCAATTTTTATATTTCCCGCATCTATGAATGCAACACGAACCTGTTGCGATTCTACTTCTTCCACTTTTAGCAACTTTAAGCCTAAAGTTTCTGTATAATATGTAATGCGTTCATCAAGATTTCGGACCGCAATCCCAATATGATCTACTTTCTCCATGGTGACATCTCCTTCTGTTATGGTACATAATCTATTTTACAGACTTTTTCGTCAAAACTCTACTACTTGAGAAATTTTTCAGATTTGCTAAACTATTTATAAGAAAAGAAGGAGCGAACGAGCATATGAGTAATAAAAAATTTCAAAAAATCGTAGTTTATACTATGGTCGCGATCATGGTAATTTCATCTCTAGCATTCGGCTTATCGATGATAGTGTAATGAAAGGCTAGGCGTCCGCATTACTGCGGGCGCTTTTTCTTTACCTTTAACCCCTTAAAAGACTGCTTTATTTCTAAATATCGATCCATTTCCTCAATAAATTGATAAAGTGCCGCTTGCGCTAAAAATTGCTCATGATTTTTCGGCAATGGTAATTGGGCGAAATCCATCTTTACTTGCTCTAATTTTTCTCTAAAATGACTAGCCGTATTTCCTGAATGAACATGTTCACCAAGGTCTTGTAAAAAGTCAGCAACGATATCAGCCTCTTGTACTATAACAGGAAGTGCCGTTATTTTAGGAAGAACTCTATCAATAATTTCTAACTGCTGTTCACGCATATCAAAATACACGTAGTAGTCATTTTCTCGTCTCGTAAAATGATTTTCAACATCTTTAAACGCTAGGGATTTTGCACTATTCAATACTTTAATCGCTTCAATAATTTCCTGCCCATCCCACAATGTATCGCCTTCTCTTAAATAGTTGGCAATTTCTAAAAAGATCTTACTGTAAAGTTCCTCAATTTTAACTCGATAGTAATTTAATTCCTTTTGAATGTCTGGCATATACATATTTATAGCTATTCCCGTACCATAACCAATTGCCATTAATGCGAATTCATTATAAACAAGCGCTAATGAAAAGCTTTTAGCTGCATATATATGCATGATAATAACTGCACTAGAGACAAATCCATCCGCTACCCTTAATGACACAATTGTTGGTATAAAAATGAGTAGCATACCTGCTAATGCAAGTGGATGATAGGAAAATAGCTCAAAGCTCAAAAATGCATAAATCATTGCGATAATACTTGCGACAAATCGTGTATAAGCAGCATGAATAGATTTTTTCTTCGTTGGCTGTACACATAATATTGTTAGAATACCAGCAGATGCATAAGAAGCTAATTCAAAGTATTGGGCAATGGCAATAGCGAGTGCTGCACCAAATGCCGTTTTTAATGTACGATAGCCGATTGAAAACTTCTTCAAGTCGACTGCCTCCTATCTTTTAGTACTCTACTTATTTTATTCAATTTAAAGAAAACTATAAGCTAATCATTTAGCCAATATTACAAAAATTCTAAATGCAATTCTACTGGAATCAGTGGAGAAAGCGATGCTAATTCGGAGAATTTTTTAGTAGTAAGACTCCGCAGACATTTTATAGCCTGCGGAGTTTTCTGCTAAATGAATAGCTCTTCTATAATTGAATAAAATTAAAGTTCGTCGCAGTATTCCTCAAAGTTTGCTTGTAAGTTTGTTACTACTGACATTGGGTCATGACCTTCAATTTCATAGCGTCCAACTTCTGCTACTACTTGTCCATCCTTTAATAACACAAATGATGGGGAAGATGGTAAATGATCTTCACCGAAGAGATAACGAGCAGCTGCAGTTGCTTCTTTGTCTTGGCCAGCAAACACCGTTACAAGATGGTCTGGACGTTTATCGTAATGTACGCATTGTGCTGCTGATGGACGTGCGATACCTCCTGCACAGCCGCATACTGAGTTTACCATGACTAATGTTGTACCTGGACGAGCAAACGCCTCTTCAACAGCTTCAGGCGTGCGAAGCTGCTCATAACCTGCAGCCTCAATTTCTGCACGTGCTGTTTTTAAAATTTCTTGCATAAATAAATCGTAATCCATATTCATAAAGCGATAGCTCCTTTCAAGTTCGCGTCATCATCAGCAATTATGTCTCGGCATAATTGCGTCCAGAGGCTTTCACTTTTTTCAGCTGAAAGAAGTGAAACTTACTAGCTTTAGATATTCGACGCTCATACATCTCCTATCATAGCAGTTAGTGACGAATTTGTGCACCTACTTGCTCATATATTAGATGATATTATTTCTGTGATTGTTCATCGCTAAATAAACGATCTACACCTTGTGTAACTGTCAACTGTCCATTTAAAATTTGACGTTCTAAAAGCTGCACTTGTGCTTTCCGTTCTGGATTACCATAAAACATATCGATTAATTGGTCGGTAATCATCGATTGGAACCAATCTCTTGTCTGATTTTGACGTCTGATTGACCAGTAATTATTTGCCTCAACGATTTGTCTGAACTCCCCTATTGTATTCCAGACTTTGTCGAGACCACGTTTTTCCCACGAGCTAACCGGCATTGCTGTGGACATCCAACCTGGTGTTGCAGGCTGTAAGAAATGTAAAATTTGCTTGTACTCGGATACCGTTTTTTTAGCCAGACGAACATTATCACCATCCGCCTTATGAACAACAATGGCATCCGCTAACTCCATAATGCCCTTCTTCATGCCTTGTAACTCGTCTCCGGCACCTGTTAAAACTAACAGCAAGAAGAAATCAACCATCCCTCGAACATACGTTTCACTTTGTCCAACACCAACTGTTTCTATTAAAATGACATCATAGCCAGCCGCTTCACAAACAAGCATCGTTTCACGCGTCTTTTTATGAACACCCCCTAGGGTACCAGCTGATGGAGAGGGACGAACAAAAGCATTAGGCTTTTTCACGAGCTCCTCCATTCGAGTTTTATCACCTAAAATACTTCCTCCCGATAAAGAAGAGCTCGGATCGATCGCAAGGACTGCCACTTTTTTCCCTAACTCACAAAGCATCGTTCCGAAAGCCTCAATGAACGAACTCTTTCCTGCACCAGGCACGCCTGTTATCCCAATGCGGACACTGTTTCCTGTATGTGGTAGAAGCTCTTGTAAAAGTTCTTGTGCTTGCACTTTATGTGTTGCATTTGAACTTTCAATGAGTGTAATAGCTTTTGACAATTGTGTACGAGAGCCAGCACGTACTTCTTGTGCAAGCTCCTGTACGTTTAAATTGTCTGCTTTTTTCTTTCGGAACTTTTTCGGTGTACCATATTGCATTCCGTCGTGAGTTGCCTCTACTCCGTCCATAACAAATAGCGCACTTTCCGGCATTCCTTTGTTTTTGTCCATTATTCAGACACTTCCTCATAGCCTAAACGTTTGTATATCTCTTCAATAATCTTTTGTGCAGATACAGGAATTACTGTACCTGGTCCAAAAATTGCTACTGCGCCAGCTTCATAAAGGAATTCATAATCTTGTGCTGGAATAACGCCTCCAACAATAATAATGATATCTTCGCGGCCCAGTTTTTCTAGCTCTGCTACTAATTCAGGAACTAATGTTTTATGACCTGCAGCTAATGAAGATACACCAATGACATGAACATCGTTTTCCACAGCCATTTGAGCTGCTTCTGCAGGTGTCATAAATAATGGTGAAATATCTACGTCGAAGCCTAAGTCAGCATAGCCTGTTGCCACAACTTTTGCACCACGGTCATGTCCATCTTGTCCCATTTTCGCTACTAAAATACGTGGGCGACGACCTTCATTTCCAAGGAACTCCTCTGTCATTTGTTTCACTTCAGTAATTTGCTCTTCATCTGAGAAGTTTGCAGAGTAAACACCAGAGATGGAACGAATTACGGCCTTATGACGACCTGAAACAACTTCGATCGCATCAGAAATTTCTCCTAATGAAGCACGAGCACGCGCAGCATCTACTGCAATTGCTAATAAGTTTTCTTCGCCATCTTGCGCCGCTTTTGTTAAACGAGCTAAATGTTTTTGTACTTCTGCTTCATCGCGCGCTGCCTTCATAGCTTCTAAACGTTCAATTTGCTTTTGACGAACTAACGTATTATCAATGTCAAGAATGTCGATAGGTTCTTCTTTTTCTAAACGATATTTGTTTACGCCAACGATCGTTTCTGTTTTAGAGTCGATTTTCGCTTGACGTTTTGCAGCAGCTTCCTCAACTTTCATTTTTGGAAGACCTGTTTCAATCGCTTTCGCCATACCGCCAAGCTCTTCGATTTCTTCAATTAAAGCCCATGCAGATTTTGTAATCTCGTCTGTTAATTTTTCCACATAGTATGAACCGCCCCATGGGTCAATAACTTTCGTCATAGCTGTTTCTTCTTGTAGGAACAGCTGCGTATTACGTGCAATACGTGCAGAGAAATCAGTTGGTAGAGCAATCGCTTCATCAAGTGCATTTGTATGAAGAGATTGAGTATGCCCCATTGAAGACGCATTTGCTTCGATTAATGTACGTGTCACATTGTTAAATGGATCTTGTTCTGTTAAAGACCAACCAGATGTTTGTGAGTGTGTACGAAGTGCTAATGTTTTCGGGTTTTTCGGATTAAACGTTGACATCATTTGTGCCCAAATTCGGCGTGCAGCACGCATTTTTGCAACTTCCATGTAATAGTTCATACCAATTGCCCAGAAGAATGATAAACGCGGTGCAAAGGCATCAATATCGATTCCAGCTTTAAGCCCTGTACGAACATATTCAAGGCCGTCTGCTAATGTATAAGCAAGTTCAATGTCATTTGTTGCTCCAGCTTCTTGAATATGGTAACCAGAAATCGAAATAGAGTTGAATTTTGGCATATATTTCGCTGTATATTCAAAAATATCTGCAATAATTTTCATAGACATTGTCGGTGGATAAATATATGTGTTACGAACCATGTATTCTTTTAAAATATCATTTTGAATCGTACCCGCTAATTGGTCAGGAGTCACTCCTTGCTCTTCAGCAGCAACGATATAAAATGCAAGAACTGGTAATACTGCACCATTCATTGTCATAGAAACTGACATTTGATCTAAAGGAATTTGGTCAAATAAGATTTTCATATCTTCTACAGAGTCAATCGCTACACCGGCTTTACCAACATCCCCTGTTACACGCGGATGGTCTGAGTCATAGCCACGGTGAGTTGCTAAATCAAAGGCAACAGAAAGACCTTTTTGACCCATTGCTAGATTACGTTTATAGAATGCATTTGATTCTTCAGCCGTTGAGAAACCAGCATATTGGCGAACAGTCCAAGGACGAGCTACATACATAGTAGGGTATGGACCGCGTGTATTTGGCGCAATACCTGCTACATCATTTAAATGCTTTGCCTCTTTAATATCTTCTTTTGTGTATATATCTTTAATTTCGATGCCTTCATTTGTCATGAATTTTTCTTCTGACGCTTGAGGCGCTTCTGCTGTTAAAACTTTTTCAATTTCAACTGCACTAAAATTTGGCTTGCTCATCGTTGGACCTCCTTCATGCTAGCGAACACTGAATTTAATTTTTCAATGATGTTCTGTCCTGCGAAAATAAAGCCGTTTAAGCCATTTGCTAACCAAGCTTCTTCTTCGTCTTTAAATTTACCTGCAACGTCAACAATTACGTTTGCTCGTTTGCCAGCTAAAATGGCTGGTACTAATTGTTTTGTATCGTCATCATTTCCTGCAATGACTACATATGTTGCTTCTGTAGTATTTAACCAAGCTAATGCTTCTTCAGCTGTAGCAATTGGTTCACTTTTTTCTGGTACTAGACCTACAGTATTTAAGAAACCTGACACGAAGTCAGCACGTGGTTTTGAGCTTTTTAGTGTACCTAATGCTAAAATTCCTGTTGTTACATTTGCTGCTGTCATTTCCGTACGTAAATGTTCAAAAGGTTTAGCAATGCGCTTAATTTCTGCAAAAGCTGGGTTTGTTGCACTTTCAAGCACATCTGCTGGATTAGCATAAATATTTGTACCGATTAATGATTGCTTACGTGTTTGTACCGCTTTAATACGAGCTTGGTAGGATTTTTCTAGTTCTTCCGCAAGCTTTCCAGATGCAGTGTAAGCGTCGATACCTCCAGCTGCTTCAATTTCTAAAAATAATGTCCAAGCTTCTTTCACAAAATCAGCTGTTAATGACTCAATAAAGTAAGAGCCACCAGCTGGATCTATAACTTTTAAAACATTTGTTTCTTCTTTTAAGATTAAGGATACATTTCGTGCAATACGAACCGATTGATCTGTTGGTTTCGTTAATGCATCATGAGGGTGAACTGTAAAGACATCCGCACCACCAATTAAGCCAGAAAGAGCTTCATTTGCCGAACGTAATAAGTTTACATAAACATCCAGCTTCGAGAAGCTTCTTACCGATGTTTCAGCAATCGTTGGAACTTTTACGCAATTAGATACTCCATATGCAGATGAAAACGCTTTCCAAAGTACTTTAAAAGCACGGAGTTTGGAAATCTCTGTAAAGAACTGTGTATCCACTGCAAATGATACATAAAACTTCTTCGCGAACGCTTCAAAGCTTTCTTCTTGATTTGCGTATTTTACGGCTAATGCAAGTGCATAAGCTAACTCTTGCACCGCGTTTGCGCCTTCATTATGATAAACCGTTGTGTCCGCACCGACTGAGCGCACGTTCGAGAAATTATTTAAAGAGATAGGATTTTTCGATACGATGAAACCTTTTACAGCTTCTCGCTGATTATTTGCTATTTTGTCGAATACTGCTAATAATGGGTCATTTGAATTTTCAACCGACATTTTAAACGAATATTCAGAGAAATAAGTCGCTAATTGTGCCACTACTTCTTCAGTCCATTCAAAATTCACACGGCTATCAATTGTTACTACTTCATTGCCCCGAGCTAAGCTATCATCAAGCTGTGCAAAAAATGCATCGCTTGTTTCAGCATATATTTGCTGTGCCACTCGAAATGCTTCATTATTTTGTAGGGAACGGATCGTAGCAACTTGTTTATCAAGCTCTTCTCCAAGTTTTGCTACTAAACTTTCTTGGGTGTAAAGAGGTTCTAATGTAATACCTTCACTCGTTTTCGTTAAAAGAGACTCGAATGGTTTCCCTTTTAAAGCCTTGATTGCTGCATCTTGCCATTCTGAATAGGACGGCTTTTCAAATTCAATATTTTTCATGTTGTTTGACATGCGGACGCTTAATCAGCTTCCCCCCTTAGTAGTTTCTATTTGTTATTCTACATGACAAATTGCGACTCGCAAAGCAAAAAAAAATCGGAAACCGTTATATAACAGGCTTCCGACAAGTCATCAGTAGACTGACGTTGAAGATTTATTTGTATTTTCGAGTATTTCTTTTACTCTATTCAGGAATTTACCACAAACAAGTCCATCAAGAACTCGATGATCTAAAGATAAACATAAATTCACAATATCTCGTGCCGCGAACATTCCACCAGGTAAAATAACTGGTTTTTTTACAATACTTTCCACTTGAAGAATGGCAGCTTGTGGGTAATTAATGATGCCCATCGACTGAACAGAGCCGAATGCACCCGTATTATTAACCGTAAATGTACCACCTTTTATATCATCCATCGACAATTTTCCGGCACGAACTTTTCCTGCAAGCTCATGAATTTCCTTCGCAATCCCTTTAATCGATTTTTCATCAGCGTGTTTTATAACAGGAACAAATAACGCATCATCTGTTGCGACTGCAATGGAAATATTGATGTCATGCTTTTGAATAATTTTGTCCTCTGCCCACATAGAGTTCATCATCGGGAATTCCTTTAAAGCTTGAGCAACAGCTTTTACAAAGAAAGCAAAATACGTAATATTAAAGCCTTCTTTTTGCTTAAACTCAGCCTTTATGCTATCACGAAATGCTACTAAATCTGTGACGTCCACTTCCATCATCATCCATGCATGTGGTACTTCATGAACGCTTCGTACCATATTATTGGCAATCGCACGGCGCACCTTCGTTACTGGAATTTCAATATCGCCTGATTGCGGAACTTTTTCATCGACTACAGGTGATGTTTCCACTAGAGGCGTTGGCACATTTCCTGTTTCAATCAGTTTCATTAGGTCTTTTCTTGTAATACGTCCACCTTCACCAGTACCTGTTATTTGATCAAGGGCAATTTCATACTCTTGTGCAAGTCGAAGAACAGCTGGTGAATAACGTACTTTATCCTGACGAACTGTTTTTTGCGATTCTCTTGTAGCAGTAGTTGGTTGTTGAGTCTCTTGTTTCTTTTGTACACCTGCATTTAAAATTGCCGTACTTACCGCTGATTTTTTAGCTGGAGGCGGTGGAGGTAACTCACTGTCACCTGCTATTTCAACGGAACAAACGACTGCACCAACCGGTAACGTTTGCCCTTCCTCTGCAAGTAGCTCTGATATGACTCCTTCAAAAGAAGATGGGATTTCTGCATTTACTTTATCTGTAACTACTTCTGCTAGTGGATCATATTTTTTTACTGTATCACCTGGTTTGACAAGCCATTTTTCAATCGTACCTTCTGTTACACTTTCGCCGAGCTGTGGCATTGTAATATTTTGAATAGCCATCATCTATTCCCCCCATCAATTATGCCTAGGTGTAATTGTATCTATCAAATTACTATCATATTTATAATATTACTCATCACCATAAAGTGGGGTTGATTTTCGCACCGACTTGGGCTCTCCTAAGGGCGTCCAATAACCCCCTAGGAGGAGTCAGCCAGTCTCTACTCTAATCAACTTATATACCACGACATAACGTTTTAAGAAATGTCATCCCGAACTTTCGATGAAGAGTCTTAAAATACCTGTGATATTTATAAACTTTCTTTTAAAAGCTTCTATTTACCACAGAAATAGATCCATTTATATTAGAATGCGGCAAGTTCTCGCATCGCACGCTCTACTTTATCAGGGTTGATCATAAAATATTTTTCCATCGTCGGTGCGTACGGCATTGCCGGAACATCAGGTCCTGCAAGACGCTGAATTGGTGCATCTAGTTCAAATAAGCAATGCTCTGCAATGATTGCTGCAACTTCACTCATAATGCTACCTTCTTTATTATCCTCGGTAACTAGTAAAACTTTACCTGTTTTACTTGCCGCCTCAATGATTGCTTCTTTATCAAGCGGATATACCGTGCGTAGGTCCAGAATATGCGCTGAAATTCCGTCTGCTGCTAGACGTTCTGCAGCTTGTAATGCAAAATGGACAGCTAAACCATACGTAATAACAGTAACGTCTTCCCCTTCCCGCTTAACATCCGCCTTACCAATCGGCAATGTGTAATCGTCTACTGGGACTTCGCCTTTAATAAGACGATATGCACGCTTATGCTCAAAAAATAGCACTGGATCTTCATCGCGAATCGCTGCTTTTAATAAGCCTTTAGCATCGTACGGTGTTGAAGGTATAACAATTTTTAACCCTGGTGTTCCTGCAAAAAGCGCCTCTACAGATTGCGAATGGTAAAGCGCTCCATGAATTCCTCCACCAAATGGTGCACGTATAACCATCGGGCAAGACCAATCATTGTTTGAACGATAGCGGATTTTTGCTGCCTCAGAAACAATTTGGTTAACTGCAGGCATGATGAAGTCAGCGAATTGCATTTCGGCAATTGGACGCATTCCATACATCGCAGCACCAATACCAACACCTGCAATAGCACTCTCTGCAAGAGGTGTGTCAAGTACCCGATGTTCACCAAATTGATCGTAAAGACCTGCTGTCGCTTTGAAAACCCCACCTTTACGACCAACGTCCTCTCCTAAAATGAAAACACGCTCATCACGTTCCATCTCTTCCTTCATCGCTAATGTAATCGCATCAATATAAGACATTACTGCCATTACACGTCACCTCCGTCCACTGGTGCATATACGTATTTCATAGCATGCTCTGGTGGTGCATATGGAGCAGCTTCTGCATAATCTGTTGCTTCATTCACCTCTGCCATGACACGTTCTTCTATTTCAGCACGAAGTTTTTCTGTCATAACTCCAGTATCCATAAGATACTTTTCAAATAACAAAATTGGATCCTTTGCCTTTCCTTCAGCTATATCCTCAGCAGTTCGATATTGACGATCATCATCATCCGAAGAATGCGCCGTTAAGCGATACGTCACTGTCTCTATTAAACTTGGGCCTTCACCTCTACGAGCACGATCAGCCGCTTCTTTCACAACCTTATAGACTTGCAACGGACATTTCCCATCAACTGTAACACCTGGCATACCATAGCCAATACCGCGATCTGATACTTTCGCGCAGCCTAATTGACGTTCAACTGGCACAGAAATTGCATATTGATTATTTTCTACCATTATAATAACTGGAAGCTTATGCACTCCTGCGAAGTTCGCACCTTCATGGAAATCACCTTGGTTAGATGAACCTTCACCGAGTGTAACGAAAGTAACAAAATCTTCCTTTTGTAGGCGCCCTGCTAAAGCTACGCCTACCGCGTGTGGAACTTGTGTCGTAACTGGCGAAGAACCTGTTAAAATACGATTTTTCTTTTGTCCAAAATGACCTGGCATTTGGCGCCCACCCGAGTTCGGATCCTCTGCTTTAGCAAATGCAGATAACATCAATTCTTTCGGTGTCATACCAAAATGTAAAACAACACCCATATCACGATAATAAGGTGCAATATAATCTTTGTTATGATCTAGAGCAAATGCTGCCCCTACTTGCGCCGCCTCCTGACCCTGACAAGAAATAACAAACGGAATTTTACCAGAACGGTTTAATAACCACATTCGTTCATCAAGTCTTCTTGCCATTAACATCGTTTCGAATATTGCAAGCACATCTTCATTTGTTAACCCTAAATCCTCATGCTTAATTTGAACACCTTGCATACGAACACCCCTTTCGAACGTTTCGCTTTCGCTACAAAAACACTTTCTGGATACAGATAACTAAAGCAATTATGGCCCTTCACCAAAATATGTACTTGATTGCACATTCCACTCCAGAAAGGACGTTTTCCACGAACGACGTCACCTACCGCTTTATGAGCACTTTTAATCTACCTGTTAATCAAGAACAGATTTTTGTTTTGACCCTAGACTTTAGTTACAAAAACTACGAATCTTAAAAATGAATGGCGCGATGATCCACTGCTAACGCCGCTTCCGCTAGCACCTCATTGAGTGACGGATGTGGATGAATGGCCTGACTTATTTCCCAAGGCGTTGCATCCAATAATTTAGCAAGTGATGCTTCTCCAATTAAATCTGTCACATGTGGTCCTACCATATGAATACCCAAAATATCATTCGTTTCTTCATCAGCAACAATTTTTACAAAACCATCTGTCTCTCCATTAACTAGTGCTTTTCCGATCGCCTTGAACGGAAACTTACCAATCTTCAACGAATAACCTTGTTCTTGTGCATCCCTTTCTGTTAAGCCAATACTTGCGACCTCAGGATAAGAATAAACACATTTCGGAACATTTAGAACATCAAGTCCCTCTGTTTTATCCGTTGCAATATGCTCAATAGCACACACCCCTTCGTGTGAGGCAACATGCGCTAATTGTAAGCCACCGATAACATCCCCTATGGCATACATATGTGATTCCTTCGTTTGATACGAATCATTGACTTTGATAAATCCATTTTCTACTTCTATTTCAGTATTTTCTAAACCAATACCTTGTGTATTGGCTTCACGTCCAACACAAAGCAATAATTTATCTGCCTCAAATAATTCATCCTTATCATTTACTTTTGCGGAAATGAAAACGTTATCATTTTCAATTTTAAAGGATCCCGAATCTAAGCGAGCATTCGTCACAATGCGGACGCCTCTTTTTTCAAGTTGCTTTGTTACTTCTTTTACAATATCCGCATCCTCTGCAGGTAAAATGGATGGCCCATATTCAATGACCGTTACGTAAACCCCAAAATCGCAAAGCATTGAGGCCCATTCTATTCCAATAACTCCTCCGCCAACAATTAACAACGACTTTGGCAGTTCTTCCATTTCCAATGCATGATCAGAGTTCATCACATATTTACCATCAACCGTTAGTCCCGCCATTCCTCTTGGCTTTGATCCTGTAGCAATCACCACATTTGTTGGAACTAGCATTTCATTTTCATCGCCATTACTCATTTCAACTGAAATAGTGCCAGGCATCGGTGAGAAAATAGATGGCCCTAAAATTCGCCCTAATCCCTGATAAACGTCTATTTTGCCCTTTTTCATCAGTGTATTCACACCTTGGCTCAATTGCTCAACAATAGCTTGCTTCCTTTCTTGCACTTTGTCGAATTGCAATGTCACCCCTTCAATATCAACACCATATTCAGCCGCAGTTTTATTTGCCATACGATACACTTCTGCACTTCGAAGTAAGGCCTTACTTGGTATACAGCCTTTATGCAAGCATGTTCCACCTAGTCGTTCACGTTCGACAATAGCTGTTTTTAAGCCCAACTGCGCAGCTCGAATTGCAGCTACATAGCCCCCTGTACCTCCGCCTAAAATGACAACATCATAGTTTTGAGCCATATAGATTCCCCCTTGTGAGAAAAATGCTAATCATTCATGTAATCTATTAATTTACGATAAAGTTAGAAGAAGTCGACAATGCGACTTCTTTCAACGAATAAGCGGTACTTAACGACCGTTTAAAATATTTTTTTCATTTTTTAAGAATTGGCTACGAGACTTTGATACTCGAGCGATACGTTCTTCTGCTAAACGATTAGCTGCTACATACGTCGGTATACCATCACGTTTAGAAATCGCGAAGATTTTTTCAAGGCTATCGTAAATGCCTTCGACACGTTTCATTGCACGTTCACGGTTATATCCATATAATTCATCAGCTACATTTATTACTCCACCAGCGTTAATTACATAATCAGGTGCATAAACTATCTCTAATTCATGTAAATAATCACCATGTCGAGAATCTTGTAATTGGTTATTGGCAGAACCTGCGATCACCTTTGCTTTTAGTTGCGGAATCGTTTCATCATTTAAAATCGCCCCTAATGCACAAGGTGCGAAAATATCAACTTCCTGTGAATAGATTTCCTCCGGTGCTACAGCAGTTGCATCAAAATCATTCACAACGCGATCAATTGCCGCTTGATTAATGTCTGTAACAACAAGTTTTGCACCTTCATTATGTAAATATTCGCAAAGCTTGTAGGCTACATTTCCTAAACCTTGTACAGAAATAGTACGTCCCTCTAATGAGTCAGATCCAAATGCTTCTTTTGCTGCTGCTTTCATCCCAAGATAAACTCCGTAAGCAGTTACTGGTGAAGGATTTCCTGATGAACCAAAAGCAGGGGAAATTCCCGTTACATAATTTGTTTCCTCATGCATTAAATCCATATCTGTCACTGTTGTACCTACATCTTCTGCCGTAATGTAGCGACCATTAAGCCCTTGGATAAAACGTCCTAACGCACGGAACATTTCTTCATTTTTATCTTTAAATGGGTCACCGATAATAACCGTTTTTCCACCGCCAAGGTTTAAACCAGCTGCAGCATTTTTATAGGTCATCCCTCGTGCCAAACGCAATGCATCCTCTATCGCATTTTCTTCTGATGCATATGTCCACATACGTGCACCACCTAATGCTGGTCCAAGTGTTGTGTCATGGATAGCGATAATCGCTTTTAACCCTGATGCTTCATCTTGGCAAAATACCAATTGTTCATAATCATACTTTTCCATATACTTGAAGATTTCCATGAAAACTCGCCCCTTTGCTTTGGAAAGTGCATCCCCAAACGCCCATTCCAATTCAGTATAATTAGTGTTTCAATTATGCCTCGGCATAACTGCGTCCGGAATCGGCTTTGTGCATAGGCCTGCGATGTTTTTTGTGCGAAAGCGCAGTGCTAACGTAGCGACAGCAACAACACGAGGGCCGACACGATGTCGGTCATTTCGGTAATGCCACAGAACGTGGCGTTTTTACCGATGCAGGTCAGTATGCCGTTATCGCATGGATGCGATGATTTTAGGCTAACATCCTATATTGAATTCCTTTCCGATTCCGTGACATCCGCCGGAGGCTTTAAATTCTTTTAGCAAATATCTTTTGTACCGAAAGCGTAGCGTCAGGTACAGGTATTAGGACACCTGCTGAAAGAATTTAAAATTGTTTAACAATGGATAATATTGCTCCATTTAATTTTACAATACTGACAATTTCACAATTTAGCAACTATTATTACATTTTCTTGTTTAAGTAAGAATTTTCTAAAGATTCAGTTACAATTATCGCATTTTGTCTTACTTGTTTTTGGATTCATCAGTTCCGTAGTTTTATAACGTTTCTTGACATTCCAATATCCACAGGTACAATTAAACTTAGGAATAAGGAGGGACATGCATGGCTCGTTTTGCTGCATTTATAGTAATGCTTATTCCCGGTCTTATGGCTGCAGGTGGCATTAAATTTATGCGTGATACATTATTCGGTAAGCTCATTTCACCTTTCCCATTTTTATGGCTACAATTTGTCGTTGGCATTATTCTTTTTGTTATAGGCTTTGGCTTTTTCGCAGGTTTTTTACTTCACCGCGATCGAAAAAATGGAAAAGTGGCTCCGCGCTTCCAAAAAAAATAAAAATAGCTATCCTAATAAGTCTAAGGCGGACTTATTGGATAGCTATTTTTATCTTCATTCAAAATCTTCAGCTACATTTTTTATCTGTGCGAAAGCGAAGCGACAGCTACAATTTTGCCGAGGCGACAGTGATTAACGTTGTTGTCTCTTAATCACTTTATCTGGAAAATCAGAAATCCAACCAATTACTGAAGGATGAGGATTCGTTAAAAATGTTTCATTCCCATCAATTGCATAAAAACGACATGCTTTATCACTCGCTACACAAGCCTCTAAATATCTTGGTTTATAATACCTTTTATGCATATGAACACTATCAATTGCATTGTAATCACGAAGCAAATCCCATTTTAATTTTTTCGTTGCTATAAGTGCTGTTTCATAGTCTGGCTTATATTGTTTCACAATCTCTAAAAGCTCATAGTGAAACGATGAAAAATGACTGCCAACAGGCAAAGTAAGCCCATGTAGCATTTGAATAAGTGCGCTTTTATTATCAAGGAGTGTTGATTTTAATTCAATATTAAGTGGAAGCTGTTGAGAATTTGCCCATGCTAAAACAACTTCAAACGTCGGAATTTTATACGTTGAAAATAATCGTCTCCACGGCTTCCCAAGTTTAAAGCTTATTAGCTCCTCTTTCGTACATTCGTTCACCAGCTTATTGATGCCTACTAATCTTGATAGCTGTGGATCATGAAACACTACTGGAATGCCCTCTTTCGAAAGCTGGATATCTAATTCAATTCCATCTGCTCCTAGCTCTAATGCCTTTTCAAAAGACTTCAAAGTATTTTCAAGTGCATACGCGGATGCCCCACGATGTGCAAATACAGGAATAAAAGATTCGCTAAGCATTTAGCTCACCAAATTCAATAAGAAATTTACCCTTTTTAATCTTACTTAATAAGGATGATTTTTTGCCAATTTGAATATAGGTACCAGGATGCGCTTCCTTCGTAACAGTAATCTCCTCTTTTCCAGCATGACGCATTTCATCCATTATGAGTTTAACCTCACGATCAATGGTCACTGCATCCGCTTTCAATTTTGTTAAAATTTGTTTTGTACCCTCAAATGTAGCTATTTGCTCCTTAGACATTTGGTTAAGGAGTGGCAGTAAGCTTTTAATTTTTCCTTCGTGCTCAGCGATTTCTGATTGCAGTTTCTTAAGATTCCCCGCCTTCTCTTGCATAATAGAATAGCTTTCCTGTTTATTTACGCTTTCGATGATTAAATCAGTTCGACGCTCTAAACGATTTCCTGAGATGGCCGTAACAATTGTATTTTTGGCCACTGCACGGCCCCCAATAATTTTTCCTTTTCGTTCGTCCACAAAGATAGAATGGGCAGAGAGCTGGGATCCCAATGCATAAGATCCTATATGAATGCTGTCAGCTGCAACTAGATTTGCTTCATTGACATGCTTAACGAAAATATTGCCGCCTGCCTCTACAAGCGTTGAACCTAGACCAAAAATCCCTCCGCGAATATAGACGTCGCCTTCAAGGGATTTAATCAGTTTGGCACCGCTTACACCTTCGGCACCCTCGATGGAAATATCTCCAGTAGCAATAACTGTATAGCCTGATGTAACTGTTCCTTTAATGCTTAAAGAGCCATTAAATTCGAGATTCCCTGTTTCAACGCCAACGTCTCCATGAATTGGCAAATGTCTATTAACTCCGATCATGCCTTTAACATCATCTAATACACCAGCTATTTTCGAACGGATGACAGTTTTCCCATCCTCTTCCACTTCATAAGCTGATTTTTTATCATATCGTATAGGAAAATCACGACCCGGTACTGCAGCCATCATTTCACCTAGTACATTTTCCCCTGGTTTACCTAATGTCGCAGGAATTTTCTCGCCTAACCACGAACCTTCGGATATTTCAGAAATAAAGTTCATGTCATAATAATCAGCTTTGCCATCTTCGCGAATTACTGGCTTTCTCTCTGGTTTAGGTAAGTATGTAATTTGTGCATCTGTTCCTGCTACTGGTTGTGTACCTTGAGCAATTAAAAATGCTTTTCCTGTCTCAATGTTAGAAATATCAAAATCTAATATGCCGTGAGCAATTCCTTCGTTTTTGATAGTTTCCAAAATTTGTTCCGTTAATTTCTCTTTATTCTTTAGAATATAGTCATGTGTTTCATAGATAAATATTGAGGCAGACATTTTATCTCTTGCAACTTCAGCTTCAACATTAGGAAGCCAGCGTCCAATTTCAACAGGGCTTGTGCTTTCGGTTGCTAAGACATTTTTTAATATTGAAAAATTTGATAATTTGAGTCGGGGATGACT
The DNA here is from genome assembly GCF_058791335.1 of Lysinibacillus sp. EB271-A1-10B. Lineage (NCBI taxonomy): Bacteria > Bacillati > Bacillota > Bacilli > Caryophanales > Bacillaceae > Lysinibacillus > Lysinibacillus sp. EB271-A1-10B. The sequence continues at coordinate 210,433 of NZ_JBYTDL010000004.1, forward strand.
TCGTAAAATACTATCAAATTCTTTTAATGGAAAACCGGCACTGAAAGTAAGCATATATACTTTGCCATTTTCTTCCGATATTTCGAATTTATCATTTCGAACTAGAATCAAGCTACCTCCTCCTTCCCTCTAACTGTAAGTATATACAATCTATTTACATTTGTTTAGAGACAATTGTCACTACTCAGAAAGAACATACACATACTTTATAAGTAATATACACATCCATTTTTTTCATTTTCATATGATAATTAGGAGATTTATACTATACAAAAGTAATATTTTATTCAGTCTTCAAAATCTCACTGTCCAAATTGTATAAATTTCACTATTAACAATCAGGAAATTTACTAAATCTTCAACTAACTTAAAAAAAAGATAATATATCAGTCATAATTTTCATAATCTTACTTAGGCCTTCAATACTAAATAAACATCCCTCGGAAACCATTTATACATAGTCGAATAATAGCTCCTAATCTATCCCTAGAATAGACTCAATGCGCAAATGAGCGCCTAATTGATCGAAATTCAGGAGCTGCTCACGTGTCATATAGTAAACGCTAATGCTTCCATTCATTCCAAGCCGCATTTCAAATAAATTATCTTCTATCTGCGTTATTTCTAACGAGTTTTTCTCGTCAAGCTGTATGTTTACGCTTTTCATCTGTTATCACCCCAAATCAATTATACCTCGGTATAATTGTGTCCGGAATAGGCTTTAGGCCAACCCCATGTTGATCACTCATTCGTGTGTTGTTGTTGTTGCTTTCGCACAGTTAAATTGCCACAGTACGTGGCTTTCTTAGACTGATTTCCTCTATTTCAGCGGGTGTTTGGGCACACGCTGAAAGAAGTTATAAACGATCAACAGCATTGTTGATCGTTTAATTTATTACTTTCCTAATACATGTTCCGCTAATACACTTTGAATTTTATATATGTTAGTTGATTTATTAAAGCTTTTCTGTATTGGTAATTCATTACCTGAAACCCAAATTTTCAACTCTGCATCTAAATCAAATGTCCCTGCCGTTTCAACTGAAAAATGAAGAATACTTTTATATGGAATTGAATGGTATTGTGTCTTCTTTCCAGTCACTCCTTGTTTATCGATTAAGATAAGTCTTTTATCCGTAAAAATAAACGTGTCTCTTATAATTTTGTAAGCATTCTTAATTGTTTCATTAGGTGTTAATAAGCCTTTAACTTCTTCCTTTAACTTTTCTAGATTAACTTCACTTGCATTTCCTATTATCCCATCAAATATCCCCATCTTTACTCCCCCTCCAAATGTCCATCCTTCATTTAGAATATGAGAATATTTTTCCATAAATTCAACCCAACTCCTTAAACGATATTATTTATAACTGCGAATAAGTAGCAACCCCTAATTGACTAAACACTAAAATAGTGTAAAATTACACTAAACGATGTTTAGGTGGATAAATTGATCAAATGGTTTGTTTGTAGCTTAATTTTACTCGAAATAATAGGGGGATATCATTTTTCAAAACAAAGCCTATCACACAGCTCATCAAGGATTTGTGCGTAAAAATGATTATTGTTAATAAAGAAGGGTGACGTAAAATGAAGAAAAAAAAGATATATATTACAATTAGTATCCTAATTGCCGTTATTGTCATTGCTATTCCAACAGGTTTTATTTATGTACTAAGCAATGGTAATCCATATACAAAATACATCGCTAACAAATATGTTCCCAAATATTTAGAAGAGAAGGGATATACAGACGAAAAAATTGAAAAATCACATTATGTTGAGCCAAAGTACTTAATAAATAAAGACTTTTATCACGGACACTTTATGGTTATTTTTAAAGATGAGCCGAATACAACCTATTATTATGGAATAACTAAAAAAGGAAAACAAGTTCAGCAGTTTTGTGAAAAAGACGTACTTTCAGCGGATGGTGTTACTGACATATTAGAGGATGAGACAAAATATAGTGAGAAAGAATGTAAAAATTCTTTAGATAATAGAGATTTATAATTATTTGTCCAAGTTGAGATCCCCCCTAGAAAGCCAAATTATGTAAGCGGAATTATTGAGTAACTAAGCGTTCTCAGTACATTTCTGTATTGAAAAGCTCTCAAGGTTGGGTCAATTAATGTAACAAAAGCCGAGCTCATCGTTTCATCAATATGTCTTGTGTAGTGACTGTAAGCTTTTGGCATGGCAATAAAAAAAGATAGAGCAGTTCACTCTATCTTTTTAAACACTTTAGGCTATGCACACCTAATCATATTTTGAAAGAATCTTTTTCATACTATCTTTATCATAATTTACATCTTTCAAATTGGAAGCACCAAATACTTCTTCCAAAGCTTTGAATATATCATTATAATCTTCTTCATTATAATTATAATTGCCCATTGTATCACGATGTAATTTAGCAATATCGTAGATAAGTGTTGCAGCATACAAGTTGCCTAATATTTTTCGTTCTTCTTCTGTCGCATCTTTATCAAACTTTTCATAATAGCTATTAAAAGCACTACCGAATTTTTCGTAATCATTTTGATCTAAATCATCATGAATTGTATCTTTCATGAAAAGAGCAAATTGTATTCCATGATTCCATATATCCTCACGCACATTTTCAGGTGCATCGCTTTTATTCCCACAAGCGCAAATAATAATAGTTGTAATAATTAGTATAATGCCTACAAAAATTTTCTTCATAAAAAACTAAACTCCTACTTATTCTGATTAATACTTTTTAAAATTAACATTGAGCAAGCAAATACCATACATACTAATGCTAATACAAAATAACTCGTTGTATATGTACCGTTGATAATGTAGTTATAAGCATCACCGCCAACATAAGCATTGATATTCTCTTTACTACTAAAATAGCTATCTTCATCAGCATTTTCATAAACAAACATCTTATAGAAGCCCATGCCAATTGATATAATAGCTCCTATGAAGCCAAGAACACTATATAATGTATATGGTGCTTTTGATTGCTTATTTAGTTTTTTGTTATCATTCTGCTCATTAAATCTTTCTTCAATCGGCTTGTATTCTGTTTCTTCCATCTTCTAAACTCCTTACAGTAAATTAAGACTATAGTCTATACATTAAATTTTACTATATTTATGTAAATAATGGTACCTTTTTTACAAACTATAGTACTACTATATAGTCACAACCAAATGTTCAACTGCAACCCACTCCATCTGCAAGATGTATTGACACTGAGAACTAACCTTAGAGCAATCCACGCAACCGAAGTATGCGCCTAATCAATTATCGAATCATCTGAGGGCTGTTTGAGAAGGTGAAAACAGAAAAAGCACAGCAACTTAATGATGTGCCGTACAGATAAAATCCTACGACACCTTAATCTTTGTTTGCCAAACAGTACATAAATACATCGAAGCCTACTGAGTGAGTGTTAGAAACATTATAGAATGTACCTTCCATCTCTATTTTCCTCTAACCACCATCTGCTTTTATGTCCTGTATAACCCTCTTAAATGCCTTTAAAGGGCGCTTCAAGAAGAACATGTTAGGAAATAAAATCGATTGCGGTGAGCAGCTGAAAAATTTTATAACTTTATTCAATTCTGAGAATAGCGAAAGGATTGAGAAATCGATTCTTCTTTTTTATTGTTAATGAGAGATAAAAGAAATCAATAAATATCAAAAAGCATAAGCTTTTTTTTGAACTGCCCAGTAAAAGTTAGACATCAATCTAACTTTTACTGGGGTTTTTTATGGGGAAAGTAAGTGTTGAACAACGTATTCAAGCGGTTCAACGATACTTAAATGGATATGAAACCATGATTGAAGTTGCGAAAGATATCGGAATGACAGTTCAAGTTGTCAGTGAATGGGCTCGCCGTTATCAAAGAAGTGGTGTAGAGACTTTCTTAAAGTCCTATACACAATATTATTGACTATAAAATGAATTAACGAGAAATGGGTAACAAACGTGATAGAGTTCCATTTATTTGGTGAGAAACGTTATTTATCACCCGTCCTTGATTTATGTAATGGCGAAATCATTGCATACACGGTAATGAATCGTCCGGTGTATAAACTGGTTCATGATATGTTAGAATAAGCATTGGAGCGCCTTCAATCAGGTAATCCAAGTCGTTCTTCATTCGGACCAAGGTTGGCGCTATCAAATGAAAAAGTACAACGAACATTAAAACAATATGGGATTACGCAAAGTATGTCCCGTAAGGGGAATTGTTTGGATAACGCAGTCATTGAAAATTTCTTTGGCTTATTAAACTCTGAACTCCTGTATCTACAAGAATTTGAATCCATGGCACATGTTGAACAGGAACTTAAGGACTATATTCACTATTACTATCACAAACGAATGAAGCAAAATTAAAAGACCTAAGCACGGTGGAGTACCGAACTCAGGTCGTAGAAGTTGCTTAACTAAATATGTCTAACTTTTTTGGGTCAGATCATCTACGCCTATGCTTTTTCAAAAATTAATGTGACATCGATATTCTTTTACAAGCTATTTTTGCCGCTGGAGTTCCAACACCAGCATCAAGTGCTGCATCTACTGAATCTCCCCAAGAACCACTGCTAGCCTTTATTTCGTTCCCAGCCGTAAAGACTCCCTCTTCTACAATTTGAACACAATCATAATAGTCTGGGTTAGGATTACTTTCAAGATACTGTGCAGCTAATTCGTCTGCTTTCTTTTGTATTGAAACTCGAGCTTGTTCAGCCAATGAACTAAAAACACTCTCAGCTTGCCCACCAAAGTGTACTATTCCGTCATTAATGTCTCGACCAGTACGATGTATATCTTCCATTTCAGATGACATATTTAGTCCTCCCAATCCTTAAAATTTGAACATTTTTTTAGTTCACAAATATTTTCTCCAATTGAGATTGTTCTTATCCATCAACAACTATCCTAAATAATCCTCAATTTCCACTAGAGTAATTTAACTCCACAACTACATATTCACTAATTTTCCCCAAGTTGTGTATGCCTACCTGTTCAGTCATATATCGATTTCTTTAAACAGCAGTTTTTTGATATTTAATTACCCCTGCATAATTACCTTAAATCAGCATTTAAAATGACCCACAAAACAAATATGTACTAAAATTGTTTAATTATACTCATTGAAAATATTACTTATAATTTCAGAGTGATAAACAAGCTGTTTCTAGAACTTATCACTATTATTACCAAGAAAAATTTTCCATTATTTTATCAATTTTATCTGCACTGCATTAATCCCAATATATTTTAATGTAATGCTTGGTACTGAATCATTAAATAATATTTCAAGCGTAGCTACATCTTTATTCTTCTTGTAGTAATGGTAAACAAATGTTTATTTCATTTTATGAGCTCCAATATCATCAGGTCCTAGTACATCTGCAACCTTTTGAAGGGTTCTATATGCTTGAGTTGTTGAAATATGGCTGTTACCTTTACGTGTTGCAAACAGATAAACATCATTGTGCAAATTCATTGTATACGGTTCAATAGCTTCTCTTGTTACTTTAGGAAGCATGAATCGCTTTGACTTCACCGTCTTTTGTTCTGTGATAAGTAAATGTATTTGCTTTGTCATTGATCGGCATTTCATATTTGCCACGCTCAGATTTGCTTTACATTCTGAGGTGAATCAATTTCAAATCCATCAAACATCCATTTTGCGTATAGCTTTAATGTTTGTTCATAGAAATTCATTGTTTTTACAGCTAGTCCTTTTACCGAACAATCAAGCATAAAACGATCTATTTCAATGGCGAAATCAATCATAAAAAAACACATCCATGAACAGGAATGTCCCATAAATGAATGTGTTTCATAGTTTAATTCAATTAAAATTTACATTAGTTATCTGAACTCGTCGGTATAAATTCAATGAATTCTCTCTAAATAAGTCCTGTAATCCCTTGTGGTTCTAACTTAGCTCGCAATCATATCAATTCGAATCTTGTCAGCGATCATGGCAATGAATTCGCTACTTGTCTAAATTGAAGATTGAAATGTTTAATATCAATGTTTTCAAACACTTTATTTAACCAAAGTTTCATATATTTATCAGTCAATATTTGTAAATTTTTTGGTAGTCAAATTTACTTTCTTCTATTATATTGTTAGACGTGTGAAATTGCTAAAAAAAGGAGGGTATTCCCACTCTTTTTAAAGTTAGTTACTCGTGATTTCCCAACAATGTCATACATTACTTTTCTAAAATGATAAAAATTCCTTTTATAGTTTTAACGTTTGGAACGATTATTTCATGTATCGCCTTATTACCAAATCCTTTAACCTTCCGAGGCATTAATGCTTGTGGAAATAATATGTAACCACTCTCGTACAATCCGAAAATCCGTCCACCTAGGATCTTGATTTGATAATTTTGTCCTTTCTTCATCATATAAACAACCTTTATAATTTTTAATTGCGAACAAATTCCCTCTAATTAAAGTTCTTAATCCAGAAGTACACAAAATTAAATGCTTATAATTCAACAATCTGTTCATTCAAATGAATTATAATCTCAGGAGCATGTTTGAAATATTTTATTTCTATTTGATGTAAGCCTCTTGTTTTAGTTTTTCTGAGTAAACTGTAAATTCATCTATCCACTCTCTTTGTCCATCAATATTCACTATTATGTAGTAATAATTTTATGATTCCTTTTTCTCATACAACCATAACAATAAACTTGTTTACTCAAATTTTTCATATCACACACCCCTATGTATTGCCCTGTATTACAACCCTATTTTACATTAAATTCGTGTAATTAGTACCATCAAATTAAAAAGACATGAACACATTATGTTGTAGTCCTCATAAAAGTAAAAAAAGACTACAGCAAAATACTGTAGTCCTTCCGCTATCTTACACAGTAGTTTTTTCAATCATATATGCCTATAAAGGGAAGGGATTGAAACGTTGGATATATATAAATATAAATATTATTATTACTATAAAGAACAGAACGAGAAAGAATGTTACAGTGATTAATAACCCTCAAAAGCTTTCACAACAGTCATATTCCTTTGTCCTCGTTCATAAATATCACTGGAAATCCTTGCCACATTTTTCATATCAACATTTCCATATAATCTTGCTAGATATACGCTGTCAAATGAATCTCTATCAAAATATAAATACCACAAATCAGAATATCCACCATCAACAGGTGTTAATTGACCAGAAAAGAATGTTCCTTCATTTGTATATCCATGATTGTAGTAATCACATAATTAATCATTACCATTCAAATAGAAATCTTCATCTAGATTATTTGATAAGTTAAATCGAACTTCTCAACCCTTTAATCTTAAATCATACTTTTCCATAAATTCTGGACAATGTATTCAGTAGCATATCTTTCAGAAGGAGGAACATCTTGACCTGTCCTATCTTCTTCTACATTTGTATTTTTCGCATCATTTTCCCCACCGTTAGCACAATACACAAGATATGCAGTTCCACCGGCAACTATAAACAATAGTGCCAAAATAGCTATTAAAAATATAGATTTCAACATAAAACTCCCCAAAATACAACATATTACTCAAATTAACCGTATTACACCAACTAGTTTTTTCTAATATTCATTCTATAACAATAGTACTGGTTAGTTACTATTGTTATAGAATTATGTGCGTGTGAAAATTGATATGGTATTAGTAGAAGAAACTCGATTGGGGTATCATTATCTAATCATCAAGCAATGGAAGTAACACATCTTCTGATTGCACCTTTAGTTCTATCAGTCCAACCTTCACAATCTCAGCATTAATCACTTTGTATGATCGCCCATGAATCACTATTGTACTATTCACTTGGAAGCCTTCTCGGTTTTTAGCGTTATCCTGCACATTGATAACAAGTGTCTTAGTAGCCGTTACAATGGAATCCTCATCAACTGTCATTTCCTTATAGCAAATCACAGCAGGTTCGGAACGGTCTACAACTGTTTCCGTTTTGTAGATTGGTCTACCCATAGCGTCAGTTCCTACCTTGATTTTTACTGTAGTAGTTGGCTCAATGATATAGTTGCAAAATTCCACTAAGGCTTTATATTTGAACCCTCTATGAGCTACTATATCACCTGTCACAAGGTAGTAACTACCGTTAATAGTAAAGTAATCGCCACGCTTAAACTCACTTACGGAATGGAAGTGAAATGTACTGTTCGTAGACAGCCTAGTATTTGTCACCAAGCCCTCTAAGGTACTTGGTGTAGCAGTCAACTCATTCTTCATGTAAGGTTGAACAAGTTCTGAGAATGTGTCTGTGAGCGTCTGTGCGTCAAATAATTTCATCTTGCCACCACCTACACATATAGCATGAACACATCTGCGTTACTATTTTCAGTTCTCATGGTTCTTACCTTAAAAGTTAATTGGTCAATACGCTTCATTAGGTTCTCGTGGAACTCACTGACTGTCATATCATCAATTTTAACGGCTTTCATCAGTGTTGGATTGTTAGCTACTGATTCAAGCATACTGAGAGCAGTAGAATAGATTGCCTTCTTGTCTGTCATAGACTGTGGATTGTATTCTAAATAAGCATCAAGACCGTTTTCAGCAAGATACACCATCAACTCATTCTGTTCAAGGTCAATACCTTTTGTTTCCAACTGTAAGCGCTGTAAATTATTCATTTTTAGTAATCACTCCAATTAATTTATTTTGCATAATATTCATCTTTAACTGCCGACAACCTTAGTTAGGTAAACTAAAAGTAGTCACAAACAACTGATACAACAAAATTGTTTAAGTTCGGCAGAAATACTTCTTTTATAAATTTTCTATACATTGTTGATATATCAAGGTTTCCACCAAAACATCAATAGACTATTGAAAATACAACATAAAAAAAGATATTATACATTAATATTTTTGTTGATTTTCCTCATTTGCTAACTGTAATAGACGTTCCTTTACCCCTTTAGGCAATGGCACACCAATCCTAGCTAAGTTTTCAGTGATAGATAAGCCTTCCATTCCGATATAGAAGTATATAGCCATTGTTCTAAAGACAGGAATACCTGACGCTGTAAGGACGTCTAATAGGTTCGCCAAGACTATCACAATCATAATAGTGGCTTTCTTTAAGAATCCGACAAAAGCAATCTTTGAGGATAGACGCTTTTGTACAAGTGACACAATTACACCTGTAACAATATCAATAACCATAAAAACTACTAGGACAGTCAATGATACATGCCACCCACCAATAAGGAAGGATAAGGATGTTCCTGTTAAGGCTAGAATAGTGAATAAACTCATTTTCTCCATTGTTCATTCACCTCCAATACAACTGTTGTAACAGGCGTGAAAAATTGGACATAATCATTCCAACCCTCTACACCCGAAAAAACACTAATTTTCGCCAAAATAAAAATGCCTACACATAACGAAAATCTTTATGATTTCTATTAAATATAGACACCTATTTTATTCTGATTTTATCCATCTCTATGATACCTTTTCAGCAAGGTTACTAGAGCCACCAAGATTCTTGTGTTCTATTTGTTCAAATGGTTTCACATCTTGTATGCGATTCATTTCAAGCGTAACATCATTCACATACGGCGACTGCTCAAGGATTGTTTCAGTGCTTAAAGCACCCATTGCATGTTGCTTACTCATATTGTCAATAATCTCAGCGTGGTTAGAAGGTGTGTTGTATTGAAAGTTAAATTCAAGGGTCATAAAATCGTCTTCTAAAATATGAACCCCTTTGTATCTCAACAGCTCACAGACCTTCTCCCAACGCTCATAAAAGCCTTGCTTCAAGTATGTTTCATTTAATCCTGCTTTCGTATCTGCCAATGAGAACAGCAACTTAATACTAACCTCCGATAGATTGCTTACATCAGTTTTGTTCATGGATACAGCAGGCGTTGAACTTACATCTAATAATGCCTGTTGTAACGTCTTGTAGACTAATTCAAAAGACTTTGAATCTAATTGGTTTGATACCATTTTGAAGTCAGAACCATCATCAAGGTTTAAGCCTCCCCCAACAATATCAGTAGGCAATGAGTCTTTGAGTTGCTGACCAACTGCAACAGGGATAGGATTCATAAACTTATACATGCTATCAACATACTTAGATAATACATCTTCCATGTTATCCAATATCCCCATATAATCATCTAACTCTGAGCGACCTTCTGTATCACTAAATTCATTGTCAGTTTTATATAGGACAGGTAAGCCACTTAGATTAGCATACTGAGCAACTAGTTTTAATTCTCCACCTTCATTTGACCATTCTTGGACTAACTTATCGGTATAAATTGTGTAATAAGCAATACCATCAAAGACATAATGCTCAACAAAGGCAATCATTTCCCCATGATGGTTGAAAACAGGTGTTCCATCCTCCGCGTCAATAATTTTTGAATCAATTCTCCCTTTAGCATTAATGAAAAGATATTCAGCTACCTGACCAAACTTGATTAATTTGTTTAGAATAATAACATTCTTATCATCAAAGCGACCTAGCTTATTTACCTTCAAAAATTGCTCAACCATTTTCTCTACTCCAATGATATTGACACTGTTCTTCAACAGGTATTGCGTTTGGAAGTTCAAAATAGTCTTAGCCAACTGGATCACAATCTTGCGTGGCTCAATGAACTGACCATTGTACTTAAATGAATCACGCTGTAGTATCTTGTGCTGACCATCTAAATACTTTTTCTTACTAAACACTTCTTGCAAACGCTCTTGGTTGTCATAAGAGTTTATTTCCTCTAAGAACCAAGTGGGGTTACCCTTGTGCTTTACTTGTAAATATCTATCTAAATTCATCTTCTTTTTCCCTTTCTTATTCAAAATAAACCTTACCCTGAATGAGTATGGCTAAAAACTACTTTCTCTCGTACCAACCTTGCCAATGATATATTGATTCAATACTGTCACAATACTTTTTAAATGCTTCCATTTTGCTATTCTCCTATACATACCACTTATTTATCTTCATGCCTTGAATAGCCAATGCTGTTGAAATAACACTATCATCGTGGTGCAATTCACTATTCCCTCGCTTATTTCCTAAGCGACCATTTGTTTCAACAAACATCTGCATTTGCTGTAAGGTAGTCTTACATTCTATATTGATAAGCCCAAGCTCAAATTGTTCTTTCATATCACTTATCATTATCGCCTTTGTTTTCTCAGAAGTGATAAAGCCTATTTGCAATTTCTTCTTTCCTCGGTCATCGAAGGTTTTCATCTTATACATATTTAGATAGCCACGCTCTTTGCGTAAGCGTTCAATAACAGGTAAACCATATGAATTGCGTTCCACTGTCAAAAAAGCATAATTATAAAAAATCCCCAAGTCATAGATGACCTGAGCAAATTCATAGACTGGAATTTTATTATGGTAGAAACTTATGACTTGATGCCCTTCTGAATCAAATGCAGTAATTGTTGAGTAATCATTACCTGAGCCACTCGCTGTATCGACACCAAAATAATATTTTGTATTGCGTTTAGGAAATTCGAAAAGGTCTAGGCCCTTACCAATATATTTCCGAACGCTCTCAGGTACTTCTGACAACATCTCATTTTTAGGTAACGGCTCAATTGTATAAGAAAGCCTAGTTAAAACCTTATGTTGATCAAATACACTTCTACCTGTAGAAATAAAGGATTCAAAGGGATTTGAGGGGTACTCTTGCATAAACTGCTGTTCGTTTTCCATGTCCTGAACCTTCCATCTTCTCCACATTAATTGCCTTAAAGTTGCACCTGCTCTATAGAGAGCTACTTCATCTTCTTCTAAATTATCAGAAGCAAATCGCTTGCCACCATTGGTTGCTTTATACCAACGCTCTGCTTCATCATAGTCATGGGCAAATTGCTTTTTGTATAGCTTGTGGTAAAAAGGAATGAAATAAGGAACATACTTAGACTTACCTTTGAGGGCTTGCATATACAGGCGGTAGAAATGGTTGCTTGTACCATTGGAGGTTGTTTCAATTGTTAATTTACTCTCAGCCCCTTTTGCAAGGGATTGTTCAACCGAGAGTAGTTGCGTTTCCTGTGACGCATAGAAAGCAAACTCAGATAAATGAACATAGGTATATGTTGAACCACGTCCAATATCTTTGTTCCCTGCTGTAACACTTGATATTCTTGAACCATTAGTGAACAAAAGCTCGCTTCTGTTATCCCTGCGAACCTTTGGGAATATATTAGGGAATTTTTCTCTTGGAACAGTGTCATTCATTTGCTTCAACTTTTCAAAAAGCGCTTTTGCTGAATCACCCTTATAACTAACAATCAAGATGTTTTCGTTAGGCTTAGTTAATGCTCGCCATAATGCCCTAGCAAGCACAAATGTTGAAATACCTGCTTGCCTTGCTTTACCAATCACAACAAAGCGATTCTCTAGCATTAGATTTTCAATTTCTTGCTGTGCTTCATTGATTTCAAAATTAATGACCTGATTTTCGTTGTCTGTAATAAAAATAAAATTCTTAGCAAAAAGTGGGAACTCACTAAGAACTTTTTCAAGTTTATTTGATTTAGTTGCCATGTGCTACATCACCAATTCATCATAAGCATTGCTTTCTTGTGGCTCGTAGACCCGAGTAAGCTTAAACTCTTTATTAAATGCTCTGACCTGCTTTTGAAGGTCTAATAAAAGCTTAATAGCCTTTTCATCCCCCTCAATGGCCCTTTCTGCTGTGACTTGATAAATTTGCTCTAAATCATTCGCCATGCGTGATTCAAGATACAAATTAGTCAACATCAAATACTCAGAAGATTTCTCCCACTTCTTCATGTGGTTCAATGTTTTCACATCTAACTTTAGACACAATGCTTCTTCTGAGAGTTCTTCTGTTCGATTAACATATAGGTCAAACTTCCATTTGAAGTATTCCCTTTTCTTGTATGGAACAGCTTCAAGTGCTTTGTAAATATCCATAAATATCAATCCTCTCTTTTAGTGATATTCAGAGTTCATTTCATCCCTGTTTTGGATGTAAAGTCTTGCATTTTCAATGTGTCTATCAACAATTTTAAACTCATTGCCATACTCATCTATTAAATAGTCTTGTTTTTTCAGTTTCTTAATGCGGTTTTCCCCCGCTCTCAAGACTCTTTTCTCAATGTCAGTTAAACCTACTTCTCTTTTTTGTTTTCGCAGGTCTAAAACAGCAACATAATCCTGTTCAATAGGGAATACATCTTCACCATTTTCATCTTTAAATTTGTTGAATCGCTGCTCTGTTTCCTTTAACTGTTCTACAGTCGAATGTTCTAGGTCTGTTTCTTCTTCAACTAATTTTTCAACATACTTTTTCTTAAATGAATGATGTGTAATTTCATCATTTTCAAAAGGCGTTGTTCTGTATTGGTTGGTATTTTGCTTCCCTGTATCGTTGTAATCACCAATATTTTTGTGAATTAGACCTGCCGCAATTGTTTTATTTACTGCTTGGATTGCTGTTGACTCTGAGCAATTTAAAATTATAGCCCAACGTGATTTAGAACAAGTAAATATACCATTTTCACTTTTAGACCATCTATAGGTAGCAAGATATACATACAATTGGCGGATGTCTGTAAGCTCATTGAACACATCAAATTTAAGTTGTGTATGGCTTATATCCTCAAATTTCACTAATTCAACAATAAGAATATCATTAGCATTAAACTCATCTACAAGCTCACCATCAATACTAGTAAATCTAATAACCTTTTTATCTCTCAAAGAAATAAGAGTATCTTTGATTACTTTAACTGCTCGCTTTTTGTTACTTGCAAGCTCAATTTGTCCTTTGGCATGAAGCAATGAAACCGAAATATAAATATCTTCTCTAAAGTCCCTGCTTATTGACAGCAACGAATAGATAAATAATTCCTGCGGTGTTAGTTGAAACTCATTTCCATCTGAAATAAGTTGATTGTTAATCATTATAAATTCCATCATGTAAAAACTCCTGTGTGATTGTATTTTTGTTATAAAAAGAAGTCACCCTCTCGGTAACGATCTAGTTAATTTTCTTATATTTATCTAACGCTCGCTGTAGTTCATCAGTTTTGTGATAGACCGTATAAATCGCATTGTCCTTAATGCTTCTAGCTTTTATGATGTATGAAATTCCCTCTTCTTTCAAATAGATTGATAGTTTCTTTGTAAAGCAAAAGAAGAAGTCTTTTTCAGTTAAGTTTGTCATGTTATATACCCCTATCTGTCCATTTGAACACTTAGTTTTTCAGAATAAATTCTTTGTATTTCTGTACTTTATTTGCTTCCATAGCTACTTTGTTATTCTCATATTTTGAGAGCAAAGCTATCGAGCAACCAATGTGCCTAGCAATATCAGTTAGTCTAATTTGCTTCTGTCTACGCATTAAGAACAACTCTATTTGTGTCATGGTCTTACTTCCTTTCTTCTAGTTAAAAATTTTCATGAAATGAATTGAAAAAGACACTCCCATTTCTGAGAGTGTCTAAGGGATTATTTACCCTGTGTTAATACTGCAACTGCTTTCTTTGAACCAACCTTTAAAGTTGCTTCTGCAATTACTTGACCTTTCACTGAATCACCTGTTTTTGCAAGTGGTTCAAAGTGTGGCTCTCGCAAATATGCTAAATCAACATAAGCATCATTGAAGAACACAACTTTATCAGCAGGAACATGTTTTGATAACACAAATTTTACTGAACCATAATTAGTGTTGATTTCATCTACTAGTAAGCCAAATGATGTTGTCACATGGTTGTATGAGTAGTTATCCTTATATATAGCGTCAATTCTTTCTTTAATATCAGCATTGACAAAGGCATATACTTGACCTTCTGCTAAATCCTGATTCCAAAGATTACGCATAACTTGCTTAATTGCAATTTCATCAATCGGAGCTGTTACAGCATTAGAAGCATCAGCCATTTCAATTAGACCTGATAATTGGCGTTTGAACGGTGTTTTTGAACCATCCGCTCTAAGACCATTGATAAATTTCTTTTCCATGTTAACTTTTAACTCTAGTAATCGGTCAGCTACTTCCCCTGAGAACTGAGTTGATTGCATAGCTTCTGCTGTACCTGATACCTGAACACCCTTCTTGAAAATCTCAAGGATATTACTTAGCTCTGCCCTAGCAGATTCATAGAATACTGTTGTGTCTGCTCCTTCAACTGCTGAAATATCTTCATCATTAGATAGTGAGTTTTCTCGCCAAGTATACACAGTGCTAAGTGCTTTTTCAATATTGCCTTTCGCCATAAGTAATGATGTAAATGGCGTTGCTTGAACCCCAATTACTGCAATCTCATTTGCTAATGAAATGCGTTCTGATTCTGTAAATGATTGTGATGTAAACATTATAAAATTCCTTCTTCCTGTTAATTTGTTTTACTTAAATATTTTTTCGAACTTACTAGCAATCATGCCTTTAGCGTCACCATTTTGCTTATGAGCTGTATAATCATCTTGCTTAGCAACTTCTTTAGGCTTAAAGCCCATATCAAGTTTTACTTCATTTATTAACTCTGCTAGAGCATCAACTTTTTCTATTGGTGTTTTAGTAAGACTAAACTTCTCTACAAATTCCTTTGCAAAGCCAAACCCTCGTTCTTCAAGCTGTAACTGTAATCTTAAATTTTCTAATTCAATTTTTTCTTGTTCCAAACGCTCGGTTTCTTTTTGTAGCTCTTGTTTTTCATGTTCCAACGGATTTACACTTTGTCCCTGTTCAGTTACGTCAACTCCCTCAGTAACCTCAATAGAATTCATTTCAATTGCTTCTGCTGTTTGTAAATTCCCCATTAATAATTCTCCTTCTGATTTGATATTTTCCATATTTACACAAACTAAAAAAAGCCAATAAGCAACTACTCATGGCTTAATTGTCCATCACTCCATATAAGTCCATAGAACGTCATATAGAGCGTTCTGAGTAAACCACTCATAAATATCAGGAATGACTCATTGACGCTCACTAGACTTTACAGGTGGTGTTCCAAGCTGTCATTCACTCAATAGATGTTATGAACATGCTCAGTTAAAGATTTGAATAATGGCTAACAAAAAAAGGACTACAATTAGTAGCCCTCAAACAATGGCCCTGATTACGTTCAATAGTTACCATTTTTTTGATTATAATATTAAAATTATGCCAAGGTTCTATTGTAACCTCAACAAATTTAAGAGGAAAATTATCCTCTCACTATGAACAGTTTGTACGCAAAAAGTGTGACTTTTGAATTTAGGTCATCTCCAAGAGTCATACTTGTCTTGCACACGCTTTAATCTTTTTTTGAAGTTGCTTTCTTCCAGCATCATCAATCTAGCAAAGTTGCGTTTGTTGAAATCGATAATTTCCCCATTTTGATTAAATGTAAATACATTTGTCTGCTTGCTATCCAAAGCCCGTTGCAAGTGATCTAGCAACTCATTTGTAAATTCCTTTTGTCTTTCCGACAAATTTAAGAAATCAAACTTAAATATCCTACGAAAATTTGTTTGATTTTTGAGTAACTTCATATCATTTTGATTGATAAAATAACGCTCTCCATCAATGTTAAACTCTCTAGTACCTGTTGCTTTGGCAATCTCACGATAGATTTTTTTGTTAATACCATGATTGATATACTTTACAATCTCTTTGTCAGTTTTCATTGTATCGACCTTTTGGATAATTTCATTTAGCACCTTTTTTAAAGGCTCAACTGTCTCAGCAATCTTCTCTGCTTTTTCTTTTTTGACATATGGCAATACCCGTAATATGTCATTAAAGCACTCATCAAATTCTTCATGCTCTACTTGCTTCAACACTTTATCAGGTA
Source organism: Lysinibacillus sp. EB271-A1-10B (assembly GCF_058791335.1). Lineage (NCBI taxonomy): Bacteria > Bacillati > Bacillota > Bacilli > Caryophanales > Bacillaceae > Lysinibacillus > Lysinibacillus sp. EB271-A1-10B. Next base: position 227,255 of record NZ_JBYTDL010000004.1, read on the forward strand.
TCTTATCAAAATCATCAACGTAATAATACTCGCCAATCTGTGACAAATAGTAATAAATATAGTCCGCAGCTTTCATGTCATCATGCGATCTCTCAATATTTGACAGATACTTTTTGTATACATACTTTGCGTATCGTTGTTGTAGCGAATTGATATAGATTGCTATATAATCCTCTGCAACTTCTGCCTTTGCTTTTCGTTTCGGCTCCATGTAACTGTACATATGCTTTGTCACTAAATGAAAGGACAACTCATATTCAACCTTTGCGCCCATGGCTATCAACTCTGTTGTTAAGTCATATTTGCCTAATTTGTGTTGATCTATTTTTTGTTTAAAATCCATTAAATATGCTCCTTTTATTTTTCATAAATCACAGTTCTCTAGTTCTCATTATATATTGTTTTATTATTTACCAATGCTTTTTCCGAAAATAATTATCGAAATATATTATTACAAAAAATATTAGCAATACTTTTCACGCATAAAAAGACCCCTACAAAAATAGGTGCTTGCACTACTTCCAGGGTACTTATCCTAGTTATTAAATCACTGAAATAACAGCTATATCCGTCTGACTGAATCGTCTTTGCGGTCATGCAGTACATTGTTTGGAAATCTATAACATAGAACACAGTTCTACTAATGTGTTCAAATAATAAATATATCCATGAAAGTAAACTAAGGCGCAAGCCCGTCCATAGTTTTTTCTTTATCACTATTTATTTCTTTAAATAGTTTTTTTCTTTAAACTTGTCAGAATGTGTTCCAACTAAGCGTATATTTTAGACCCACTTATCTAAAAAATGTTCCGAATTGGCACATTTTATATAGGATAGGGTCTAAACACTGTACAAAATTAGCACAATATTTATATAACTGTATTTACATATTTATATTAATATTATTTACGCCCACCCTAACATGAAGCTGAGTGTGTATCAACATCTCGTCGAAAAAGTGCTGCCTTGATCTCAATAAATCTATAAATAGACTTAAAGGAACAAGACCTCATAGTTCCATGAACCTCTTTCCTAGCATCCTTATACTTCTGCCCCCAGTAGTTGCTGTAAGCCGTACGCTTATAAATACTTATCCCTTTATTGGCCAGGAATTCTAACTTTTTAGTATATGATATGTTCTTCGTTGCCGTAGCCACTCAAAATTCGCTCCTGATCTTTAACGATGGCATTCAAAGCGAGACAAGGCACGCTTACATAGAGTAATAACGATAATTATTACATCGGCTATCGTAAAAACCTGTCAAGTTTTAGTTTGAGCATATGTACTAGGCTTCCACGTTCTACTACGGAAAATAAGCACACTTATTTAGCCTAGACGTTGATTTTTTTCGAATAGGCTGTACAATAGCGTTACATTGGTGTGTATGCTATTGCTTTGCGGTAGTCATATTCAGTTAAAAGTCGTTAGTGTTCGCGCACTAACAGCTTTTTTCTACGCAATTTCTCACTTCGCCACTAGGACAAAAGGAGAATTCACTAAGCCTAATGCCTGTTTATACTCGCTTAGTCGAGTTTTCTAAACACTTTTTTTCTGTTCTTCATCTACATCAATCTTGACTGCTCCAAGCTTTTCACATCATTTAAGACCCTTTTCTGACCACCTTTAGATACAATTAGTGTCAATATTCCCCTGCACTGTTGCAAATCATTGAACCCTGCAAAATTCTGCGGTACTGAAAAAAATCTTTGTAGTTTATCATTCTTATCTTCTCCTTTTTTTCCTCCTCTTGTTCCGTCCCCTAAAAGTCTAAATTATTTTGTAGACTGAAATTGTTATTTTCTATCTATCTCATTTTCAGTAAAATCTAGACAAGCTTTATTGTCGTTTCCACACTTCTATGACCTAAAATTTTACTCAATCTTACATATTTCACCTTTCCTTCAATGATGTAATAAGTTATTTCGTATTAAACGTGGATGAACAGATAAACCCACACTTAAACCTTCCCTTCTTATTGATCTTCAAAATATTCACACCTACTATAGCTTGTTGGAAATAAAAATGGCGAATCTGAAATATCTGTCTAGTTGCATCAACGTCTTAAATTACCTACCGTTTTATGCCCCAAAATACATAACGTTGATGTCCATTCTTGGCATTTTTGACAAGAATAGAATTATTTTTAAATCTATATCCTCGGTCATTAAGGAACAACACTCATTAGCCTTAAGCCCCGTAGAATCCAAGTCCTGTACTCATAATATTTTGTAAGATTGAAAGCACCTAGTATTAATTTAGTTTCCTCAGGGGGAAGCAATTGTTTCTACTTACACTTTGGTTTAATCTGTTCTATTGTGTCAATCGGATTAACCGTTATTTCTCGTTCAGCTTTCAAAAAGTAAAATACTTTCATATTCCTTGAACAATTGGCTATGGTAGTATCTGACATAGGTTTTTGATAATCTTCCCTACGTTTAGTAAAGTTATTGTTTAATACCTTGTCAGAAGAAGAAACAGTGTCCTTTCCACGCGCTCTCAAGTATTTGATGTATTGTTGAATATAAGATGATTTTACCTTCCCTGCATCCTTAATTTTGAAATCTCGCACTGTGTAATTTCTGAATAGCGTTAAAGTCTGTTCATAACTTTTCATGGTTTTTGGAGATATTTTGGAGAAAGATGTATAGCGTCACAACGAAACATACAGCAATCCAACATATAATGGTCAACTTCGATTAAAAACGGACTTATAGACATAAAAAATACGCCCCCTCAAACAGTCGGCGTAAACTGTCTAAAAAGGCGTTATAATTTTCGCTAAATAAACGTTATCTAATTTAGATTTACCGGTCATTCTCCGCTAAGCCAATCGCTACAAACCTTGATATACCATGACTAGCTCGCCATCATATCAATACGAATCTTGTCAGCGATCATGGCGATGAATTCGCTATTTGTCGGTTTCGACTTCAAATGATGTACCGTATAACCAAACATCGACGAAATCGATTCATAATTGCCACGGTTCCATGCAACTTCAATGGCATGACGAATCGCACGTTCAACTCGTGATGGTGTTGTATTGAATTTCTTAGCAATTTCTGGATATAAAATTTTCGTCACAGATCCTAATAACTCGATATCTTCGAATACCATCTGAATAGCTTCTCTCAAATAAGAGTAACCTTTTATATGTGCAGGAACGCCAATTTCTTTAATAATGGCCGTAATCGTGCTATCTAATTGATGTTGATTTAATTTTTGAGGTGCCGTCGGTTGTAAAACACTTGTCTTTTTAGGAAGTGTTGCTTTCTGTCCAGCACAATGTAAGATCTTTTGAACCAATTGATCAAATTCAAATGGCTTTAGCATGAAATAGGATGCACCTAAGTCTACAGCTTGTTTCATCACATCTTCTTGACCAAATGCAGTTAACATTATTACTTGAATTGATGACATTTGTTCATTTTGATACATCGACTCTAAAACAGCTAACCCATCAAGATGTGGCATAATAATATCTAGCAGCAAAATATCTGGTGTGAATTCCTCAAGCATTTGTAAACAAACTTTCCCATTTGAAGCAGTTGCAATGATTTCAATTTCTGGATGTCCTTGAAAATACTGCTCCATCGTTTTTAATAACTCACGATTATCATCTGCAATTGCTACTTTAACCTTTGTCATTTAAAATTCCTCCTTCTGAACTGTGCTTCGAATATCCCGTTACCTACCCCAATGCTTTTTTTGCACACTGTGGAATTTTCGACATTATTGTTTTAAAAACCTTTTCAATTTCCAAAAATGAGTATGTAGTCCGATACTTTCATTTAATATCGACAAGTTATGATAAATAACTGACAAAGCTTCGAATGCTTATACCATTTATTTTAGTGAAAAAATGGAGATAAAACTACAGTTTTTCTTAAGTATCGCTAATCGCTTCATAAATAAACGAAATACTTGATGAACATTATATTTTTATGAAGGAATGAAGAATGGAGCCACCTCTTGGCAGCTCCTTCGTTTAAGATGATTTTTTTAACATTTCCGCTACAGTTATTGCTGCTCCTTTTTTCGGCTCCTCCACAAACATATGCGTAACGGCACCTACAAAACGACCGTCTTGAATGATAGGACTGCCACTCATCCCCTGCAAAATACCACCTGTTTTTTCAATGAGCTTTTTGTCAGTGACTATGAATTCAAGGCGTTCATTTTCAACCTTTGTAATTTCAATTGAAAAAGTTTCCACCTTACTGCCCTTGATCGCCGTAGAGATTTCCGCTTTTCCTGTTTTTATATCCTTTTCATGCATAATTTCAATTGCTTTAGGCAAACTTTGTTGATAACCGTCTTCCCAACGGCCAAAAATTCCATAAACTGTATTTTTATCTATACTCCCTAATCGATCCTGATGTTTTTCAATGGAGGATATTTTATAGCCAGGTTGCCCAGGTATACTTTTACGAATTTGTTGAATCGAAGCTAAAAAAATGGAGCCAGCATGGAAATTAGGGGCTTCTTGTAAAGTTGAATCAACGATTTGGTGGCCTAACGCACCGTAATTTTTTGTCTCTGGATCAATGTATGTCAATGTTCCTACTCCATCTGTTTCATCTTTTAGAAAGGAAATAACATGTTCAGCTTCTTGCTCCTGTAACTCAAGTGTCACTTCTTTTCCTTCATTTTTTATCGTCCATTTCTGTTGTCCTTGTCGAGCAACAGCTTTTTTGGCATCTGCAAGTGTTTTTACTGTAATATCATTTATTTTTTCAATCACAGCGCCTCCTTTCATCCACTGATTGGAAGCTAATAGCACATCATGTGCTACAAATACATGTGATAGCTGAAGTTGAATACCAATTGCTTCGCCCATCGGAATTAGCTTTTTTGCGGCAAAAGCCTTTACGGGCATGAATAATAAAACGATGAGCATAGGCAAAATGACAAATTGACGCCAACGACGATTCATACGACACCTCCTTTTTATTTTTGTCTTTATACTATGTGTTGTTGTGGCGTTCTTATAAGCGGTAAATATTTGTGCAAAAAGAAAAAACCCAGAAACAACGAGCTGTTTCTGGATTCTTTTGCTATCTCATTTGTTTTTTTCGTTCATTCGCCATTTTTAGAAGCTCTGTTGCGTGCTGCAATGTTAAATCTGTAATTTCCGCTCCAGATATCATGCGACTGACTTCTTCGATACGAGCATTCGTATCTATTTCCAGCAATGACGTAAATGTTCGATCATGCTCGACTTCTTTTTTAATAAAATAATGATGATCAGCCATCGCAGCTACTTGTGGTAAATGCGAAATACATAAAACTTGAGAGTTAATGGATACTGCTGCAATTTTTTCTGCGATTGCTTGCGCTACGCGACCACTTACACCTGTATCTACTTCATCAAAAATAATAGATGTAATGCCATTTGACGATGAGAAAATCGTCTTTAACGCAAGCATCATACGCGATAATTCTCCCCCAGAAGCAATTTTCGGCAAAGATTTTGGTGGCTCGCCTACATTCGTAGAAATATAAAAAATTACTTGATCTTTTCCGTTTGCATCAAAGAAAGATAATTCATCAAAATTAACAATAAATTTTGCTTTTTCCATATGTAATTCACGCAGCTCGGCCATAATAGCTTCACTTAAATTATGTGCAGCTTCTTTTCGAACAGTAGAAAGTTCTGCAGCAAGCTCCTCAAGTACCGTCTCCATTTCCAGCACTTTTCGTTCTTTCACTTGCAAAATTTCGTCTCGATTTAATAGTTCATTTAGCTCTGTTTTAATTTTATCGTAATACGCTAAAATCTCTTCAACTGTTGAGCCATATTTGCGCTTCAAATTTTGTAATAAGGCTAAACGTTGCTCAACCTCATTTAAACGGGCAGGATCGAATTCTAATTCGTCCAACACATTTTTAACCTGATACGCAGCATCTTGTAACGCATAAAATGCAGTAGTAACAGATTCGGATGCCTCTTTAAATTGTTCGTCAATAGTGGCAGCATCCTCTAAGGCTCCCATTGCATTGCCAATCCAGTCAAGGCCTTTCGATTCACCTTGAATGGCTTCATAAGCTGCACTGGAGCGTTCAAAAATCTTATTGAAATTCATTAGACGACGGCGTTCATCAAGAAGCTCATCTTCCTCGCCAAGCTTTAAATTGGCATCCTCCAGCTCTTTCATTTGGAATTGATACAAATCAATACGTTGCGCCATTAACTGCTCATCAATCGAAATCGAAGCTAATTCTTTTTTTAGTGAACGATATTCATCATATTGAGAACTGTATGCCTCTTGAATTGGTGTAAGTTGTTCCTCGGCAAAATGATCAAGTAAAGAGATATGCTGCTTCTCATCCATTAATTCTTGATTTTCATGCTGACCATGAATATCGATAAGGCTAGCCCCAATATCACGTAAAACAGATAATGGCACAAGTTTACCGTTTACTCGACAAACACTTTTTCCAGAATCATTTAAATCACGGCGTAAAATAATGGTATCTTCTTCAATTTCAATGCCTGCCTCTTCAAGTTTCTTATGAACAGGATGCCCAGAACTTGAAATTTGAAATAAACCACCTAATTCTGCCTTTTTAGCTCCATGACGAATAAATTCGGTATTTCCTCGTCCGCCAGCAAGTAAATGCACTGCATCGATAATAATGGATTTCCCTGCTCCTGTTTCACCTGTTAAAACAGTTAAACCACCTGAAAAACTAACAGTTAAATCCTCGATGATGGCAAAGTTTCTTATACTTAGCTCTCTTAACACAAAATGTCACCTCTGTATCAAATTACCCTGCTATTTTATAGCATTTCTAATAAGCGATTTTTAGTATTTTCACGCTCATCTTCATTACGACAAATAATTAATATAGTATCGTCTCCAGAAATAGTCCCTAAAATTTCAGGCCAATCTAAATGGTCTAGTAATGATGCAATAGCATTGGCATTACCAGGAAGAGCCTTCATAACTAAAAAGTGTGTTGCACCGTCAATACTGACAAAAGCATCAGCTAACGCACGATGTAATTTTTGTATAGGATTGAATCGTTGGTCTGCGGGTAGGCTATATTTATAGCGTCCATCTTGTAAAGGTACTTTAACAAGATGAAGTTCTTTAATATCACGTGATACTGTTGCTTGTGTCACATTATAGCCTGCATCTTTTAAAAAATCGACTAAATCATCTTGCGTTTCGATTTCATGATTGGCAATAATATCCCGAATTCGTATATGTCGTTGTCCTTTGTTCATCTCGGTCACCTCTTATAAATAGTTGAATATTTGTATATTTACACTACCATTTTAAACATAAAAGCACAAGAAAAAACACGGCTCTGTAAACGAGCACGTGTTATTTTAGTGCACTATGCGCTTCTTCAACGAGTGTATTAAAAGCTGTATATGCAGAGACATCTTCATCACCAATAGGATTCACTAAATGGAATAAAAATTCAATATTCCCCTCGCCTCCTGTAATTGGCGAAAACGAAGCATCCTTAACGACAAAGCCAACCTCTGTCGCCATTGCAGCTGTCTTTTCTAAAACATCTAAATGTACTTTTTTATCACGAACAATACCTTTTTTACCGACATTCTCTTTCCCAGCCTCAAACTGAGGCTTTACAAGTGCCATTACATCGCCACCTGGCATTAACAATGTTTTTAAGACAGGTAAAATAAGTGATAATGAAATAAAGCTGACATCAATTGTTGCAAAGTCTGGTAAGCCCTCTGTTAAATCTGGCGCTGTCGTATAACGGAAATTTGTTTTTTCCATGACAGTTACACGTTCATCAGAACGGATTTTCCATGCTAGTTGGTTGGAACCAACGTCCAATGCATAGCAATGTCTTGCACCATTTTGTAATGCACAATCGGTAAATCCTCCTGTAGAGGAGCCAATATCTAGCATTAGCTTCCCCTCTACAGACATATCAAAAATTTGTAGCGCTTTTTCTAGCTTCAAGCCGCCACGGCTAACATATTTTAAATCAGAGCCTTTTACTTGTAGCGGTGCATCAATAGCGATTTTTTCCCCCGCCTTATCGATACGAATTTCATTAGAAAAAACAAGCCCTGCCATAATAGAGCGCTTTGCTTTTTCTCGCGTTTCGCAAAGCCCACGCTCTACAAGTAAAATGTCTACACGTTCTTTTGGATGTTTTGTCATTATTTATTCAAACCTACTTGCTGTTTTTGTTGAAGTAACACATGCATTCGTGCCACTGTATCTTCAGCCGTCATATGAATTTCAGCGAGAAGCTGGTCTACATTACCATGCTCAATAAAATGATCCGGTATACCCATACGATCGATCAGTGCAGTTAAATAGCCATGGTCATGGGCAAATTCTAATACACCACTACCAAAACCACCTTTTAGAACCGCCTCTTCAATCGTTAATATTGGTTTACGGCTTGATAATATACGATGAAGCATATCCTCATCCATTGGTTTAATGAAGCGAGCATTGACTACTTCTATCTCTACACCTTGCTGTGCTAAAATACCGGCTGCTTCCATTGCCATTGGAATCGTTGTACCAAAGGTTAAGATCGTAGCATCCTTACCTTCACGTAACACTTCCCAGCTACCAATTGGTAACGTCTTAAGCTCATCGTCTAACGGAACGCCTATGCCATTACCTCGTGGATAACGTAACGCAATTGGACCACCATCATATTCAATGGCTGTTTTCACCATATGTTGGCCTTCATTTTCATCTTTTGGCATCATAATTGCCATATTTGGAATATGACGAAGGAATGCAATATCAAATACACCTTGATGGGTTTCACCGTCTGCGCCAACTAAGCCTGCACGGTCAATTCCTATAAAGACATTTAAGTTTGGACGTGCGATATCATGTAATACTTGGTCATAGGCACGTTGAAGGAACGTTGAGTAAATGGCTAAAAATGGTTTCATTTTTTGCGTCGCTAGACCTGCTGCCATCGTGGCTGCATGTTGTTCGGCAATCCCCACATCAAAGAAACGCTCTGGGAAATCCTTTTGGATACCTTGTAGTTTCGAGCCCACCGGCATTGCAGGTGTAATTGTGACAATTCGTTTATCTTCATGTGCAATTTTACGAACAGTCTCGGCAACCAAACTACTCCAAGCTGGACCTTTCGTCTCTGATTTTACAAAGGCACCATTTTCAATTTTATAAGGGCCTGTCCCATGCCAATTACCGATTGTATCATCTTCAGCTGGTTTATAACCTTTGCCCTTTTTCGTAATCACATGAACAAGCACTGGACCTTTTACTTTTTTAGCTTGTGATAAAGTTGCCTCAAGAGCTTCGAAATCATGTCCATCAATCGGCCCTAGATATTTAAAGCCTAACTCCTCAAAGAACACACCTGATACCACTAAATATTTTAAGCTATCCTTTAAGCGTTCAGCAGTTGAAGCAAGCTTACCGCCTAGCACAGGAATCTTATTCATAAGGGATTCCAGTTCTTCTTTTGCTTTTGAATATTCCTTGGCTGTACGAAGACGTCCCAGTACATTGTGTAACGCTCCGACGTTTGGAGCGATTGACATTTCATTATCATTTAAAATGACAATCATATTCGTTTCAGCATGACCGATATGGTTTAATGCCTCTAGTGCCATACCACCTGTTAAAGCTCCATCTCCAATAATTGGTATCACGAAGTTCTTTTCATTTTTAATATCACGTGCTGCAGCCATACCCATAGCTGCTGACAAAGATGTCGAGCTATGACCCGTCTCCCACTCATCATGTTCACTCTCCACATGCTTCGGAAAACCACAAAGTCCTTTGAACTGACGTAATGTGTCAAATTGACTTGCACGACCTGTCAAAATTTTGTGCACGTAAGCTTGGTGGCCAACATCCCATAAAAACTTATCTTGTGGACTGTCAAACATTTTATGGAGCATAATCGTTAACTCCACAACACCCAGGTTCGGCCCGATATGACCACCTGTGACAGAACATTTTTCGATTAAGAAGGCACGAATTTCTTGTGCAAGTCGCTCAAGCTCCTTCTTATCTAAGTTTTTTAAAAAGGCTGGACTAGTTATCTTATTTAAATCCACCTTTCTCACACACCTTTTCAATAAATTATTCACCGTAATTGTGTTTCCACCATTATAACAGTGTTATCAATATGCTAAAAGTACGAACACTTTATTGTTTGCACATTGGCAAACGCCCTCACCTATTCTAGCATACTCTATGCCTTTAACGCCTCGTTTTTATCCTAGTTTTTACGATGAACAATATAGGCTGCAAAATCACGTAATAAGCTGGCATCCACTTGCAATTTATCTAGTGCGTTATTGGCATGCTGATAATGCTCAGCAAGCTTTTCCTTTGCCCCATCTAAAGTTAGCAGAGCTGGGTATGTGCTTTTATCACTTGCTACATCTTTACCTGCAGTTTTCCCTAGTTCTTCTGTAGTTCCCTCAATATCTAAAATATCGTCTTGAATTTGGAAGGCAAGGCCGATATGATGCGCATATTCTTTTAAAGTTTCGCGCTCTTCTTGCGATACATCAGCTAACACCGCTCCCGCTTCAATACTAAATCGTAGTAAAGCACCCGTTTTATTAATATGGACATGCTCAAGCTCAGCTAAGTTCAGCTGACGCTTTTCACCTTCTATATCGAGTACTTGACCCCCAACCATACCTTCTGCACCAGCTGCTTTACTTAACAGACCGACAAGTTCAATACGTTTTTCAGCTGATACTTCCATGCGTGCTAAAATGCCAAACGCAAGTGTATTCAATGCATCACCTGCAAGTGTCGCTAATGCATCGCCATAAACTTTATGGTTTGTCGGCTTACCTCGACGGAAATCGTCATTATCCATACTTGGTAAATCATCATGGATTAACGAATACGTATGGATGATTTCAATGACTGATCCTACAGTTAAACCATTCTTTAAATTTTGTTTGTATAGTTCAAGAACAGCCAAAACGAAAAGAGGGCGAATACGTTTACCTCCAGCTTTTAATGAATAAAGCATTGACTCTTTTAAATTGGCTGGTGCGTCAATTTTCTCAACTAGTGTAAACATTTCAGCTTCAACTTGTGGTATGTTGCTTTCAATAAAATGCTTTAATTGCTCGTTCATTTCTTATTTCTCTCCCTTTAGTGGATCAAATGCTGTCGTTTCACCTGTCTCTTGGACAATTGAAATTAACTGCTCTTCAGCATTTTGTAGCTTGCTATGGCAAAATTGCGAAAGCTCCATGCCTTGTTTATATAAATCAATCGCATTTTCTAGCGGCACATCACCTTGCTCTAGCTGGCGGACAATTTCCTCAAGTGCCGTCATTGCTTCTGCGAAAGTTTGTTGTTTCTCTGCCACAATTATTCCCCCTCATTTTTAGGCAAGATCTTTACCACATCAGCAATTACCTTTCCATCATGGAAAGAAAGTGTTAATTGATCCTGTGGCTTAACATCAGCTGCTGATTTCAACATTTGTTGATCTTTATAAGCTACCGTAAAGCCCCTTGTTAATATGGCAAGCGGATTCAATGCTTCTAAAGTTCTGACGGTTGCCTCAAATTGTTGTTTTTGCTTCGTTACATAATGTGTTGTAGCACGAGTTAATTGTTGGACATGTGCTTCTAGCTCTCGTTGATGGAAAGCTAATGCTTTTTTCGGTGAGTGCTGCTCTACTGCACTACGTAATTGTTGAAACTGCGCTGTTTTCTTCATTAAATCGACCTGCATTGCTTTTTGCAATCCCGACTCAAGTTGTGCTAGCCTTTCCGTAAATGGTCGATATAGACGTTCTGGCATTGACAGCGGATAAGACTGTTGGAGCTTATTTAGACGTTGCCGTTCTGCAATAAGTTGCGCTCTTACAATTTGGTGGAGCTGTGATTTTTGTGTAAGTACCCGCTGAAATAAATCCTGTTGATCAGGTACAGCCATCTCAGCCGCTGCTGTTGGTGTCGGTGCACGCAAATCAGCTACATAATCCGCTATAGTTGTATCTGTTTCATGACCTACTGCACTAATAATAGGGATACGACTTTCAAAAATCGCTCTTGCGACAACTTCCTCATTAAATGCCCATAAATCCTCAATCGATCCTCCACCACGCCCAACAATCAGTACATCACAACTCGCATCAATATTTGCGCTCTCAATATTGCGAACAATATTTGGCGCTGCTTGCGCTCCCTGTACAAGGGTAGGATAAATAAAAATTTCAGCAAGTGGATAACGTCTCTTTAATGTTGTACAGATATCTCGAATGGCTGCACCTGTTGTCGACGTTAAAACCCCGATTTTTTCAGGAAATCTCGGAATTGGTTGTTTCCATTCAGGTTTAAAAAGCCCTTCTTTTTGTAACTGCTCTTTCAGCTGGTTAAAGGCAACAAACAAGCTACCGATTCCATCTGGTTGCATTTCCTGTACATATAGTTGATATGTACCGTAGCCTTCGTAAACGTTTACATCTCCACGAATAAATACTTGCATACCTTCCTTAGGTTCAAACGCCAACTTTCCGGCTGCTGATTTAAACATTGTAGCCGCAATCCGTGCTCCATCATCCTTTAATGTAAAGTAAATATGCCCCGATTGATGAATCTTGACATTGGATAACTCTCCCTTTACATAGACTTCACGTAAATGCGGATCAGCATCAAATTTCCGTTTAATATATTTTGTTAATGCTTTTACAGTTAAATAAGAAGCAGATGTCATTTTTCCGGCTCCTTTACTAAAATCAAGTTTTTCACAAAACTACACCTATCATAACATTTTTTATTGTGCCTGACGTGCCAAAATACAGTTTCGCTTGAAAAAACGACTGTCTTTTATAGAAATGAAAACCTTACTATAACATATCTTAAGATCTCGTATTAGATAAAGTATGTCTTTTCGACGAAATAAGGGGTGGAGTTGCGTTTCTACTGAGTGCTTTGCTGGGGAGCGAATAGAAGAGTCCGAGTGACGGTAAGAAGACGGAGTGAGGGAAAAAACAGCTTCGACGACGGATAAAACAGGCGAAGTGACGGATTGAAACGACGGATAAAACTGGCCTAGTGACGGTATGAACCGCCAGAACGACGGATAGAATCGTCGAAATGATGGATAGAAGTCAAAAACCTACCATTTCATTTTTTCAACTAACAAGAAAACCTCATAACTATTTAAAGTTATGAGGCATTTTAAATTAATAAAATATTAAAAGAAGCGTACCTACAAGAAAGCAATAATATGTAAAGTAGCTAAGCTTGCCACTTTTCATGATTCCCATAAACCAACGCATTGCAAAATAAGTCATAAATAATGTCGCAATAAATGTCGCAGCATAAGGAATTGCTAATGCACTTTTATTTGGCTCATCTAAAAAATCTGAAATTCCAAGGACAACCCCTCCAAGACTTACAGGAATATAAAGCATGAAGGAAAATCGTAAAGCGGTTTCCTGTTTCATACCAACTGCAATGGCTGAAATAATCGTTGCTCCTGAACGACTAATACCAGGAGTTAATGCTACAGCTTGACCAAGACCTACGATGATGGCGTCTTTCGCAGTCAAATCCGCATCCCTTTTCGTACCACGCATATTACGAATTAGCCATAGGGCAATACCTGTCACAAATAGCATAAGTGCAATCGTTGTCATACTAACATTATCCGCAATAACATCACTTAATAAAACACCTAAAATGCCCGCTGGAATAGAACCAATCACAATGAATATGGAAAAACGAAAATCCGCTTTATAACGATTCTCTCCTGTTTTAAGATAAAGGAAAAAATTTGTGATGAGTCGGATAATATCCTTTCGATAAATATAGACAATAGCTAGTAAAGATGCTGTGTTCGTTAAAATAGCAAAAGTAAATCCTTGCTCACCAAGACCAAGAATTTCACTTGCAATCATAACATGCCCGCTTGATGATACAGGAATTGGCTCGGTAAATCCTTGGACAAGACCGATAATAATATGTTTGATAATCAGTATTAAATCTATGTTTTCCATAAAAACCTCCCTATTCATATGTATGACCCAAACGTTATATTAGACGTTAAAAACAACGTGAAAGTTCTCGAAATACTTAATCATACAAAAAAGCTATCTCAAAAAATTGAGATAGCTTTTTATAAAGAGTCATTCAAAATTATAGCTTAACTGTATGTTCAAGCTTATTTTCTGCTGCTTGAACAGTGTTGAATAGTAACATCGTAATTGTCATTGGTCCTACACCGCCTGGTACAGGTGTTATATGAGACGCAATTCCATCAACCTCATTGAAGTTTACGTCACCACAAAGCTTGTTGTTTTCATCACGATTGATTCCAACATCTATCACAACTGCGCCTTCTTTAACATGCTCTTTTGTAATAAAGTTCGCACGTCCAACTGCCGCAATTAAAATATCTGCTTGTTTAGTGAACGAAGGTAAATTTGGTGTTTTGGAATGCGTATATGTCACAGTTGCATCCTTTTGTAGTAGAAGTTGTCCCATTGGCTTCCCAACGATATGACTACGCCCTACGATGACCGCATGCTTTCCTGCTATTTCGATTCCTGAAAATTCAAGAAGCTTCATTACGCCAAACGGTGTACAAGGCAAAAATGTTTCTTGGCCAAGCATCATTTTCCCAACACTTACCGGTGAGAAGCCATCAACGTCTTTTTCAACAGCAATTGTGGCAATAACAATATCCTCATCAATATGTTTTGGGAGTGGTAATTGTACTAAAATACCATGAATATCTTCACGATTATTTAATAATTCAATTTGTGCTAATAATGATTCTTGTGTAGTTTCTTCTGGTAGTTTGATTAGCTCTGAAAACATACCGATGGCTTCACAAGATTTTTGCTTATTTCTCACATATGTAGCTGAGGCTTGGTTGTCTCCAACTAAAACAACCGCTAAGCCTGGTGTTAATCCTTGCTCTTTTAAACGCGTTACTCGCTCTGCTACTGAATTACGAATTTCTTGACCAATTTCTTTACCATTAATAATTGCACTTGACATAGACCTTAGTTACTCCTTCCAATTCAACACATGTTATTGTTCTGTAAATTTAGAAAGTACGCCATTAACAAATTTAGACGAACCATTGTCGCCAAATGTTTTGCATAACTCGATTGCTTCATTAAGTACTACTCTTTTTGGTGTTTCTGGCATGTATAAAATTTCGTATACAGCTAGACGTAAAACCGTTCTTTCAATTTTAGGTAAACGGGCAAGCGACCACTTTTCAAGATGCTGTTCTAAAGCAGCATCGATTTCCTCCAAATGTTCAACTGTTCCAGTAACAATCTTTTCATAGAAGACATTTGTTGGTTGGCCTTTAATATGACCCATTGCTTCTTCTACTGTTAGATCGGTATTGTCTAGCTGAAACAAAACTTGCAACGCTTTTTCGCGTGCTTCATGTCGTTTCATGTAAAGCTCTCCTTCTTAAGTGGCATTAAGGTTTATAATAGCATAAATTCGTAAGAGAAACACGAATTCAAGCAAGTTTTCAATAATCTGATACCTTTTTCAAGCAACTTTTTGCTTATTTTAACACCCTGCAATTAACTTTACTAAGAAATATATTGAAATTAAAAAATCATCCTTTATTATTTAAATACCAAGAATGTTATAATTAAGGAAATTAATTATCATCTTTTGAGGTGTTTATTACATGTACAAGCTACAAAAGAACTTTCAAAGTATATGAAGGGGAGGAACAATATAAACAATTCAAAGAACGCAAATCGCACCTATTTTATTGCGATGATTGTAAACATAAAATTCGTTTTGATGCGATACGAAACTTCTTTAGCTCTTACTAGTAAAGGCATTTTATGAATGAACTTAGAAAAATAACTATGCCTGCCCCATTACCTTCGGAGCATTATAGAAATATAAAACACTTTGTATAACCGCGACGAATACTTCCACACTATAAAAATCAATTAAGCATAGGCATAATTGTGTCCGTAACAGGCCGAAAGAAGTTAAAACAAATCTTTTGACCCTATAGTTACTATAGGGTTTATTGTATTACGTGGAAATATTCTAGTAGATTTTGATTCATGTATCGTGAAAGATTGAAGGAGAACAATATGAATAAGAAACAACTTTTAACCTTAAGTATTTTATTATCGAATTTATTCATTGCCTTTTTAGGTATTGGTTTAGTTATACCTGTGCTACCGACACTCATGAATGAGCTGAAAATTTCAGGCTCTGTCGTTGGCTATATGGTGGCCGCATTTGCTATCACTCAGCTTATCTTCTCACCGATTTCTGGTAAAATGGTGGATAACATTGGCCGTAAAATTATGATCGTTGCGGGTCTATTTATATTTGGTTTTTCAGAGCTATTATTTGGTCTTGGACGCTCAGTTGAAATACTCTTTATCTCACGTATGTTAGGCGGTATCAGTGCTGCTTTCATCATGCCTGCGGTAACTGCATATATCGCTGATATTACAACCTTGTCACAACGTCCAAAGGCTTTGGGTTATATGAGTGCAGCGATTAGTACGGGCTTCATTATCGGACCTGGTATCGGTGGATTTTTAGCCGAATTCGGAACGCGCATACCATTTTATGCTGCTGGTATACTCGGATTTTTAGCAGCGCTCTTGTCATTTATTTTACTAAAAGAACCGACACGTGCTGATGATGATGAACAGTCTGCACCATCAATTTTAGGCAGCATGAAGCGTATTTTTAGCCCACTATACCTTATTCCATTCGTGCTTATTTTCGTACTATCATTTGGTTTAGCTGCATTTGAATCGTTATTTAGTTTATTTGTAGATCATAAATTCGCATTTACACCTTCAGATATCGCGATTATTATTACGGGAAGCGGAGTAGTTGGGGCTCTTGCTCAGCTAATATTATTTGATTGGCTGACAAAGAAAATGGGCGAGATTAATCTTATCCGTTATTCACTCGTCCTATCTGCTGTTTTAACATTGGCTATGACATTTGTAAGCCACTATTTCGCAATATTATTTGTCACATTCTTTATTTTCGTCGGCTTCGATTTAATTCGTCCTGCCGTTACCTCTTATTTATCTAAAATTGCTGGTAATGAACAAGGATTCGTTGGTGGCATGAACTCCATGTTTACAAGTCTCGGAAATATATTCGGTCCTATTTTAGGTGGGGTATTATTCGATATCAATTTGAACTATCCGTATTACTTTGCAACAATTGTTTTAACACTCGGCGTTATCCTTGCTTTGTTCTGGAGAAAGCCAAAGCATATTGAAATATAATAAAGTAGCTATACTTAATCACTGCTAAACAATTTCCGTAAACAACGTAAAAAGAAGGATTGCCCTGTATAAGGCAACCCTTCTTTTTATTCTTGTACAGCTACTTCTTCTTTTTCAAAGAGAATGCCAGTAATATGGACATTCACTTCAGCTGTTTCAAGTGCAGTCATATTAAAAATCGCTTGGCGAATTTGAGTTTGAACTTCCTTCGCCACTTTTGGGATTGTATAGCCGTATTTTACAGAGCAAAATACATCAATGGCAATCTCACCAGTTTCAGTAACACCCGATTTAATGCCTTTATTGTGAACTTTTTTACCGAAGCGTTCAACTACGCCCGTAGCAATATTACCGCGAGTTGCAGCAACCCCTTCTACCTCGTTCACTGCGATTCCAGCAACAACCTCGATTACTTCAGCTGCTACTTCAATTTTCCCAAGTTCTTCTTTACCAGAAGGCGTTGGTTGTACGAAAGATTGTCCTACTTTCTCTGCCATACAAATATCATCCTTTCCCTTACACATCACAAACAAATGCTGTACTTACGCTTATTATACTATAAAAAGGAAGGTTTGGCTTCGTAAAGACGCTTTAATTTATTTGGATCTGGTTTATGTCGATAAATTCAAGAAGTTAGGCGTTAAATCAAATAACCTCTCAATAAAAACAAAAAGCGAAGATATCTATGAAGATTTCTTCGCCATCTTATATATTATTTGCGTTTCTTTTTAGAATAAATCACAAACCAGACAAAGTATAAGATTGTAACTAGTGATAAACCTAATGAAACAAATCTACTTTGCTCATTAGGCAAAACAATATTAAGGACAATAGTTAAAATAATTGCTGGTAGCATCGTACAAAACCAAACTCGTACTGCTTTATTTTTAAATGAAAGTTCAAATCCCTCCATACAATCACCCTATTCATTATTTGTAAACGGCTCTTTATGTGAGATGGCTATTGAAAAGTCATTAATCGCCTTATTTTATCCCTGTTACATTATCAATAGGGGTAGATTTACCATTGATGTGAATATCAATCGTATCAAGGTCCGGATCTAACGTTAATTTATAAACATGTTGTTTTATTGCATTATCCTGTTGATTCGTAACATCTAACTTTATTATCAATGTATCACCTTGCGTTTCAAGGTCTGATGTAACTGTGCCTTTTGACCGAAAAACCACATAAGAAAAATCCTTATCTACTACATTGATTTTTTGAAGTGTATATTTTTCATCTATTACCTTTTGCACTTTATCTGGAACTATCTCAATTTCACTAATACTCAACGTCGATGAATTACATGCTGTTAAAATTAACATTGTCAAAAGCACTAAAAATAACAATTTTTTCAATACTTTTTCACCCACCCTTCAAATACCTGAAAATTCAATCTACAAAATATTGTAACATAGAAAATCATGGATTGGTGAAGGAAAGGGAATTGCTCAACAAATGAAATTGACTGCAGAAGTAATCTAAGCACAAAAAGCCATCAACTTTACCATAACGCTAATTAATTTCAGACAAGTAAAAAACCCCCTGACAGTAAAGTCAGAAGGTTTAAGTTATGGCACTATTAAATAAGCAGATCTATAATCGACTTACATTTATTAAACACCCAAATAGTTGAATAAGCGAGAGTCTACATGTCCACGCTTCTCCCTTGATTAACTTATATCAATTATCGTGAATATGTAGCGTTACTGTCTCTTTTCAACAAATAACAAAATTAGTGTTGCAAATGGACCTAATACAAGAGAAAGTAAAAACCAATTTAACCCTGTTCTATTCTTCCCTTGTGCAAGTGCAGCATTTATCAACGCCAATGTACCCCAACCGACGAAATATTCGTTATTCATCATCTGCCCCCTATCTCTTTTTAACAACACCGATAGTGTACATTTCTCCATAAATTTAATTATAACATATCCAAATGATGTGCTTCTAAAAGGGGTCGAAACTCTTAAGCTCTTATACCGAAGAATGCCGGAAACAAAAAATACCCACCCCATTTGAGATAAATACTTCTTATTTTTTTCTACTCCCATTTCAAAGCACATCTACCACAATACTTTCCCATGATAGCATCTTCCTCTTTAAACATACCCCCAAAACTTGGTAGCTGTATACATCCTCTAAATCAAAAACTGTACGCTGACCTTTTCTAGCCAAATAAAAAACCTCCTAACTAATAAAAGTTAGAAGGTATTTTTATTGGATATTTGGAATGTGTTCTATTCCTTAAATCAAATCAATTACTTGCTTGTCCCCAATACATCATTCTCTTCAAGGAACTTCGTATTGAATTGTGCTGATTTGAAAACATCATTGTTCATCAATGCTTGGTGGAATGGAATTGTTGTATTGATCCCAGGACCAGATACTTCGAATTCGCTAAGCGCACGATTCATTTTCGCAATCGCTTCTTCACGTGTATTTGCATGAACAATTAGTTTTGCAACCATAGAATCATAATATGGCGGGATTGTATAACCAGCATAAACTGCAGAGTCAATACGTACACCGTAGCCACCTGGAGTTACATAAGTATCTACAGTACCAGCTGATGGCATGAAGTTTTTATAAGCATTTTCTGCGTTAATACGGCATTCAATTGCCCATCCATTTAATTGAATATCATCTTGAGTGAAAGGAAGTTTTTCACCAGATGCAATTTTTAATTGTTGTTGCACAAGATCAACACCAGAAATCATTTCTGTTACTGGGTGTTCTACTTGGATACGAGTATTCATTTCCATGAAGTAGAATTTATCTTCTCTATAGTCATAAATAAACTCGATTGTTCCAGCACCTTCATAGTTACAAGCTTGTGCAGCTTTAACGGCAGCCGCACCCATCTCAGCACGACGCTCTGAAGATAGTGCTGGAGACGGAGCTTCCTCTACTAATTTCTGCATACGACGTTGAACTGTACAGTCACGTTCACCTAAATGTACAACGTTACCATAGCCATCCGCTAATACTTGGATTTCACAGTGACGGAAGTACTCGATGAATTTTTCTAAATATACGCCAGGGTTACCGAATGCTGCAGCAGCCTCTTTTTGCGTAATTTCAATGCCTTTTACAAGGTCTTCTTCTGTACGTGCTACACGGATACCTTTACCGCCACCACCAGCAGTTGCTTTGATGATAACTGGGTACCCAATTTTAGCAGCCCATTCTTTACCTGTTTCGATATCTGGAACAATACCAGTACCCGGAACAAGTGGAACATCTGCTGCTTCCATTGTTGTACGTGCAACATCTTTAATACCCATAATTTTAATTGAATCTGATGAAGGTCCAATGAATTTAATGCCTGCGTTTTCACAAGCTTCAGCGAAGTCAGCGTTTTCAGATACGAAACCGTAACCTGGATGGATACCGTCTGCACCTGTTTTTTCTGCTACGCTCAGTAAAGCTGGGAAGCTAAGATATGAATCCTTTGATAACTTTGGTCCGATGCAATATGCTTCGTCTGCTAATTTCACATGTAATGCGTCTGCGTCTGCTTCTGAATATACGGCAACAGATTGAATGCCTAACTCTTTACAAGCACGAATGATACGCACAGCGATTTCGCCGCGGTTTGCAATTAAAACTTTTTTCATAGTTGTGCACTCCTTACTCAGCTTTTACAAGGAATAATGGTTGTCCGTATTCTACTAATTCACCGTCTTTAACAAGTACTTCAACGATTTCCCCTTGAACTTCTGCTTCAATTTCGTTGAAAAGTTTCATAGCTTCTACGATACATACGATTGTTTCATTACCAACTTTGTCCCCCACTTTAACGTAAGCTGGTGAATCTGGGTTTGGAGATTGATAAAAAGTACCGACCATCGGAGATACAATTTTATGTAACGATGGGTCGTTATTTACTGGTGCTGCAGCTGGTGCTTCTTCAGCTTTTGCTGGAGCAGCTGGTGCTACAGGAGCCGCTGCTGGTGCAGATTGTTGTACAACAGGTGCCACTACTTCTTTTTTAGGTGCTACAGTTTCAGTAACAACAACACCATTCTTTTTTAATTTAACTTTTGCCCCATCTGCTTCATAAACGAACTCGTCAATTGAAGAAGAATCTACCAATTTAATGATTTCACGAATTTCTTGAATTTTGAACATTTTCCTAACTCTCCTTATGAAATAAAATCTACTACAAGCACTATTCTATATTTTTTTCGAACAATTTGAAATACTTTAATGCAAATTAAGTAAATATGAACAAAACAAAAGGCTTTCTTTTACTAAACGAAAGCCTTTTCATGATACTGATATATAACAACGATTTCAAATAAACAGAATATTAGTATTTTTCTTGTTATTTTTAATTGTTACTATTTGCACTGAATTTTACTAGGACGTCATTCGCGCCTTCCATTTCTGTTCTCACTAAATAAATAATTTCATTCGCTTGAGCTTTTGATAGCTCCTCCGCCATAACAGTTACCTGTACTTTATCACCGTCTGCTCGTACAAATGCATCGGAGTATCCTAAAGATTTAATAAGCATCTCTAACATTGCTTCAGAGGATTCTTGTTTTATAAGGCTATCCATCTCATTATAAGCTTTACTTTTATCTTCTGCTGAATAATCTTGTGAACCGATTTTCTGCTCTAATTGCGAACGAAGCTGGCTTCTTTCATCACTAACTTGCATGCGCATCTCTTCAAATAAATGGCTTGGAGAAGATACTTCCTTCGTCTCTCCCTCTTTCGTTGCTTCTTGATCAGTCACACCTGATACTGCAGTTTGCTGTAATGCGTCATCTGTGAAAATAGTTAGTCCATTAAATTGTTTTGCTGGATCAACCAAATAATACACTGAAATAACCGCTACTAGACTTAATAATGTCATAAACCAAACTGTTCTTCTACGTACGCGCATTTACTTTTCCTCCTTATTTTCCATTGGAACGATAATAATTCGATGAATCGGTAATTGCATTACTTGACTAACAACCGCACGAATTTCATTTTTAACAAAGATATCTGATGCTCCTTTTGAAACAATTAGTATCCCTGTTACTTCTTTCGTGCCTTGTTCAGTTCCTCGAAAATATTGACTGAAAAGTTGATTGTCATCCTTCTCATCTGTCATATCTCCGTAATAAAAATAGACTTTTACCTCCCCAACACCTTTCATAGCCTTCAATGTCTGTTCAAGTTTTTCTTCATTGGTTTTCGGTGATACTTGCCCATTCGTTGTATTCGTTTGATACATTGGTAAAATGATGAAAATTCCCACGGAGGCAGCGATCAGCATTAAGACTAAAAATGACGTTGTTTTTTTTGGTTTCTTTTCCACATCACTTGTACATTGCCTCCTTTCATCTCTTCTCTTTTTCAAGTGTATGTACGCTTGTTTCCTCCTATGAATTGATAAATGGAATCTTTAATAGCAATTGCAAAAATACTAACGTAATGACAAGCTTTGTAAGTAAAATTATTTCTTTATCGTCTGTTAGAAACACGAATATCTGACAGATAAAGAGAATTGCTAATAAAAGAATCAATTTATCTCCCTCCAGCCATAACTTGCACAAAAACAATGAGGAATAAACAAGAAAACATAAACGAAAAAGCAATTAGAAATGATACAGCACATAATGTAAATAGAGATTTACTAACATGATCTAGAAGTCTACAAATATCATCAAAGGCGATTGGCTCTAAAATAGCAGCTAACATTTTCAACGAATAGGCAGCAACAACAAGCTGCACTGTAGGAATGAACGACACGGTAATAACCGCTATAAACGCAGTAATACTACTAATAGAAGAAGCAAATTGTGTCATATGCTGGAACATTGAAAAACTATCTACTATAAAGGAACCGACAACTGGAATATTTTCCTCTATTAATTTTTTCACAGGCTCTGCAACAGCTGCGTTGACACTAAAAGCAGCAACACCACTCGCCGACATTAAAATGATGTAACAAATAACTGATGCAGAGACGATACTCATAATGGTAAAACGAATCAATTCAGCAATTCTCGTAAACGAAATTTCTTTAACGATGACACTGCAAACATCAAAAACAATGGCAAGAAGCACTCCCGGAATAAGCCATTTACTACTAATAATCGTTAATACTTGTACAAAAAAAAGTAAAAAAGGCTGCCAAGAAGCAATCGCTGTAATGCTGCTTGATAAAAGAAAACTTGAAGTAAGAATGGGATAAAATGCAGTAAAAATATGAGCAAGTCCCTTTGCGATATCGTCTATTAAATTAAATGAATTCACAACGACAGGTCCTATTGTTGCAAGGACTATAAGAAAAAAAAGTATCCTTGTCCCTTTTTCAAATTCTGGTAAAATCATATTGATAATCAAAATAATAATGACATAGCCACATAAAATAAGCGTCATCTTCAGCAATAGAAAGAATGGATCAATTAAAAACGAAAATATTTGCTCTAGCAATGTCTTCGCCCCTTAGTTTAGCCGTTGTAAAATGGCCGACACCTCCTGTAAAACAGCCAAAAACTCCTTAAACCAGTACAACAAAATAACAATTTTGACGCCATCATAGACGATGTGCCCGAGTACTTTATAGTTTTGTTCTACCAGTAACATCGACACCCATTGCCCGATATAAAAAAGGCTAGCACTTACCACAATGGCTTTTGCATAAGGCAAAAATGCTAATGTCTCAAGTAATTGCTTGATGAATGGCAATAAGAGTGTCGAAAACAACATACCGAAAAGCAAAAACGAAAACATTACACTAATTAGCGCATGGAGTGGCTGTATGACTTCTTTTATAAGCAATAATAAAAGCAGCATGACAACAGCAACGATGACAATTTCCATTTACCTACCCTGATGAGGTCAGCCATTGAAAGAATGTGAGGATCTCATTAAAAAATAGACGTAAAAATCGCAGTAATTCCGCTGTCATATATAAATAGGCAATGAAAAATAGGAAAAATGAAAATTCTTTCTTTCCTGTTTGATCAAAGAAGACATGAAGAAGCGCAACTACTAGTCCCACTCCAGCGACTCTTAATACGTCTTGTAATTCCATTTCATACGCCCCCTCGTGTACAGCAATATATGTCGCTACCACACAAAAAAGACCTCCATACTTACGTATAGAGATCTTAGTATTTTTATGAAATTAATGACGCCTCGGCATCATTGCGTTCGGGGTCGGCTTTGCGCAGCCCAAAGCCCCCTTCTTGCTTGCGTAACGCCGGGAGCTGAACTTCTTTCAGTGGATGTTAGACACCTTGCATTTGCTACCACCTATAGTTTCGCTACGAAAACAATTGTAGCTGACGCCTCGCTTTCACTACGAAAACAATTGCTGAAAGAAGTTAAAGTAGCTTTTCAATGATGCTTTTCACAGTACCTGGTTGTTTCACTAAATAACTCTTTTCGCCCATCCACATCGATAAATAGTCGGCTTTACCCTGTTTTGCGCCTTCTTTACGAATAGTTGTAGTTAGATCATTTTGCAATGGATAAGGGGCTACAGTAGCATTCTTCATACGTTCGGTAAAACCATTTGCTAAGCCTCTTGCTGGTTTCCCAGAAAAAGCACGTGTAATCGTCGTTTGTTGTGCTTCCGATTGAAGCAAGGCATTTTTATAAAGAGGTGAAATTTCACACTCATCTGCTACAAGTAAGGCTGTACCAATTTGAACCGCTTGTGCACCCATTGCTAGTGCTTTGCTTACATCTTCCTTTGTAACAATGCCTCCAGCAGCAATAATTGGTATGGAAATTTGCCCTACAACCTGCTGCAGTAAATCATGCAAATCAATTAATTGCATAGGTTCCGTGAAGGAACCACGATGACCACCAGCTTCGCCACCCTGAAGAACAACCGCTTGCATCCCTGCTTGTTCTACACGCTTCGCTTCCTCTAGTGTAGTAGCTGTACCAATAACATAAACTTGGTTGTCCTTTAAACGATGAATGACATCTGCTGAAGGAATACCAAATGTAAAGGAACAAATGGCTACGTTTTCATCAAGAACAGCTTGTACTTGTTCTTCAAATACTTCCTTGGACATGACACTTTGTACAGGTGATAGTCCAAGTTCATCATAAAACGGCTGTAGAGCCATTCGAGCTTTTTGAAGAACATCTATATCAATTCGTGGTTCTTCTTGTACAAATAAATTAATCGCAAATGGCTTTTTCGTTAGCTTTTTAACTTCCTGAATAAAGCTTTTTGTTTGCTCACCATCTAAATAGCCCGCTCCAATCGAGCCTAAAACACCTTGTTCTACACAGGCAGCCACAAATTTTGGCGTAGTTACACCAGCCATTGGCGCCTGTATTATTGGATATGATATTTCAAAAGTTTGTAGCATAGCATTCACTCCTTACTATTATTGTAAACAAATCTTCCAATTATGACCACATTTTAAATAATAGAAACAAATTTTTCTATTAGTAAAAAAGGGAGCTATCTGTACTTTATATGTAAAATAAAAAACCTACCCTTAAAAAAGAGTAGGTCGGATATTTTTATTCATTACCCACGAGAAACGTAAGAACCTTCTTCAGTATTGATAATTAACATGTCACCTTGGTTTACGAAGAATGGCACTTGTACAATAAGACCTGTTTCAAGAGTTGCAGGTTTTGTACCACCTGAAGCTGTATCACCTTTAATACCAGGCTCTGTTTCTGTTACTTCTAGCGTAACAGTGTTTGGTAATTCAACACCTAACATTTCACTTTGGTATGATTGAATATGAACTTCCATGTTTTCTTTTAAGAATTTTAATTCATATTCAATGGCAGCTGAAGCAAGTTCAGTTTGCTCATATGATTCTAAGTCCATGAAAACATGCTCATCACCTTGTGCATAAAGGTATTGCATTTTACGGTTATCGATTTGTGCTTTTTCAACTTTCTCACCAGCACGGAAAGTTTTTTCATTTACTGAACCGTTACGTAGGTTACGTAATTTAGAGCGTACGAACGCAGCACCTTTACCTGGTTTAACGTGTTGGAAATCTAACACGCGATATAATTGGCCATCTACAATAATAGTTAGGCCTGTACGGAAATCGTTTACTGAAATCATTTGTGTTCCTCCATAGTTTACAAAATAATAAGTTCTTTTGACGAATGAGTTAGCAGTTCATTACCTGTCTCTGTGATTAAAATATCGTCCTCGATACGAACACCACCGATTCCTGGTAAATACATTCCTGGTTCAATCGTTACGGCCATACCTGGCTCTAGCACCGCTTCTGAACGCATTGATAAGCCAGGGCCTTCATGTACTTCAAGACCAATCCCATGTCCTAATGAATGACCAAATGCCTCGCCATATCCCTTTTCTTTTAAGTAGTTACGTGCAATCGCATCTGCTTGGATCCCTGTTAAGCCAGGGCCAACCTTTTCAAGTGCTAAAAGCTGGGAAGCAAGTACTGCGTTGTACATATCCACTAATTTTTCAGATGGCTCGCCTACTGCAACAGTACGTGTAATATCCGAGATATAGCCATTGTACAGTGCTCCATAGTCTAATGTGACAAAGTCGCCTTTTTCAATCACTTTATTCGTTGCTACACCATGTGGTAAGGCTGAGCGAAGACCAGACGCAACAATTGTATCAAACGAGGACTGAGTTGCTCCTTGTTTACGCATGAAAAATTCTAATTCATTCGAAACCTCAAGCTCTGTTTTACCTGGCTTGATGAAGTTTAAGATATGTGTAAATGCGTGATCAGCAATTTCACACGCAACCTTAATAATATTAATCTCTTGTTGCGTCTTAATCAAGCGAATTTTTTCAATTAGCCCAGAAATCGGTACTAAATCAGCTTGAATATTATTTTTATATAGCTCATATGTGCCATAGCTAACAGTATCTTTCTCAAAGCCCAATAATTTGATACCCATGTTTTTTACTTGCGTTGCAATTTCTTCAATGATTGTCGCCTCATGTTTGACAATGTGGAAATCCTGTATTTGCGCGGCTGCTTGCTCTGTGTAACGAAAATCCGTGATAAACACAGCATCATTTTGAGACACGATTGCTACGCCCGCTGTCCCTGTAAAACCAGTCATATAACGACGGTTGTATCCGTTCGTAATTAAAATGCCATCGAGATTTTGTTCTTGAAGTGTCTTACGTAGCTTTTGCAATTTCAACATAATCAATTCTCCCTCTCAATAAATGTGCGTAGTGCCAGTTCATAGCCTTTCGTACCTAGTCCAGAGATTTGACCAAGGCATGCCGGAGCGAGATAAGAATGATGACGGAAAGCCTCACGTTTATGGATATTTGAAATATGTACTTCTATGACCGGCACAGAAATCCCTGCAATTGCATCATGTAAAGCTATGCTTGTATGGGTATATGCACCGGGATTAAAGATAATACCATCATATTTTCCATCCTCCGCCTCATGCACCCAATCAACAAGTACCCCTTCATGATTAGATTGACGAAACTCGACAGTAGCACCTAAAGACGCCGCAAGATTCTGAATATTGTTTTTCACATCTTCCAACGTCTCATAACCATAAATATGTGGCTCTCTTTTACCTAGTCGATTTAAGTTAGGTCCATTCAAACATAATAACTTCACGCATATTCGCCTCTTTCTATGTACTTGCCATTATTTTATCATACAAGGAGCATACAGCAACTAATTTCCTTTTTGTGCTGTATGCTCCTTCTGATGAAAGTTTGCAGTTTCAAGCAAGAAACGTAATAGACAAATAACAATGACCATAAAAGGAATCGATAATTTTTTAAAGGAAGAAGATTGTAAAGGTAAATCAAGAACAATCCATTCTAATGTGATTGACACGATAAGGCCGAGCATAAAAGATGAAAGCACAGCTGGGATAATATAAACATATCTCAACGTAATGTATAATAAAAACCCAATCATGAATAAGACTAAAATGAAAAAGCTCCATTGAAATAGTTTTGAACTGCCTTCGAATAAATCCCACTTCTTATAAAAACCTATTGGATTCCATTTAATAAGATGAAAGTAATGAAGCCCCTTTAAACACAATGCTAAAACAAGCGCACCGACTAGCGATGTTATACTAGCTACTCTCAAGTAAAATCCTCCTAACTTGTACTACGAGTTAATTTTTAAACGTTAATCATTCCCTAAACTGTACGATTAGTGTATCCATATAGAAATTTTACTATGCGTAACTCTAGAGGTTTTTCACTAAATTTAGTACAATGGTACAGTTGAAATATATAAAGAGAGTGGTGTTAGCCTTGAGCAATTCACCTGTATACGGGGGACAAGCACAATTAGAGGGTGTAATGTTCGGAGGAAAGGAACATACGATTACTGCCATTCGCCGTAACGATGATTCCATCGATTATTATCATTTTAAAAAAGTTCAAAACCCTATTTTACAAAAGCTTAAAAAAATTCCATTGATACGAGGCGTAGTAGCACTGATTGAATCAGCTGGTTTAGGCTCTCGTCATATGCAATTTTCAGGGGACCGTTACGACGTTACACCTGGCGAAGAAGAAGAGCATAAAGAGGAAGGCTCAAGATTGCAAATGATTTTAGGGGTTGCAGTTGTAGGTATCCTTTCCTTTTTATTTGGTAAATTTGCCTTTACTTTAATTCCAGTATTTATTGCAGATTTTTTCTCTAAATGGATTGAAGGAAAAACTGGCCAAATTTTACTTGAAAGTGGCATAAAGCTACTTCTACTACTTACCTATTTATATTTTATATCTTTAACACCACTTATTAAACGCGTATTCCAATATCATGGTGCAGAACATAAAGTGATTAACTGCTATGAAGCTGGTATGGAAATTACAGTGGAAAATGTACAAGCACAATCACGCTTACACTATCGTTGCGGTAGTAGTTTTATGCTGTTTACCGTGTTTGTCGGCATGTTTTTATATTTCTTCGTGCCAACTGATCCACTTTGGTTACGCATTTTGGACCGTATTCTATTAATTCCAGTAGTTCTTGGGATTTCATTTGAAGTACTTCAAGCTACAAATGCGTGCCGCAATATTCCCGTGTTACGCTTCCTTGGCTATCCAGGCTTATGGCTACAATTACTGACAACACGTGAGCCGAAAGACGACCAAGTAGAAGTAGCCATCGCATCATTCAATATGCTACTTCAAGTAGAGCAACAACCAGAAATCGCAGCTACTTTGAATCATGATTAACAAATCAATTATGCCTCGGAATAATTGATTCTGGAATCGGCTTTGTGCTTAGGCCTGCAGATGTTTTTTGTGCGAAAGCGCAGTGCTAACGTAGCGTCAGCAACATGTTTTTGTTTGTGCGGAAGCGAAGCGTCAGCAACATGTTTTTGTTTGCGAAAGCGAAGCGTCAGCAACATGTTTTTGTCTGTGCGAAAGCGGAGCGACAGCAACATGTTATTGTCTGTGTGAAAGCGAAGCGACAGCAACAACACGAGGGCCGACACGAAGTCGGTCATTTCGGTAATGCCACAGGACGTGGCGCTTTTAGACTGAGTTCCTCTATTTCAGCGGATGTTTGAACAACCGCTGAAAGAAGTTAAAGGGCAAGTCCAACAGATATTTTTCGTTGGACTTGCCCTTTTATGTTAGAGATTCGTTATTATAATGGTTGTACAGAAATTATTTGTTGCTTTGCTTTCTCGTACTCCGCCTCCAATGTTATGAGTATTTCACGAACGGACTCTCGTTTGTCAATATTGGTAATGCCATGTCCAGCTGACCAAATATCTCGCCATGCCTTGATATTAACAAGATGTGTTAAATCAACATCTTCTCTTGGCTTCAATGTCGCTGGATCAATTCCCTCCTTTAATAAGGATGGAATTAACACATTGACATGGACACCGCTAAAAGCATCGGTATATAAAATATCTGAAGTGCCACTTTCAATTACCATGTTTTTGTACGCCTCAGGTGCATCTCCTTCATCACAAGCTAAAAATCGAGTACCCATATAGGCATAGTCTGCTCCCATTATTTGAGTAGCTAGTACGTCCGCACCGCTAGAGATGGAGCCAGATAAAATGATCGTTCCCGTAAAGAATTTCTTAACCGCAGATACAAAGCCAAATGGATTTAGTTGCCCACCATGACCGCCAGCACCTGCACATACAAGAATTAGACCATCTACACCCGTTGCAGCAGACTTTTCGGCATGCTTGACGTTCGCAACATCTGCATAGACCTTCCCACCATAGCCGTGCACAATGTCCATAACTCTCTTTGGATTACCGAGTGAAGTAATGACAATTGGTGGCTGAAATTGTTCAATTAACTGTAAATCTTCTTCAAAACGTGTATTCGCTACAGGATGACAAATAAAATTGACTGCCCATAGCTCAGCAGGTAGCGCCTTTTTTATTTCTTCAAGCCACTCTGCACAAGTTGAAGCCGGTCTTGCATTTAATAACGGAAATGAACCGATAGCCCCTGCTCTACTAGCCTCAATAACCATCTTAGGATTAGAAACTAAAAACATCGGAGCAACCATAATTGGTAAACTAGACATACACCCTCCCCCTTTATACTTATAATATTTCGAGAGATTTCCTGAAAATCCTACTATTTAAATTCAAATTTCAGATTTGACCTCGCATCTTCCGTTGAAATAACAGAGTAGCGATCATAAAAATAATGACCGTATACCCTAAAACGATAGCAAGTGGCACGAAAACATCTGAATATGCTCCACCTAGTACTGCACACGCCGCATGAACAGCATGGACAAATGGCAAAAATTGCGTGATAGATTGAAATGTACCACCTATCATGTCAGGCTTAAACCACGTACCACTAAACCAAGTTGATAAATTGACAAATAGCGCAAAGATACCCCCTACCTGTTTGTCCGTAAAAATCGTGCCTAGTAATAAACCAAAACCAATATACAATTTGGGACCCCTCCTCTCAAAGAGGGCAGCAGTTTTCTAAATGAAGAAAAAATTGCCTACCTATCTTTATAACGAGATAAATGTAACCTTCAAATAAAGTTTGATCATTTTCTAGCTATTAATCTTCAATAATTACAGCCAATCGTCGAAAGTCATTTCAACTAATTAAAAAACCGCCGAAATCCGGCGGCTTATTTATTATTCAATTTTGTATCAATTTTTTCTCATGAATATTCAATTGCAAATTTGCTACATTTTTTATAAATTGTTGATCATGTGAAACAAATAGAATAGTGCCTTCATATCCAGTAATAAAGGTTTCTAATGCTTCTATAGCATAAATATCTAAGAAATTAGTTGGTTCATCTAACAATAGAATATTATATTCACCTAAGAATAGCAGACATAGTTGGAGTCGAATAGCTTCTCCTCCACTTAAAGACTTTACACTTTTTTGTAAATCTGTACCAACAAACTGCATTGAATGTAAAACACTTCGTACAAATGGTTCATCGTATCCTGAACGATTTTTTACGAATTGCATAACTGTTGCATCATTCGTGAAATGGTAACTCATTTGCTTGAAGTACGAAATTATTAGATTATCATCCTTCTTTGCAATAAAGTCTAGCAATGTACTTTTCCCACTGCCATTGCTACCTGTAATCGCAATTTTTTTACCAAGTGGCAGTTGGAAACTAACATCTTCTAATAATAGTTTATTTTCAACTTGAAGTGTAAATCGCTCAACCATAATCGGGAACTTGTTATACAATTCTGTAGCTTTAGATTGACGGAAAACAATAGGTTTATTTTCTCTTACAGCTTCGACTTCCAGAAGTTTTTCCATTCGATTTTTAATAGCTTTAGCAGCACGTTGCATCGCTTTTGCACTCGTACCTTTGGACTTCGTCATAAACGACTTGTTCGGTAAGGCATTCGCTTCCCTTTTAGACATCCGCCCTGCTTGAGCAACCTTTTGAGCTTTTTTCATTTTTTCTTGCGCTGTTTTTTCGAGCCGGCTCTTTTCTTTCACGAACTGTTCATGGGCTTGCTGTTGTTGCTCACGTTCTAACTGCTTTTGAACCACATATTCACTATAATTCCCTAAATAAACTCGGACCTTGCCTTCATGAATTTCCCAAATTGTCGTGACTAGTTCGTCTAATACAGCACGGTCATGACTAATTAATATTAGCGCTCCATAATAATACCGAATTTCCTCTAATAAAAAGGAAATCCCCTCTTGATCCAAATGCGTTGTCGGCTCATCAATTAGTAATGCATCGTAATAGTTGGTAAACAACTGAGCAAACTTCATCCTTGTCTGCTCGCCGCCACTTAAATGAACTGAATCTTTTGGTATATCTAATTTTCCAAGTAATACCGGGTCGGCTCCAAGAGATGTTGGTGCTTCAAGTTGTTCAAAACACCCGGACTCAACATGACGATACACTTTCCCTTTAGTTGGTTGAACCTTACCTGACAATAATTTTAATAGTGTACTTTTTCCTGCACCATTACTACCAACAATCCCAATACGGTCAAATTGGTGAATGGCTAACCGGTCGATCTTTAAGATTTCCTTATCTAAATAGGCTACTTCAACATTTTCTAATTCAAAACAGATTTTTTCCATATTCGCTACCTCCGAAATTTTTATCATTTCGTATCGATAGCAAGGATCGATACGAGCTTGTAAACTAAGCTCGTATCAATAAAAAAGTAGCATACCCATTCAAAATCCCTCCTACATTTAAATAAAATAAAAAATCACAGACGTCCTGTCTGTGATTTAGAGTAAAAGGAATTGCCTATCTTCATGAAAGTAGAGGCTTGAAGGTAACTGTCACCAAATAAGCCTCTCTCTTAGTAAAGGAAAATTACACAAAAATAAAGAAAGGCAGAATAATCCCTTTCTTCAAATTAGATAATTATATTTAAAATGAAGATCATAAAAAAAGGACAGACTTATCCCGCTTACTCTGTGTTATACAAACAGAGTCTTTGACCGTATTGAATTACTGGTTCAAAGTTAGGGACCATAGTCTAGGTATCATTTTTAATAATCCTCCTTACATTTTTAAAGGTACGCTATTTATCGTATAGAGACTTTGAAAAAAAGTCAATGGGAAATTACAGTTACCCACCTTTATTTAAAGTTTGATTGTATTCCACTCTAAATACTTGATTGTACCGCATTAAAAAATGCTATCGTTTTGAATATAGATTGATCAAAACGATAGCTTTCTTTTATTTATAGTTCATACTAAACTTTCCATTTCCTTTTTTGATACATTTTTAACACTTGGGATATTATGAAGATCATACTATTATTCAATAACATTCATTTCTAATTTTTTCTGTACAGCTTTAATCATTCGAGCAGAACCATAGCAAGTTTCTCCATTTTCCATTAGAATTTCTTTCTTTTTTAAGTCCACTTCCTGAATATTGTCGATATTTACTACGTAAGAATTATGGCAACGAATGAAGCCTTCATACTCTTTTTCTATGTCTTTCAGCTTCCCATAAAACTCCACTTGACGATTATCCAAATGTAAAACAACTTTATGTAATGGGGAGGATTCAAAAAACATGATATCATCATAATTGACACTAATAATTTTATCTGCAACTCTTTGAACGAATTTTTTATTGGATGTCTTGTTCATTACTTGCTTTCTTTCATTTGTCACCTTCAAACAGCTAACAATCTTGCTCTGTACAGAATCGACATCATCTTTAATAATAAAATCCATCGCAGCTACTTTATAGATGAAATTTAAATATGTAAGTTCTGAGTGGGTTGTGATAAAAACAATATCACCTATTGGATCAACTTTTCTGATTTCCGCGCCAAGTGTGATACCATTCATCTCATGATTCAAGTCGATATCAAGAAAATATAAACCAGGTCGATTACTCTCCTTAATATAGGCTACTATTTCTTCTGGATCTGCAGTTGTTAGTATCAGTTGCATATCAAGGTTTTCAATCATTATGTAATTTGAAACATACCTGGCTATCTTTTCTCTTTGTTCCTTCTGATCTTCACAAATAAAAACATCTATCATCTCAATCCCTCACTTTAAAATTACAATTTCCTGCTTAAAAAATTCATCCTCTATAACTGTATCCAATTGTGTGTTATTTTCTTGCTCAACCATTTTCTTCAGGCTAGTTAGCCCCAAGCCTCGATTTTCTCCTTTTGTTGAGAAACCTTTTTCGAAATATTGAAAGAGCTTATGTCCAGTATCTCTAAACGTATTCCAAACGACAAAGGACACGGATTGTTCAAACTCCACAAACCCCACTCGAACCGTACCTTTTTCTACTTCTTCTGCTGCTTCAATGGCATTGTCTAAAATAATTCCAATACAGCGGCACAACAGTACACTATCCATATTTAGATAATGAATTTCATTAGGACACTCAAAAACCACATCTATCCCCTTTTCCTGTGCTGTAATCAGTTTGGAGGATACTAAACCTTTCACTTCCGGGAT
The DNA here is from genome assembly GCF_058791335.1 of Lysinibacillus sp. EB271-A1-10B. NCBI lineage: Bacteria > Bacillati > Bacillota > Bacilli > Caryophanales > Bacillaceae > Lysinibacillus > Lysinibacillus sp. EB271-A1-10B. The sequence continues at coordinate 261,881 of NZ_JBYTDL010000004.1, forward strand.
CTTAATTTGGGATAATCCCCTCATTTTAAAATTATTGTCACGAATCTTTTGACTGACGCGCATAATATTGTCATTAAAATAGCTTTCTAAAGCAGTCATATCACGATTGGTGATGTATTCGGACATAGAAGAAAGGATATTGATGTAATCATGGCGGAAAGTTCGCATTTCATTATAGTTTTTTTCCAGCTGTTCGGTATACATTTGTAGACTGTTTAGCTCAATTTCCTTTTCCCTCATCTCAAACTGCTTTCTAAAGGTATACACTAGGAACGACAAACTAACAGCAAAAATAATAAAGTAGATTAATAAGTACAGCGTATTCATCAATACAAGCTTATTTTGATTTCCTGTTAATCGTACATAAACAATTATTGTAAAATAAATCGCATATGTAAAAAGACCGAAGAATGCCGCAATTCGCGTTAAATTCCTATCATCTGCATCCTTCTCAAAAATTCGGATAGTCACTTTTTTCCAAAAGGCTATAAATATAAAGCCAATAATCAGTGTAATAAATTGATGAAGTAATGTCGCTGAAGAAATGACTCCGTTTGTTTCTATAAAGGTAGTACTAATCCCAAAGATTTTTACCATAATGAAAGTTGTTATATGATCAATTAGAATCGTAGCAATCATTATTGTTGATGCGTAGTACAATGCCGGTATCCACTTTAGATATGTATATTTAAACATAGCAAGAACAAACGCAAATATTAATAACGAACCAAAAATATCTAAATACGAATATAGCCCAGCCATAATTAAACTAAACAATATGACCGCAATAATATATTCCTTTCGAAAAAAACGTTTACCTATAACGAAACTTACCAAAATACAATAAAATAAAACCTGAATGAATGCTAATATAGCCACTCACTGACCCTCTTTTCTATATAGTAACTCCACTATAAAGTATACTATAGATAAGTAAATAAAAGGAATCAGAGAAGGCGTGTTAGCGGAAGATAGGAAATTAAAAGAAAGACAAAACCTGACCAAAATTCAAGTTTTATTCCAGCTCTTATATCACTTTTACAAAGCTCTTTCAAAAAATTCATTTAAAACAACAACTCATTATCAAATGGCGTAGAAGACAATATCTACTTATAACGATTCTCACCAAATCGTTGGAACTCATTAAAATCTTTTTTTGAGCTTAATAACAACTAATGAAATAATTAGAAGAAACGATGTGTACCCGATTGAAATCAGCATATCTTGGTTGAATTCAAATGTCTGATTCCAAATTGAAATATACATTTTATTTAAATGATAGAATGGATTCACATAGGATACATATTTCACAAAATTCGGAAGACTCTCCACAGGTACAGAAAATCCGCCAGTGAACATAACAATTTGAAATAAAACAATTGACATAATTAGTGCTGTTTTTACTTCATTGAAGTTTGAATAAATCGCATGAGAATAAACTAACATTATCGCATTAATAAGCAACAAACTTAAATATGAAACTAAGAAATTAACTATAGAAAGTTGCAAATCATAAATAAGTATGCCAATCAATGTTATGAAGACAAACCCTGCAGTTGCAATAATAAATGACTTGGCAATACTGGACATCAGAAGAATTTTATCCGTTATAGGCGTAATGAAAAGTCTTTTTTCAATTCCTTCTGCGCGATTCATTACCTGATCAAAACCAAAGGCAAAAAATACTACTGAAAAACTAATTAGGACAATAAACGATGGTGTATACATTTGAACATAGTTCATTCCTCCGCTATAGGTTGCATTACTGAACATTTGTCCCATTAAAATATATGTCACTGGCGGTACAACAACTGTGAAAACTAAATAAAATAACTCTCTAAAAAACATGATTAAGTCATATTTAATTTGTGTTAATAACATCTTTTCTTCCCCTTATTTAGAAATTTTATCAAGATAAAAACTATTAATAGACTTATAACCTGATTTCAGTATATTTTCTGGCGTATCATATACTTCGGTTACACCATCGTTAATGAATAGAACTTTATCACAGTAGAGTTCGATTTCGTCCATATAATGAGTCGATAAAATCACTGTACTGTCATTTTTTTTTATATATCCTGTGATACTTTCCCATAATACGTTTCGCATATGAGGATCCAGACCGGTAGTCGGTTCATCCAAAATAATCAAACGCGGTTTTGAAGAAAAAGCAATTGCTAAGCTAACCTTTTGCTTCCAACCTCCAGATAAATTATCAAAAAACGTATTTAGATGCTCCTGCAATTCAAATTCTTCGATAATTTCATTTAAATCTACTTTGCTACCATAATAGGCACGAAAAAGATCTAGTAATTCTTTTACTTTTAATTTTTTATAAAACTGTGTAGGCTGAAGTACAGCAGATATATTACTTTTGATTTCTTCTAGCTTAGCTTGATCAACTTCCTTCAAGTTATTACCAAAAACAGCTACCTTGCCGTCATTATAATCTTTGATCGTCATTAAAATTTCCAAGAACGTCGATTTCCCAGCGCCATTTTTACCGATAACACCAATAATTTCTCCTTTTTTAGCAGTAAAGTCTATTCCTTTCAGAACAGCTTTTTTCCCATAGTTCTTTGTTAATTTTTCTACCTTTACGTTGTAATCCTGCATGGTTCACCCTCCTAATTTACATACAAACTATAACTCGAGAATTCTACTGTTTTTCATTCCATGCATACAATCTACTCCTCTATACTTAGATGTCTAAAGTATTTGATTTAGGTGTTCTATTTTTATTCCTAACTGTCAACAAGATTCCCTGTGGCAGCTATTTGAACAGGTAGACTGCTTTATGATTAGGAAATTACCTTCTCCTTTAAGTGTTCTGTAAAACTCTAATAAACCATCTACTTTTCACAAAGAGGTTATGAAGGGATACTTCACGTTTCTGTCAGACCTCCACAGATAAGCACATACACTTTCACACCATCTACCCACCTTATTTATCCTATACGGTTTTCAAAAGAAAGCGCTTTGTTTTATCGAGCTTACTCAATCGGATCAAGCCTTATATATGTAGTAGTGTTCCTCGGACAGGTGTGTTACTTCCTTCAGAGATTGGAACCTGCACCCTAAAGTTCATGCGCAAGCTACGCACATCACTAAAAAAAGCACCAACAAGATGCTGATACTTAGGTCTGTTAAATGCATAATCAAATGGTTTTTTATTAAATTGATAGAAATTCATGCTGTCTATTTGTTTTAAAATCTTTAAACGAGCGGACCTTCCTAACTATGAAACATCCTGAAGTTTTGCTGCGGCATATAATCCGTATCCACTTTATAATCGTGCCTGATCATGAAAGTAGTAGGGATTTGTCATATTGAGGGCCGAAAACAAATTTTTTCACGGCTCAAACCCAGCCTGGCTCACATAAACGTTATTTTCCGGAAAGATTTCAATGAATCGGTTATATGCTTTTTTAATCACATGTGGTCCATACCATTCTTCTAAACCAAGCTGGGCATATTTTTTTTCAAGACCTAGTTTTCTTGTGCGTTTGCCACCACTACCATCGCCCATGAAGTAGTCATCAATACAAATCCGATCGACGAATGGCTTCAATTTCATAGGGAAATATTCTCCACTCGGTAAGATGGGGGCTATAGCAACTTGCGTCGGTATTTCAGCAGCCGCTAATTGTTCCAATGTCTTAAAGCGTGCCGGGATTGGAGGTGCCTTTGGCGTAAAATGTTTACGGATTGTTTCCGAATCTGTCTCAATAGTCATACTTACTCGAACTCTATCTTTAAAATGTTGCAGCAAATCGATATCTCGGCTTACAAGTGGGCTTCTAGTCTGTACTAATAGGAAGTCAGGAGGATCTTCTACCATAACTTCTAGTAAAGATCGCGTCACTTTCTCCTTATGCTCTATTGGTTGATACGGGTCTGTACTTGATGACATAAAAATGGATACATTCCCTTTGGCTTTGGCGCGACGAAGCTCCTTTTTTAATAAATTCGCAGCTCCGTTTTTAACATCGACCCAATTTCCCCATTCCCCTTCTCGAAAAAGAGATACAGGCATTTCGCGTACATAACAATAGGAACACCCAAATGAACAGCCTGTATAAGGATTTAGTGAATGCGTATATCCTGAAAGGAAGCCAGTTCCTTTATTCAGAATCGTTTTCGGATTTTTATAGAATAATTCACTTTTCATGACGAAACCTCCATTCATTGTAGGGCAATAATTACTCATTGCTTGACGAAGCTTGCTTTTCTAGATCCAGTAGCAATGTCTTCATTTCTATTCCGCCCCGATAGCCGGTTAATGAGCCATTCTTCCCTATTACACGATGACACGGTACAGTAATTAATACCGGATTAGCCCCAATAGCCGCTCCTACAGCACGAACAGCTGCTGGTTTATTTATATCATGTGCAATGTCGGAATAAGATTTCGTCTGTCCATAAGGAATTTCACAAAGTGCATTCCAGACTGCTAGCTGAAATTGCGTACCTACGTACTCAAATGGAACAGTAAAGGTTTTCTGCTTCCCTTCTAGATACTGAGTGATTTCAACGACATAGGGTTCAAGCTTTGCATCATCTTCAACAAGAGGACTTCCTGGAAGGCGTTTCTTAGCCCATTCGAACAATTCCTCGAATGGTTTGTTCTGTGAACCTACAAACACAAGCCCCTTTGAAGTTGAAGCAATATAAAAATTCCAATCCTTAAACTTTAGTAAAGACCAATAAAGGGTTGGTTTATTCTTTGTTTCCATAGCACTTTTCCTCCATTTTACTCATTTGACGAAATTGCGCTGGTGTCTGTCCAGTTTTCTTTTTAAATAAAGTTATAAAATAAGGTGTGTTAGTCATACCCACACATATGGCGATATCTCCAATCGCTTTATTTGTCTGAATCAAATACTTTTTAGCCGCGTGTACTCTAACTTGTTGTATATACTCAACCGGCGTAATCCCTTTAATCCTTTTAAATGTTCGATGCAAATGATACGGACTCCCATGACAAATAGTTGCTATCGATTCTAGCGTTAATTTTTCTGTGAAATTTTTATCAATGTATTCAGTAATTAAATCAACCCACTCGCTATCAGGTAGATTTTCATTAGTGGGTTTGCAACGTTTACAAGGACGAAAATTTGCGCGGAGAGCTTGTTCTGCGTTTGCAAAAATGCATACATTTTCTTTTTTCGGAACGCGAGATTTACAGGATGGTTTACAAAATATTCCTGTTGATTTTACAGCGTAGAAAAATTGATTATTGAACGTTGCATCATTATTTATAATTGCTTGCCACTTTTCATCTGTTATCATTTCTACATCATTTGAAATTCTATGTCCGTTATTAATACTTTCCGGCATTGAGCTCACCTCTCCTTACAATATACTCCCTATAAATTCAGAATGTATAGTTCTGGGAATGGAATAGCAATATATTGAAGTTTATTTTTTTATTTAGAATCGTGAAAAATAATTCCAAGACCGTATCGTTCTCCAGAAGTAACCGTGCTTATTCCGTGACGAACCGTATTTTTATAATATCCTTTTTTACCTAGAACAGGTCTATAGTTAGTAGTAAAAATCAGCGCACTACCTTGTTCTAAAGTAATGACATGTCCCCTACTCTGAGCACGAGGAATTTGTTCCACTAACAGAGATTCTCCACGGCAAAAGTCCTTTTCACGTTGATTTAATACAAATACTACTTGAAACGGGAAAAATATGTCTCCATATCAATTACGCTTGGCGTAATTGCGTCCGGATTTTGAATTGTGCCATCACAATTCATTCCTTTGAAAATCCGTGACATCCGCCGGAGGCATTTATCTTTATTCAGTAGGTGTTTGGACACCCACTGAATAGGTACCAAAATCGCATTTATCTCACCACCTATAGAGGTGGGAGTATTCTGCTGAATAAAGATAAATCTTGATGCAAACAATTAAACCCGCCTGTTTCATACTTTAATAGTAAAGGTGTCGGTCTAGTTTGATCATATTTTTCACAGGTGTTCAAAAAATCTTGAAGATGATCTGGAAACTGTTCTGTTTTCTTTAAATAACCTAACCAGCGATTAGCTGTTTTGGCCAACTCTACATAAAAGGACTCTCTTAAACTTTGGAGGATTTCAGGTAATGGATAGGAAAAATATTTGTACTCCCCATTTCCAAAGCGATATCTCGTCATATTGATTGTCGTTCTGTATGGCTCTTCCTCACAATACAATCCTTTGAAGAATTCACATTCCTCTTTCGTTAAAATCACTGGAAGCTTTGCAAATCCTTGCTCATCTAATTCACGTTGAATTGAATCCCAATTTAAGCTCTCGACACGTGTTTTTATATGTTGGACCATTTTTATCAACTCCTATTTTGCATTCTTGATAACTAACACTATAACCTCATAAATAAAAAAAAATAAGGTGTTTAGAATGTAATAGCAAGATAACAAAATTAGGGAAGATTATTATGTGATAAAGTAAAATTACAGTCAGTGTGAGTTTTCTACAGTATAAAAAAATCGGAATAAGATGAGGAGAATGAAAAGTGATATGGCATGAAATCAATGATGTTATTGTAATTGCATTACCTGAAAACTTCGACATGAATGCTAACGTAGGCTATCTAACAAGAGAAAAAAATGAATGCATGTATGAAATAGAGAACGATATCATTACAAAAGTTATAGCCATTGGGGAAATTCGATCCTTAGTACAGGTAAGCGTAATCAATAATAAACAAATGGTTGTTCAATTCCTAAATGATACGAGACCTATTGAAAAGTGGAAACGGGAAGAGATTGTAAAATATATTTATGAATGGTTTGATCTTGATAACGATTTAACGCCATTTTATGAAATGGCGAAAGTAGACCCATTACTTAAAATGCCTGCCAAAAAATTCTATGGATTGCGAGTTATCGGCATTCCCGATTTATTTGAAGCTTTATGTTGGGGCGTTTTAGGGCAACAAATTAACTTAGCCTTCGCGTACTCCTTAAAGAAGCAATTTGTAGAAAGATTTGGCGATTCCATCGATTGGAATGGTAAAAAGTATTGGGTGTTCCCAACGTACGAACGAATTGCACAATTAACACCTACCGACCTAGCACATATTAAAATGACGGTAAAAAAAAGTGAATATATTATTGGAATTGCTAAATTAATGGCAAGTGGAGAATTATCGAGGGAAAAACTAATAAAAATGAACTTTAAAGATGCTGAAAAAAACTTAATTAAAATACGAGGAATCGGTCCTTGGACAGCCAATTATGTTTTAATGCGCTGCCTCAGGTTCCAGACAGCTTTTCCAATCGATGATGTAGGCCTTATTAATTCGATAAAAATATTACGTAATATGGAGCGCAAGCCTACGAAAGATGAAATCTTAGAATTATCGCTTCCATGGGAAAACTGGGAATCATACGCTACCTTTTATTTATGGCGTGTCCTCTACTGATCTTTAATTTTAAACCAAGGTGGATCATCTGCCCTACTGCCTGTTCCTTGACCCTCTTTAAACCAACTCGACACAAAAACGCCCCTTTAGATAATCATATCCAAAGGGGCAAAGCTTCGCGAGTTTATTTTAAACACCGCATCTTTTTTATAAACGGTTTATAGGCCACATTTTAACTGTGCTGCACAGTTTGTACATGTATTACAGCCACCGATTTCTTCTACAGTTCCTTTACGGCATACAGGACAAGTATTCCCTACATCCGAACCAATAACTGTTGTCGATTCTAATGCTTGAATCGTATCTACTAATACAACTGGACGCTTCGTTGGTACTTCTACTAAATCTTCCTCAAATGACAGTTGATCCATATCATTTTCTTCAGCCTTTAGTGTCAGTACTTGTGAATCACGGCTACCATCTACATAGACCGTACCACCTTTAGCGCCACCATTATATAAACGCTCGTATACTTTTTCAACCTGTTGTACTGTATAACCTTTTGGTGCGTTTACAGTTTTTGAAATAGATGAATCAATCCATTTTTGGATGATACATTGTACATCAGCATGTGCCTCTGGTTTTAACTCCATCGCCGTAACGAACCAATCAGGAAGGTTATTCTCATCTACTTCCGGATGACGTTCTAAATATTCATGTACGATTTCTGCTTTTACCTCGATGAATTTACCTAGGCGACCAGAACGGTAATAGGTGAATGAGAAGTATGGCTCAAGACCTGTTGCCACGCCAACCATTGTACCAGTCGAACCAGTTGGAGCTACTGTTAGTAAATGTGAGTTGCGAATACCTGTTGCTAAAATTTGCTCTTTAATATGCGCAGGCATTTTTTGCATAAAGCCAGTTTCAGTGAATGCTTTACGTAAACGTGCTGTCTCTTCCTCTGTTGCTCCTACAAGGAATGGAAAGCTGCCGCGTTCTTTAGCAAGTTCTGTGGAAGCTTCATAAGCAGTCTCAGCAATCGTTTTAAAGATTTCATCAACTAGCTCATTACCTGCTTCTGAGCCATATTCTTTCTCACAATAAATTAGTAAGTCCGCTAAGCCCATTACGCCTAAGCCAACACGACGCTCTCCTAGAGCTTGTACACGGTTTTCTTCTAAGAAGTATGGTGTAGCATCAATTACATTATCTTGCATACGAACACCAACACGAACTGTTTCACGAAGTGCTTCGAAATCAATCGTTTGATCTTCTTTATTCGCAAACTGCGCTAAGTTCACAGCTGCTAAGTTACACACAGAATATGGTGCGAGTGGTTGTTCCAATTATTGTTATCCTAAAGGCTTTTTATCCTCTAGTTCTTACAGTTCAATTCCTGTAAGTTCAGCATACATTTTCATTACACACTTTTTTCATAAACCTAAGTAGTTCTTTTCTTCCTCTATCTCCCCCAAAGATTGATTTCGAAATTACTCTAAAATCTTTAACTCCAAATTCTTGATAAATGCTTTCGATTAATGGTTGGAGAGTTGATTTTATTTGATTAAAGGGGGTTGCAGTTATAATTTCTTGATTGTCGATTGCCCATTTAATTACTGTCTGTTTAATTTCTTGATGAATTTTTGCTCGCTTTTCAACATAAGTTTGTGTGGCAACTTGAATATTTGAACTTCCAGCGCATGATTGAGTACAAAACCATTTGGATGAAGAAACAATAACTTCAAACTTGCTCCCACAACTTTTACAGATTCTTTGTTCCCTAGGTTTCTTTTGCTTACCCTTTTGAGCCAAGCCAGATTTTCTTAAACCTTCAATCATTCTTGCTTTCGCCGGACTATTAGATTCCCACAATCGCTTTGTATGCTGTCCAATTATTTTTTTAGTATGCTCATTATGTTGTTGATTGAAATGAGCATTGAACTTACCATAATTAGCTTTGTTTATTGTTGTATTTTTTGATTCTATCCATTCTGTTATCGTTGAAGTTAACGAAAATGGTACAAGTTTATACATTTCGAGCAATTCTTCATAAGAAATTAATTCGCAATTAATATCATAAGTTGTCTCAATAACCTTTAAAGCTTCTAGAGCTTTTTCTTTCGCCGTAATATCGCGAGACTTAATTTCAACAATCTTTATAATATCACCGTTATCATTATAGAAGAAAAAATCAGGTTTATAAAATTTGAATCCAATATTAAATACTTTGTCTTCATAGCCCCAAGAAATTGAATGATAATCTAGAAATTTGGCATATGCACACTCATATGAACTTCTTAAATAGTATGATTTATAAAAACCTGCATAACCTCTGTTCATTTGATTACAGCCTTTCTCTAATTAGGCCAGTCTATTGTTATGTGTAATGTTGCGGTCTCGTGCCCGGGTTATAGTCTACTAAGTAGGATCACCGGGTATGCGTTGCCCCTGACTGAAGTTTTACCTTTAGCCTTCGGTTCGGATTAGCATCTCAGCCTTCCCGCTTTATCCCGCAATTTTTAACGTGAGGCGAAGTCCACCACACGGATTAGTCGCTACAACGCTTTGACCATAAGCTTTTGCGTTAGTCATGTCATTGGCGTTGTCGATGAAGAAAATACCTGGCTCTGCAGAGTACGTTGCACAAACGTTGATTAAATTCCATAATTCCTGCGCTTTAATCGTACGGTATGTGCGTACTTTATAGCCCATTTTCTCCCATTCGCGCACGTCTCCAACTTTATGCCACTCACTGTTGTAAATAGCCATTTCTTCTTTTGTATATTCTTCAACAGCTGGGAAACGAAGCTCGAATTCAGCGTCATTTTCAACTGCTTCCATAAATTCTTTTGTTAATGTTACAGAAATATTTGCACCAGTTAAAAACTCTGGATTGTGAACAGTATAAGTACCGCCATCGCGTAGTTTGTTTTCCGCTTCGCGAATAATAGCTGTATCAAAACCACCTAAGCCTTCGATACCTTTATAGTTAACAATACCTTGGTACATAGCTTCCTCTTGAGTTGAAAGAGGTTTAAAGTTTAATTTTTCTTTTGCTAGACGAATAATTGTTTTATCCGTTGTATTTTCGATTAGGTATCGTAGAATACGTGGATTTTGCATTTTCGAAATAATAAATTCCACGATATCAGGATGCCAATCTGCCAGCATAATCATTTGTGCTCCCATTTTTTGTTACAGAAAAATAATGAATTTAATTTTTCTGGTATGGTCATTTCTGCCATACTCTTATGCTTTCACATAAGATCAGACTATATCATCAAAGAATACTGTTCTTTGTCTCGTGCCTCATAAGAGCGTCACCGCCTAATATGATTTACTTCTTTCATACTTTGCCAAGCTTAGAAAGTTTCAATAGTCGTTGAACGTTCATCTACGTTTCCATAGACGCTTCGCTGCTGATTGCCCAATCTTTTCTTTTTTCAAGCATTCACACCTAACTTCACAGTTTACGTTGTAGCAAGAAAAGCTCTCAGGGTGTTCCAGCAATTCACGAGATTACGTCGCCGAGTCTTAACGACGGGAACCACCTTGTTCGACAAGATGAGTCAGTTTCGCAATATCATCTAACCATGATACAGAGCCAGATGATTTACCATTTACACCACGAGCTAAAGTGTTACGTGGACGCAATGTTGAACCATTTGTCCCTACACCACCACCGCGGCTCATAATTTCCATCACTTGCTTACGGTGATCACTTATTCCTTCACGTGAATCTGCTACAAATGGCATTACGTAACAGTTGAAGAAAGTTACATCCGTTTCAGATCCAGCTCCATAAATAACTCGTCCAGCTGGAATGAATTTTAATGAAACTAGTTGCTCATAAAACTTCTCAAACCATTCTTGGCGTTTCTCTTGTGTTTTTTCAACAGCAGCAAGCCCTGTTGCATTTCGTTTTGCGATTTGTTCATAAAATATTTCAAGAGGCTTTTCTAGCACGTCAATTGAACGCGTAATCACACCCGTTTCTTGCTCTTTCGGATCATCTATAGCACTACGGTAATCTTCCTCAATCAAAATTTCTGCTGTTTTTGTAGACATATCAAGCTTTTGGATTGTCCCTAAACCACGTGCAGGGAATTTTGGATCTGCCTTCACTGTTAATACGACGAAATCACCGGCTTTTAACGTTTTCTTTTCCGTATCTTTAAACGAGTAGCGATCGATCATTACAAGTCTTGATACACCTTTATGCGTAATGTGCATATCAGGTGTTACGGGATGAACCTGTGGAAATTGTTCAATATCTTTGTTTAACTGTTCAAATTTGTTTACTTCGGGTTGATGATTTGTGAGTACCATCGTTTTGCCTCCCTTATTTTCTGCTTTACAAATATAAATACACAATATCATGTGTCGTTAAACACTACATATTGTGTATGTTTCTTAAAAAAAGATACTATATCTAGTTTTTTAATTCAACTCTTGCAATTTCGAACAGAATGCGAACTGCTTGTTACTACAAGGGTTGAACGCTAAAAAAATATTTTTCTTATACCATTTTTTATTTTTTGAAGTTCCAATCATCACATGCATATTTTTTTTCTTCTAGTGCATGTACATATTCTAATTGCTCCTCAGAAAGTGTAAATGGTTTTAAATCAATTTGCAACGATTTTGCAAAACCATCTCTAAAAGCTGTCACACATTGTGCAATAGTCACAGGTTCTTTAACAAGGTTATTGATAGCAACCGCTTTTTCAGGCATCTTTCTACGCATACGCGCCTTCGCCTCTTCACTTGAAAAATTGAAGACAGATAATAATTTTTCTTGATCTAAATCAAGTAAAATAGCTCCATGCTGTAAAATAACACCTTTTTGACGAGTTTGTGCACTACCTGCCACTTTTTTACCTTCTACTACAAGCTCATACCAGCTTGGCGCATCAAAGCAAACTGCACTTTTAGGTTTCTTTAAGTCCGCTCTTTGTTCTTCAGTATTAGGAACACTAAAATAAGCATCCATGCCTAGATTATGAAACCCTTGCAATATCCCTTCACTTAACACTCTATATGCCTCTGTCACTGATTCAGGCATATCTGGATAGCTTTCAGAAACAATGACACTATATGTCAATTCATGTTCATGTAAAACGGCTCTACCACCTGTTGGACGACGAACAAAGCCTAGCCCTTGTTCTCGCACCGCTTCTAGATTAATATCTCTTTTCGCTTGTTGAAAATAGCCAATCGAAAGAGTTGCTGGCTCCCACTCATAAAAACGAATAACCGGTGGAATTAAACCTTCACTATGCCAATCAAGTAATGCTTCGTCTAATGCCATATTGAAAGATGGGCTACATTTCCCTGAATTTAGAAAATACCAAGTTGTCATATTTTCATCTCCTACAATTAATCATTTATGCCTCGGCATAAATGCGTCGGGAATCGGCTTTGTGCTTGCACAAAGAAATCCTTTTCGATTCCGTGACATCAGCCGGAGGCTTTACCTTTTGCGAATGTGTACAAAATAAGGCTCATCCCTATAGCGAGTGGTTGATTTCCGTTCCGGCCGGGCTCTTTCTCTGGGGACGACCGATGAGCCGCTTGGGCCAACAGGATGTTGGTCACGAAGGCGTTATCACAGGATGTGATGCTCTTAGCCTTCGTTCCCCTATCGCTAATCCCCGAGGAGTCGCCCTGCCTTCACTCCAATCAACCTATATATCGCATACGTTTTAGCAAATGCCATCCTACTCATGGTGATGAGCCAAAAATTAATGTTTCTCAAAATTTTGACACTCTGCGTTTAGTTCTATTCTTTATTGAAGTATCATCCACCCAAATCTAAAAATGGAGTAGCATGATTCTGTGACATTTCACTAATAACATCCATACATATAGATAGATTAATTCTAGCCACAATCTAATTAATTTTATCAAACTCATTGGACTATCGCTAGCGCATCTTTTATAATAATAAAGAAGATAGAAAGGGGTAAGAAATTTTGTTAAACATACTTATCACAATCGGTGTTATTTTAGTAGTCGTAATTGCATATATCGGTATCAATGCCCTACGACTAAAAAAAGCCGTAACAAACCTAACACAAGAACAATTTATTGAAGGCTATCGTAAAGCGCAGCTTATCGACGTACGTGAGCAAAAAGAATTTGATGCAGGTCACATTCTTGGTGCACGTAATGTTCCTTCAACAACTCTACGTCAACGTCACAAAGAAATTCGCCCAGATTTACCAGTATATTTATACTGTCAAAATACAGGCCGTAGCGCACGTGCTGCTCTATTTCTTAAAAAACGTGGCTACAACCAAATTTACCAACTTCAAGGCGGCTTCCGTACTTGGACAGGTAAAATAAAGTCTAAAAAATAATTTCAAAAAGTCGTTAAGGCATAAGTGACTACTATAAATAAATATACTCGCGAAATCTAAGGTAATTTATTTATATATACCTATCTCACTTTGTTTTAAACAGGAAGAAACCATCTCAAATGACTATGAGATGGTTTACTTTTTGCAAAAAATTCTGAGTTTCTACTATATTATATTTATTGTTTAACGTCTGACAACTTATTGAACAGAAAAAAGTAGCGCGTGCGGCAATATACTGCTCACATCACATTCAACTTCCTTTATCAAAGTTCTAGCTGCTTCCCTCACTCGTCCCTCGCCTTTTTTAACCTTTATACCAAACATTAAATATTATCCCTATTTTAACGTATGTCTAAAAATACTATTTTTCGTGTAATTTTTACCTAGACGAACTCCAATCTTCTTTTTTTCTGAAAAAGACAGAAATTTACCCTTGAATATTTATGGTAGCACTGATAGGATGTATAATATCTTAAAATAATGTCATCAAGACATACAATACAAGCTATGAATGCTATGGATAAAACTATAGCAGGAGCAGTTCTGGAGAGAGCGCATTTTGCGTCGCCGAAGGGTTCACTATCTCAGGCAAAAGGACAGAGGAGTAATATTAACTTTCATCATGAAAGCTATACCACACGAATGTTTTCTTTTTTACATACAACATTCGCTATGGGTATTTGTTATTCTGTCGTTTACGAGACTAGTGTCACTACTAGTCTCTTTTTTATTTCCAGTCATAGTTATTACGTATCTTTGAGGGGGAGCAACGTGGAACAACAACAACAATTAAAACGCGAATTAAAAAATCGCCATGTGCAGCTCATTGCGATTGGCGGAACAATCGGTACTGGTTTATTTTTAGGCTCCGGTAAAGCCATTGCTTTAGCAGGACCTTCCATCATCTTCGCCTATCTAATTGTCGGAACTGCCTTATTTTTCGTCATGCGGGCGTTAGGTGAACTGTTATTATCGAATGCTGGCTATACATCATTTACTGATTTTGCATCCGAATACATAGGACCTTGGGCAGGTTACATTACCGGTTGGACATACTGGTTCTGCTGGATTATGACCGCTATGGCAGATATTATTGCTGTCGGCGTTTATGTACAATATTGGTTTGACATTCCACAATGGGTGCCTGCAATTGGCTGTTTAGTCCTGTTGCTAATGTTGAATCTATTAACTGTAAAACTATTTGGCGAACTAGAATTTTGGTTTGCACTTATAAAAGTCATTACAATTGTTGCACTGATTGTGATTGGACTATTCATGATATTTACAGGCTTTCAAACAGGCGCTGGCACAGTTTCCGTTGAAAATCTTTGGGCATATGGCGGGTTATTCCCGAATGGTCTACACGGGTTCCTAATGGCATTCCAAATGGTTGTTTTCGCTTTTGTTGGTGTCGAGCTAGTAGGGGTTTCCGCTGCTGAAACGGCCGATCCTAAAAAGAATATTCCTTCTGCCATTAACAAAATTCCATTACGCATTTTATTATTCTACGTAGGGGCGCTATTTGTTATTTTATGCATTAATCCTTGGCATGAAATGTCTGCCTCTAGTAGTCCATTTGTACAAGTATTTACACTAGCTGGTATTCCAATTGCTGCAGGGATTATTAATTTTGTCGTTCTAACATCTGCTGCCTCGGCTGGTAATAGTGGTTTATTTTCTACAAGCCGCATGCTCTTTAATCTTGGAAACAACAAGCAAGCTTCACCAACATTTGCAAAGCTCAATAAAAACAGTGTACCAAGTAACGCACTTGTTGTATCTGCAATTGTTGTATCCGTAGGTGCATTACTAAGTAAATTAATGCCTGAAAACGCCTTTAGTGTTGTGACAACGATTAGTGCCATTTGCTTTATCTGGGTATGGAGTATTATATTAATCTCTCATATCATCTATAAACGTAAAAATCGTGCTCTTCATGAAGCATCAATTTTCAAGGCACCTTTCACACCGTTCGTGAACTATTTAGTACTTGCCTTCTTTGCATTTCTATTAGTAGTAATGTTCATTTCAGAGGCAACTCGTACGGCATTACTATTGACACCAATTTGGTTTATATTGCTGCTAATTCTTTATAAGAAAAAAAGAAAGTAATACGCTAAATTATATTGTCCTGGATAGTGACACTTTAAGCAAAGTGAAGCTATTCAGGGCTTTTTTTATTACAAATTAACGGCATTTTCTTGGCGGATGTTTAGAAAGCCGCGGAAAGAAGTAAAAAAGATGACTTCATTTACTGAAGTCATCTTTCTTTTATTGATTAAAAAATATTCATATTCCATTCGGTAGCGATATGCTTAAGTAAATTCACGCCAGCTACGCTGTTCCCGATGTCATCAATTGCTGGTCCATATATGCCAATACCGCTCCCAGCAGGAAAAGGTGAATCTAAGCCTGCATGACTTGGTACAGCCGCCAATATCGCTCCGGAAACACCACTTTTAGCGGGTAACCCGATAAATGCAGCAAATTTACCAGAAGCATTATACATACCACAAGTAACCATCAATGCCTTTGCTAATTTTGCTACTTGCTTAGGAAAAAGTTGTGTTTTTGTTAGAGGATGATAGCCATCATTGGCAATTACTAAACCAATCATTGCTAAATCTGAAACATTTACTTCAATCGCACATTGTTTTAAATAAACCTCCAATGCTTCCTCTACAGGACAGTCTAAAAAGCCAGAATCCATTAAATAATAGGCTAATGACCGATTTCGATTTGCTGTTTGCCACTCAGATTGATAAACCTCTTCATTCACCTTTAATTCCTTGCCAACCATTTGCTCTAAAAAATTAAGGATTTTTGAAACCTTTTCTTGCGGAGAATTTCCGTCAAGCATAGAGGATACTGTAATGGCTCCAGCATTAATCATTGGATTAAAAGGTTTCCCAGGCTGATGGCTTTCTAGACGAATGATTGAATTGAAGGTGTCACCTGTAGGTTCAACATCAACTCGTTCTAAAACATAAGGTAATCCTCGTTCCATACACGCTAAAATAAATGTAACGACCTTTGAAACACTCTGCAGCGTAAATAGTTCAGTTGTCTCTCCGGCTTTCATTTCGTCATTATTAGTACCGATAATCGAAATCGCCAATTGATTTGGATCTTTTTCAGCTAAAGCAGGAATATAACTTGCACATTGCCCCTCTTTAGCAAAAGGACGAAACTGTTCCACCCATTCTGCCGCAAGTTGATTATTATTATGATTGTTATGTTCTGTCGGCATTTTCTAATCTCCTTTCAAAAAACGGCATTTTACGCCAATAACTACTCAATAAGTACACTTAACTAAGAAAAAACTTAATAATAGGCAAAAACAGAGTCTCCATAGTTTACCCTACGAAGACTCTTTTTGGTATAACTTTTTTAAAATTTTGGAGGCATTTTACCTTCTGGAATTAGTGAAACATAAGTCTCCCCATCCAGACGTTCCTTCCATTCTTTTTTAGCTTCTTCAATCAGTGCTGGATTATCAATTAGATCCACAGCAGTGCAAGCCATAATTTTTGCTGCCTGCAACATCCCCTTATGTGCTATTGGCATAACACCCTGTGATACAACCTGCCAAGTATGAAGTGGTGTACCTAGTGCCATACATACAGTTGTACATTGAACAGTTGGGACATTCCAGCTTACATCTCCAACGTCCGTTGATCCACCTAATATAAATTCAGGTAGGACACTTGGGATGTGGTCAGCAATAACTTTACCTTGTAACTGCATAGCATCATCTTTTTTTAGACCTACTAATGCTGATGCCTGAATTTCAGGCGTAAATGTATTAAAAATAGCTTGGGCATGCTGTTCATCTTCTCCTGTATAAGTAGGCATTCCTAAATCAATTATTTGTTTTTGCATCGCACCATAAAGTGTTTTATTTGGAATAAGATTGGACGCTGCTCCCTCAAAGGCGATTTCTAACGATGTTTCAGTCATCAATGTTGCACCTTTAGCAATATTTTCAACACGTTGATAAATCTCTTGTACCTGATGCTTTTTAGGTGCTCTAATTAAGTATGTCACCTCTGCATACGGTTGAACGACATTTGGAGATGATCCCCCTGTGTTTGTAACCGCATAATGCACACGCGCTTCTGGAATGATATGTTCGCGTAAATAGTTCACCCGATACGAAAAACATATACATTTCTAAAAAATGTAAACAGCTCTACTGTGACACAACTTATATCTTTCGAATTTCGTTTTGTGTCTTCCTTATTCCCCGAGTCTGGTTTCGCAAAAAAGCTACTGCCATTTGGTATGACTCTCCAAAGGCTTAAATTCCGCAGTATCGTTGCGTACACATCTAAGGTTTAGTTTTTAGTTAAACTCCTTAGATTGAATAATTTGCTAAATTAATGCTTGCATTCAAATCTTTATCCAGATCATTGTTTTTCATCTTGACATGGTGTACTGACTCGACAATAACCAATTACCAACTTTTGTTTAGCAAATTTCTCAATGGACATTAACTCCATGTGTACCACCACTCTTTCACTATGATAAAATCACATTACCCTGTTTAGAGAGGTTGTTAACATTTTTATAGTTGTATATATTTTTCTTGTTCACACGAAGGCGCAACCCTTCATGCAGTCTTTCTCTCACGAGTAGACCTCTTATGCTTTCACATAAGCGCAGACTATATCTTCATCTTATCTTCTAATAAGAGCCACATTTTTCTTCCGCCATTCGCTTGCGGTTTTACTCTCCCTCAAGGAGATAGTCGTTGAACGTCTTCCGTGTCTCATGAGAGATTTAGGACTTTCGCTGCTAAACATCCATTGCCAAAGCACTTAGCGCCACCGTTTTCCGTTGTCACGATGATCCTTTACGGACACTGAGTGATTTTTTTCAGCTTATGCTATCCTTGTTGTTTTTTCTGCTTTCGCACCGTTACGTCTGCCGTTTCCAGCTCCGCGTTGGTCACAAGGCTTTAGGAGTTAAAAGCAATTAACGTGGAGTTCGCACCAATTGCTTGATACGAAGGGTATTCTGTTATAAATTTATGCTTCTATACAGATTTGTATAGTTTTGTCTGAATTTATCGTAACAGTTTAGTTACCCAACATTCATAAGTTCAACTGCATCTAATGCACTTCGTCCTAAATGTGGCGCTGCTGCTGCATGTGCACTTTTTCCCGTAAATTTAAACGTAACTGCATAGTTTGCAAGAGAGGTGCAAGTCATTACAGTCGTAAAAGTACCAGGATGCCAAGATATTGCAATATCGACATCATCAAAAATACCAGCCTTCGCCATATAAGCTTTCCCTGAACCATTCTCCTCTGCAGGACAACCGTAGAAACGAATTGTCGCTGATTGATTATTTTGCTCTAAATAATCTTTCACCGCAACAGCCGCGGAGAACGCTCCTGTACCTAATAAGTTATGCCCACAACCATGGCCACTTTCTCCGTCCTCTAATGGTTCGAAATGAGTAGCCCCACCTTTTTGACTCAAACCAGGCAGTGCATCATATTCACCGAGAAAGGCAATAACCGGCTTTCCAGATCCATACGTTCCTACTAGTGCTGTATCAAGGCCTGCAATGCCAAGTTCTGTTGCAAAGCCCTCTTTTTCTAAAGCTGCCTTCATATATTGAACAGATTTCTTTTCTTGAAAGTGAAGTTCAGGTACTGCCCAAATAGCATCACTTAATTGAATACTAGCATCCCTTTTTGACTCGACTAATGAAGAAATTTTTTCATGTACACTCATCTTTTTATACCCCCTATTATGAATTCAAAAGACTTCCTTTTTGATCATTTAACGTTAAAAGCGAAATAATACAAATAACTGCAAATCCAATTAACATCCAAAATGCTGCATCGAAGGAACCGTTAAAAGCATCTACCATAAAGCCGATTGCCATCGGTGTTACAAATCCAGCTAATTGCCCGCCTGTATTAGCAACTCCCATTGCGGAACCTGTAATAGAAGAAGGTAATTTCTTTAACACAATGGCAGGTAGTAATGTAATAACAAATGCAATAAATAAAGTAACGACCGTTTGATAAGTAATAAACATCGTTACCGACTCCGCTGTAAACATGAAGTACAATAAAATACCAATTAATCCACAAGAAATTGAACCTAAGATTTTGTCCATTCCTCGTGGTAACTTATCAATGAGATAACCACTTCCATAAATACCGATAATAGTAGTGATAGCTGGAATTGTTTGCGCCCAACCAATCGACATTAAATCGAGTCCACGATTTTTTTGAAGGTATGTTGGAATCCAAGAAACTAATCCCCAGTTCACCGCATAAATACAGAAATAAGCAATCATTAAATTCCACATAAGCGGCGTCTTAAAAAGTTCCTTAAAGTTTACTTTCGTAGAAGTATTTTCTTTACCATAACTACTTTCCACTACTTCCTCTTGTGGAAGTTTTATATATTTCCAATATAAAAATGCAATAATGGCTCCGATCGCACCAATGACAACAAACATCGTACGCCAGCCAATTGTTCCTAATAAATAAGCTGCGAGTAAAGGTACGATTAACGAAACAATGCCTCCAGAGGAAAGCATAATTGACATCGCTCGCCCTCGTTCTTCCCTCGGATAAATCGTCGCAATAATTTTAGAGCTCGATGGTTGGAATCCACCTTCCCCAATACCAAATAAAAATCGAATGATAATCATCGCAACTAAAGACCAAGCTATTGCCGTCAAACCTGTGAATATCGACCACATAATTACTGAAAAAAGTAAGATCTTTTTAGCCCCAAATTTATCAGCCAACCAGCCGCCAGGTATTTGCATAATCGCATAACCTAAAAAGAAAGCACTTAAAATAATTCCAGTGGAAGAAGCATCTAAATTTAAATCACCCGTAATCGATACCACTGCATAGTTCATGATGTAACGATCTAGATTTCCTAATGACCATCCTAAAAATAAGAGTGCAAGGATTAAATTTCTGGATTTTTTGGTTACTTCATTCGTTGTCATTACTATCCCTCCCATGTTTAAACTGCGTTGCTGCAATTGATCGTATTAAAGGAAAAAGACATTCAGTTACTTACTCGAATATTGCGACAACTAAAACTCTTATTCTTCCATCTCGATACCTATTGCAACTTTCCTATACTACTTTTTATCTCTCCCTATTAAAATCGGCCCCTATATATAGCGACATTTTCGTTATATATTCGTATAATAATCGACTTTTTATGAATTGACAATATTATTTTGAAAATTTTTAATAAATAATCGCACAAAAAAAGGTGTCTAACATACGTCATAGAAACTTGGAAACTGTTGATTTATCTACACTTTTTAAACATTCATCAAAAGCAAATAATAACTAAAAAAATTCTGTATTTTCTATTTCGCAAATTTCCGCCAAACAAAAAATGCCCTTAAACCATTCATTGGTTTAGGACATTTTATACGCTTGACCTACATCACAAGCCGGTATATTTTTATTGGTCTACCACGTGTATGCTGTAATTCTTCTCCACAAATTTCCGCTAAACCTACACTACATAAATCTGCCACAATGCGCTGTGCATTTCGTTCACTCATTTGAAGCTGTGCGGCTAAATCCTTTGTCGTAAAATGCTTCCAACTCATTTTTTGAACTAGCGCTTGTATTCTTGTATAGTTTTTAATACTAACATTGCCTTTTTTTAATTTTTCAAGGATAGTAGGATCATCAGCTCGATAGGAATATGATAGCTCCTCGCTATTTCCGACAGATTCAATCATTGTACCATCATCTTGAATCATGACAATATCAATCGATTCATGTTCTTTCGTTTGACGTAAAGCTCTATGCGCATTTACTTCGGCATTAAATACCGTTTGCGCAAAGCCTATTCCTGCTGTAACCTTTGCCTCCATTTCAATGGACAGCTGGTACATCTTTTCCTTGATGAATTGAATCTGCCCTTCGATTGCTCCCCTCGTACTGAAAATAGTATATCTCCCATTCCCTTCCTCGATTAAGGAACCATCAATCTGTTCGCATAATTGCAGTAAGTTTTCCTTCATGCGCAATTCTAAATATTGAATACGATATCCTTGTTTCATTCTTTCCTTCAATGAATCGAATTCTTTTATTTCGAGCATGACAGCACCTATTTGCGTTTCTTTATAATACGACGTTTTAATTTTTTCGGTAAATAGCTGAACGGTATGGTAAATTTCTGTTTTTGTAGGGGATACCCAATAGGAGGGAACTCCCCTCTTTTTCAGCTCTTCATCGACAGACGGGTAACATGTGATCGCAAAATCGATTTTCCCCTTCAGCCATAGGTCATAATGGAAATCAAATAATTCTTTCGGATCAATGGCCACATCAAATTCCTTTACATACATGTCCCTTACATTTTTCTCGATCTCTGCTACCCCTTCTAACAACATTTGTGCAGGTGATGAAACAATATCAATACTGACATTCTCAATAACTTTCCCTACTTTATAGGATTGCTCAAAAAAGCCTTTGTAAATAGCCGCCTCAGAAAAGATGATATGTGCCAGCTTATCCTGTGAAACACTTGTCTGGCTAGCAATTTTATAAGGTATGTATCCCGAAAATAGCCAAAAATCAACATCTTGATTGTAGGTTTCCACAAGATGTTGCGTTTCTGTAGCAATCGTATAAATATATGGGATAAACTCCATATCCTCTTCGATTTCATGTGCTAATTCGATAATTTTTTTTACGGATTTTATTGGGCCAACAACACCTATTTTATACATCTTTAGTACCTACCTTCTATGTCAAACTACTTTCGTTATGACAAACAATTCTTAATTATTATACAGATTAACTATAAATAGTATATCGAAGAATTGATATTCTACACAAATAAATAAGATAAATTTAACCAGTGGACTTTATATCAATGAATTAAGTGTGTCAAATTAAGCGGGTTGCTTTTGTGGGGCGTTGGGCGGCAGATGTTTTTTTGCGCGAAAGCGTAGCGGTAGTGGCAGATGGTTTTTGCCCGAAGCGTAGCGGTAGCAAACATTTTTACGTTTCGTCATCCAACTTTTAATTTTATCGGAATACTTTCATATTTTATCTCCCAACTTTTGATTTTTATCGATAAACTTTCACGTTTTATCGCCCAACTTTTGATTTTTATCGATAAACTTTCACGTTTTATCGCCTAACTTTTGATTTTTATCGATAAACTTTTATGCTTTATCACCTAACTAAGCCAATCGCGCATACTAAAACCCCGAATAATTTCGTTATTCGGGGTTTAGGCTTAAACAGTTTTATAAATCGTTTACATACATTTTATTATATAAAATTTCTAATTTTTTCGAGAGCTTACCGTACGCAGTTTGCCAAGCTTTACGAGCTGCTGCATTATCGTCTGTCGAAGGTACGTAAAGCGCATGTACATCAGCTACCTTTTTCAAGTCACTCTCGGCCTGTGTTAGTTTAGAATAATTTTTCACGACACTCTTTTCTGAAGAACTAAGGGCATCATATGCTGTACGAATTTCTTTTACTTTCGTTTCCAAGTCATCAATATATTCACCATTTACGAGCAGTGAATTAATTGATTCAACTAATTTCAAAGCACTTTCATTAGACTGTTGTTGACCTTTATCCTTATCGATAATGGATTGTCGTATTTCTGGACTAACTAAACTCATTTGTTTTGAAGTTAGCTTATTAAAAGCTTTAATAACAGTTGTTGGGTTACTCGTAAATGATTTGTCATACGTCTTCATAAATGATTCTACTTTTTTCACATCAGAAACCGCTGTTGTTAAGATCGACGCATTCGTAATACGTTTTTTATCACTAGAGCTCAGCTTTTTATATTCAATTGAAAGCTCATTAATCTTTTCTATTGAAACTGTATACGTCTCATTATCATTTGAGACAATTTTTGCAATCTCATTATTTAATGTTGTGACATCTGGTGCGTCTTCTAGACGATTATTGAGCAAATCTTCATATTGCTGTTTGGCTAAATGCTGTTGATTTGCTGGTAGCTTAGCATATGCAGTTTGTACGGTTTGAATTTTTTTCGCTTGTTTCGCAGCATCTGTTTCTTGTCGTGCTGCTTGCACTTTTTTATGGAATGACTTAACACCAGAAAGATCTTTACTGGCGGCTGTTAATAAATAATAGTTTGTAACATACTTTCGTCCACCCGAAGATAGGTTTTTATATTTTGTTGTTGCTACATTTACAGCACTTTCGAATTGTGCAAATGTATATTTCGTTACATTAGCAAGCTTCTCAACTTCGGCTTTTAAAGCCAATGCAGCCGCTTTATCAGCAGGTTCCTTACCATTTACGTTAACTGTAATTGTTGGCGTATTTAATAAAAAATCGTTTGCATTATAAACAAGTGACTGTTGTAAACTAGTTAACTTATTATAAGCTTTCAATACATTTGTGTAGTTCGTTTTTAACTTACTCTCAGCTACCCCCGGTGTTTCTGAAAGCTTTTGGTAAGCGTCCATGTCTTTAATAATTTTTTCAGCTGCTTTAAAATCCTTTTGTAAAGTTATCAAGCTATCATACCCGACAATTTTAGCCGCTGAATTTTTCGTTAAACCTTTATACTCATTAATAATACGGTTTACATTATTGACATGTCCTTGCCAAGAATCTTTTGATGGATCTATTGGGTAACTGTCATCCACATCGCCTACATAACTGTCAATCTCTCTATTTAAGTTGTCTATTTGATTGTTTTCTGCGTTTTCAGCTTGAAGTAATGTATGCTTATATTCCGTTGGTACTAGTTGTAGCTGTTTATAAGTTAGTTTTTCATAAGCCGTACGTATTGATTTTGCTGTAGTCACCTGTTTGCTAGGTGACTCTTTAGGTGACAGCTTATCGAAAAGTTTAATAAATTGTTCGACCTTTTTGATATCCGATTTAGCATCACTTAAAATCACTTGATTTTGAACAGTTGCTCGGTAATTTTGAGATAATTTTGCTATATCCTTTTCTATTGTTTCTACTGCTGATTTTAAAGATTCGATGCTAGTAGGTACATACGTAACAAAAGAACTTTTATAGTCTAATAATGCAACAATTGCCTGATTTAGTCTTCTAACTTCTTTAAATTCTTCGATATCTGTAGGATCTTTCAAAATGTTTTTAATGCTATTGTATAAGGCATCGTTTAGATCTAAGCTGCGTTGTAATAAATCCAACTTGTCATAGGCCTCATCGATTTCTTTTAAATACTTCGGTAGGTCTTTTTCATTAATCTCTTTTACCTTATCTACTTTCTCATTTAACTTGCTTATTACATCTACATCTACAGCAGCTCTCTTTAATACATCATAATTTTTCACATTCGCCTTTGCTGCAGCCGATAGTGCCTCATATTTACTTTCTAATTCCGTTACTTTAGCCTTAAAAGATTCTAAACTTGTTACATTATATGTGTTGTCATTTACTAATAAAGTTTTAATTTCTTCAATCATTGAATCGGATGGTTCATTAGATATTGTTATCACATCAGACTCGGCAGATTCTACCAAAGAAGTGCCTACCTTTGCCTGGACTTTGACCATTATATCTGTAATGCCATCTGTTAAAGCATTATTAGGAATTCTGTATGTGTCTTTAGTAGCTCCATCAATTATTGTGAAGGATTCACCAACTTTATAAAACCATTGATAGCTATATGTAATTTGATTGCTTTGTAACTTTGCCCCAGCATCATCGGTTACAATTGCTCCTCCTACTTGTACCGATTCACCAGGTACTGCATATTTTGAACTACTTTCAATTCTAGGTTTAGTTATTGAAAGTTTTAGTTCATTAATCGAACGGGGTTCACTCTTATACTTATTGCCTTCTGTTGTAGTCGCTTCCACGAAAACTGCTTTGCCTGCTGCTTCTACTGGTACTGTAAATGACGCTGTTGTGGCACCAGAGATTGGTTTATTCGTTGAATCATTAGAGCCACCTACATAGTACCATTGATAACCTTTAACAATTGAACTTGCTGGTAAGTTTTCGATAGAAGCTTTTAACGTTTCATTTACTGTATTTTTCCCTGTAACTGTAACTGTATCGGTTCCCGCCGCTCCTGCAACTGTTGGTACAAATAGAGCCGCTGGAATAGCTGCTGCTGTAAAAAGTAATTTTTTATTCAAATTTCCATACCTCCTCTATCATCTATTGAATTATATCGGCTACATTTTTAATAATTCTCTTCATTTTATAGATTAATTCTAAAAAGTGTATTTCCTCCTATTCCAAAACAGAAAATAATACTATTTTGATTTCACATTGATTTTCACACTATTTATTTCACTCTCTATATACTGAAGAATCTATTGCCGCTTCATCAACTGAATCATCGTCGTTTATCTCCTTATTAAATATCAGAATCATTTTTTTCATTTAAACAGATTTCTATAAATTCAAAAAGACCCTTTGCCTCAATTGTTCGATTTCCCCAATCATGCCAAAAATACAAGACCTGACCCACTACTCCTTCTTTTGTTGGATCTGTATCAAGACAAAGATAATCACCTCCACCATTTTCAGCAATCGGAATCCATTTTTTATTCCAAAGCGTTGGTTTAACCTCAACACCATACTCTATATCTGGAAACAAATCATCTGGATCAATCTCCTCCTGTAGAAACTCCCAATTATCAATAATTTCAGAAATAGGAGAAAGTGTTAAATTTCTAGCAAAGGGCAGTACTCCTTGCGACCAGTCTTGCCCATTAAATATACTATAAAAACTTTTCATCTCTTCAGTGAGAGTATTACCTAATGTAGTTTCGATTAGTTGAAATTCTTCAGCTGTTGCACCAGGCTGAAGGTTTAATACTTCTCTACCATTCATTTCTAACTTGGAATTTTTTTCAATGATACAATTCCATAGAATTTCAGCTTCACTTTTCAATTTTATCCCTCTCATTTTAATAATCTCGTTGTAGTTTTTTTGCCTGATGAGTTGCTAAAATCAGCATATCTTGTCGGGATTGGTAAACGGCTATCTTTTTCAATAAAATGCTTCGTTATATTAGTTGCCGTATCTAAATCAATCTCGTTACCACATGAAACAAATATCGGTTTAACATCCTTTCTACTTCTTAGAGCACGACCATACACTACCCCATCAATCACAATATTAGTAAACGCTCCAGCTATATTTTCCGGCATTATAAAATCAGTGTTCTCTATTTTATAATAAGTTTTGGCAACACCAATTGTAGGTTTTTCCAAGAAGAATGAGGCATGGGTAGCAATGCCCATATGACGACTATGCAAATACCCATTTCCATCAAACATATAAAGGTCTGGGTTCGTACTCAATTTTTTAACAGCCTCTAATACAAGAGGCAATTCACGAAAGGCTAAAAAACCAGAAATATACGGAATTGTAATTTCATTTATGTACTCAATTTGTTCAACTATCTTTTTGGAATTAAAATCAATAACTTGAATGCAACAAGCTCCATATTCTTTATTATTTTCATCCCAATAGGCAATATCTACTCCTGCAACGAGTTTAATTTGATCGGCTGAAAAATTGTTTTGTAGTGAAATACGCTTCCTTAATTCATTTTGTTGCGAAGTATAATTCAAGATCATGTCTTCCATTTCCATGAAGATTTCATCTCCTCTAATATAAATATACTATCACGACATACAAATAATGGGGTATTTGTTAATGGAAATGTTGCACCTCAAAGCAAAAGCCTCCAATCTATACACGTACTGTGAATTTTGCACATTACGAAAAGATTAGGAGGTATGAAAATAGCTCATGTCTTTTTTCTATGAGTAAGTTGGCCTTCTATGATACGCATCGAAGTCATAAGAACCGCAAAAAACCACGTGAAATACGCAAACCAAGCAGGACTTTACAATGATGTCGAAAAGTATCTTCGTGTTCACGCCAAGCGTATTTAATGAATAAATTCAATGAGGCATCTCAACTAATGAGTTGGGATGCCTCATTCTAAGTTTCAAAATATAATATTGATGCTCCATCTATTGCTTATAAAGCATATAAGTTTTTTCATAACAATCGACGTATTGCACACGCTCTATTTCGCCTGATAATGAATAAGTAAATATCAATCGTTCATAAATCATCTCGGTTAAAAAAGCCGTTTTCGTAGCGTCATGACTAAATGGTATAAGCTTAAATTTATATAAAGCTCCATACATCTTGGGGACTGTTAGATAAAGTTCTTTATTTTTAATAGTAATGGTAAGTACTTTGTCTTCATTTTCTATTACATATTGCCCAACGATTGAATCTTTCTTTATGAATGCTATCGGAACTGCAGGTGCTGGTGAAGATACATTTTTATCAAAAACAATTTTTGCAATCTCTCTACTTAAATGCATGACAGGTGTAACATTCATATTACTTAAAAAGATAATCGTAACTTGATCATCAATAAATCTAAGGAAATCACTTGAAAAACCGCTAATATCTCCAAAATGATGTATTCCGGAACTATTAGTTAAACAATGATAGATTGTTATTTGTTGCCATTCGGATAATCAAGTAGAAATTTTCCTACGTAATCATCCATATACAATTTTTGCTTTTCATGCAATTGAAATATAGCCAACGCTGTAAATGCTTTCGTAAGTGACCCAATACGAAATTTAGTTGTTGGCACATTCGGAACGCTATGCTCCCAATTCGCCATACCAAAACCTCTGTTTAAAAGAATATTCTCATTGGATGCAATTAATAAAGTACCATTCAAATAACCGTTTCGATTATAAGAATCTATCCAATTATTTAACCGTTCCTCTAAAAGCATGTGAGTTTCTCCTTACTAGAATAATTAATCTTTCTTTATATTGATGGATTTTCCTTACCTGATGAGTTACTAAATCCGCATATCTTGTATAGATTAGTAAACGGCTATCCTTTTCAAATCAATTTCATTTGTTGTGATGTATACCTTAGGATCATTTCTTCTATATCCGTGAAGATATTAAATCCTCTCTATATAAATATACTTCAAAGCAAAACCTCCTAATCCATATTCATACTGTGAATTTTACACATTACGAAAAGATTAGGAGGTACGAAAATAGCTCATGTCTTTCTTTCTATTCATATATTATCCTCTACTAGGAATTGGTCTTCTATTATAAGTATCGTAGTCATAAGAATGGGTATGATCCGCTTCAATTACTTTAATTCGAATGGACATTCCCTCTCCTACATTGGTGTTGATAGAAAACTGACCATTAAAGGCCTGTACCCTATCTTGCATTCCCCGGATGCCCATTGAATCAGCAATTATGATTTCCTCCATTTTACATCCTACACCATCATCAGCATAAATAATTTCAAAGCCCTGTTCTGTTTCTAATAGATGAATTTCGACAGTGTTGGCATACGAATGTTTTAAAGCATTATTTAACAACTCTTGGAAAAGCCGATAAATCATTAAGTTTAAACGCTCATCCTCTAAATATAGACGATCAATTGTATAAATTAAAACAAAATCAGAACGTTTATGAACTTTTTGAATAAGCTTCTCAAGCGCAGCATTTAAGCCTAATGTATCTAATAATGGCGGCTTCAAATTTTCACAGTAGCCTCTTAAATCATTTAAAGATGTAATCATATGTTCATGGATCTTACCAAGACCCGATTGAATATCCGTCTTTTTCTTCGCGTGGATAAATACATCCATCTCCCTAGCAATATGGAGTTGCTCTTGTAAAACCGTATCATGAAGCTCTTGTGCTAATTGATATTTTTCTTGTTCAAATCGTAGCCAAAGTAACTTATTAAGCCACGGTAACTGACTTCTATCAGCCTCTTTCATATGCTTTAACTGCTCTAATAGATCTTCCACCATTTTCGTATTTTCAATAAAATTATTTACATATAAAAGCAATAATTCAAGCCATAATAATTCCTCATCCTTTAGATGAATAGATTTATTGTGGTCTACGACTAGTATTCTTTTATAATTCATATCTTGGTGGATAAAAGCAATATAAAAATGCTCTGTCTTCTTTATATCTCCCAAGCGGAGTTGCTCAAGCTCTATTTCGTTCATTTGATTTTGAGTATATTCTTTGGATGTCCTTGTGGAAGTAATTTGATGTGTTTGCAAATCGTAGGTTAATATGTAAACATGTTTAATCTCAAGGTGTACCGCGATTTCTCGAACAAATTTCTCAAGTAAGTCTTCAATTTTTACGACCCTTCCGATACTATCAACTGTCGTATACAATCGATGGATATAATCCCCTTTTGTTGAAAAAAGAATTTTTCGCTTATGATAATCTATTTTCTCTTTAATGTAGAAAAGTGCTATTAAAGAAAAGAATGTAAAAAAGAAAATTTCCGTCATTCTTGACATAGACAAATCAGTAAGCCAATAAAGACCCATTAACAGCCAACTAGTAAAAACAAATGAAAAATTAAAGTAATGGCGTAAACGGGTAATAAAGTACTCCATATCAAATATACGTTCAGTGAGCTGTGTGCAAATAAAACTATAAGGTATTAACATTAGAAATAAAGAACTAATATCCGCAGAGAGCACTTGTTTATTGAAGATTATTTCTGGCAACGCATATAGCAACAAAAACGGTAGAAACGGGATGATGATACTACTTAAAAATATTTTTAATTGTGGTGTTTTAAATTTCAAGTAACTTATTCCCAATATACCTAGAATTACGGTTAGCAAAATAAAAAATATCCAAAGGGTTAAACTAGAGAATATAGGATTGATGAAAGGATATAAAACACTGTAAATGCTTGAAAAAAAAGCAATTAAAGGCAGTAAGTAAAATACTTTAATATTGTCAATAAAAATCCATTTTAAATTCATAAATAAAAAGTATTTCCTAAGAAAATGAATTAATAAGACTAAGCAAAGTATCATACTACTACGATTTATTATAATACCAACATTATCCATCTTGCCTGACGCGCCTATACTAACATATGCTAATGAAACAGTGAGTATAAAAAATATTAGTATATTCACTAAAGGGTTATTCTTTTGTTTAAAATACAAAAATAAAGAAATTAGAAGAGTAAGAAAAAAATAAAAAGTTGGTGCTATTAGTACATAATAAAATTGTTGGGGAATATCTAGTGGTTTTATGTGTATATGGATTAAACTACTATTAGATTTCTTTATCGTTAAATCATTGGCTGCTCGTAATACGAAATCATATTTGATATTAGAAATATTATTAATCTCTGTTCCATCTACATTTATAATAATATCTCCGGGTTCTATTTGTTGTTCAGTAGCCCAATCTTTGTAATATGAATCTACCACTAACCATTCTCCATTTTCTTCCTTAAGCTCGATATTTATAAAAGGCTTGCTATAAGTTACATATAATAAGTAAAAACCCATTATTAAATAAATACCTATAGCAAGCCAAAACCACATACTTTTAATATTACTTAATACCAAAGGCGATTTTCAACACACAGCTCTTCATCAAAAGAATCCAGAATTGCCTTTTGTTCAATTTCTGTAACACCAAGTAGAGAAGCCTTTTTTTCTTTTAATAAAGTTACCATCGACGGATTTTGCTCTAAATATTGGATCGTATTAATCATAAAATCTCCTCATTTCATTAGTTTTTTTATAGCTACACTTTCTGGAATACCTCTTTTGCCAATCATTTACCAAGGAATTAATAACCATAAATGTAACTATACCCCCATTATACTATCTCTTTACGTTTAATCAACAATATTTTCTACAATTCGCTAAATAAACGATAGATTATGTATCATTTTCACAAATTGTACTAATTTTCCGAATATTTTGTTTTAACACTATTTTAACCTTCCATAACTTGATATCATTTCAAAATAAAAAAGCGTATTCCTTCTACTCTTTTAAAGTTGGAATAAGCCTATGTTTTTATAATTTATCTTTATTAAAAGGAACTACTTTTAGTACTTGTCCAATTTCCCCCAATGATTCAATTTGCCTTATGGCTTTATAGTAAGGGTATTCTTTAACAAGTTCACAAGGAGGGTCATAATAGCTAAAGCGATTATAGTATAATACAGTTTCTAAATAATGGTATCGAACCAGGAATCTAAATGGAATAAAATCCTGCTCTCCGATTAGTTCTCTAACCTTTCCATACATATCCAGCTCCATTGACCATACAAGCTTGCCTTGACTGTCATAGGCAAGCTTGGAACACCTAGATAGTTTGCATTAAAGTCGACAACTAGGGTATTGCATATCAATTTATTTTACAATGGAGATTTTTTCAGGGTTACGTATTGGAATTTTAATTTTAATACCCTTTGTACTTGTTACTTGAATAGAATCATTTTCTAATTTTGCTTTTATAAAAGGATTACTATTATCTAAAAATAAGAACCAAATTAATTTTCCTGTTTTATCATTCAATTGAACAATACCGTCTCCTCCTGAACTACCTTCTCCAATGCTTACAGTAAAATCATCTGTTCCATACTTTTTCAATATATCAAAATGACATACGGAATCTCCATCATTGTACTTGAAAAAACTTTCAATTGTCGATTTGCATAACACTCTTATCCATTCGTTGTTATTATCTAAAACTAGTATATCTTCATTAGAAAAGAAAAAAGCATTAATTAATGGACACTCAAAATTTTCAATCAACTTATTTATACTCATAAAATCTCCTTTATTTACAAGGAACTATAGGTTTCTCTTTCAATCCTTTATCAGGAACAACTCCACCTGCTTTTTTGTTCCTTATGTCGTTAAACCGTTCTTTGGATTTCCGTCCCCAAGTCTTCCCTGTTGTAGAATCAGGATGTATGTCTTCTGCTTTTACAACATTAACTTAAAGTTTTTCTATTCCTGCATTTTGAGCAGAGAGTAATCTTCTATTGTCGTAAGATACCAGTTGTCCATCACCTTTGATGGTATTGACCTTGGAAACGAAATGGAATAAAGTCTACTGAGAATTCTTCTTTACAAGTATAGCCACCTATTTTTTCATTATCTGTGAATTCTTTTACTCTTCCATATATATCAAGTTCTGCTGACCATATCAGTGAACCACACTCATCATAAGCACTTACAGGTGTGCCTAGATGGTCGGTTATAATTACTGTAACTACCTTCACTTGTTAGTTTGGCTGTTGGGATAAAGGTGTCTGCATCAAATATCCATGTTGTCAGCTCTTCTTTCGTCGGTTAGGACGGGTTACTCTCTTTTGTTATGTTCCATTCGTTCAAGATAGTGTTGCCATCCCATAGAAAATTTGTTGCTTTGCCTTCACTTACTTTGGCTACTCGTCGTCCGAGCGGGTCATACATAAAGTGAACTTCTTTTAAAATAGATTTATCCTGTGAAAAACTTATAGCTTTAGACATCATGCCATTTCCGTTATATTCGTACTTCCACGTATAACCATTCTTCTCAATCTTCTGAATGAGATTCCCTTCATCATCATAAGAGAAGGTTGCCTCTTTTGTTTCAAGTAATCTGCTTCCGGCACCATAGATACGATCTGACTTTTCTTTCGTTTCATACAAATTCCCGACATCATCAACACTGCGGTGTAAGAAATCAAATTGACGACTGTCTTGATTTGCCCACACTAGGTTACTAAATTCATCATAACCATAGGTAACTTTTACACCTGTTAACTCGTTTACCACGCTTCGTAAGCGATGATTAACATCCCAATTATACATGCGTCTTCGTATATCGCGGTTTTGGCTACTTATTCGATGTTGTGTTGGTCTACCTGCTACATCATACTGCCATTTGCTGATGACATCTCCTGGTAAGATTCTCTCAATCTCTTGGCCGAGTTCATTGTACTGCATTGATACTATAAAAAAAGAGTAGCAGTAAATTCCAAAAGGATTTATGCTACTCTTTTGATTCAGTGTTATAAGAATAACCACCGAATAATCTTTTCTTATGTAAGAAAAACACTTAATTAATTAAGTGTTTTTCATCTCATTAAGAGTCACATCTATTTTGATCACATGTTCATTCATATTCACATTCTCAACTAACAAACCTTTTTTGCCATAAACAAACATCTCTCCGATGCCACCAAATAAATTGAGCTAATGACATTTTCTAAACTGTAATATTGATACGTTATCCACCGCTCACCTGACGAAATTACGCTAAACCAATCCTACCTGACTTCGCTCATACGTTCTTGTCATCTCATCATTAATGATATTCCCTTTCTTATCACATTCAAACATAAACGGTCTAATCCAAAAACTCTGGTCTTAGGCGACTACCCTCTTTTGCAAAGAGTAATCCTTTTAGTTTATTCTTTCTATACCCTTCAACAAAAGTCTCCGATACTACTATCATCGAGGGTCTTATGCTCATACGATAAATATGTTCTTGACCAAGTTTTTGATAATTAAAGTATATGCTTGTTATTCGACCAATTTTTTTAGGATCATTTGCAGTCATATCGTACTCCGAATTCTGTTCATCAAAACAATCAGAAACAGCCAATATATTCAGCGCAAAGAAATCTGTGTTCATCTCACCTTTTTCGTCCACAATAACAGCTGGAAAAAATTCACATGAGTTGTTAGCAATTTCCTCTAAAAAATTCTTCATTTTTAAGCTTATTAAAGGCGCTCCAACTGATGGTAACACGTCGTACTTGTTAACATATTTATCAAGTTTATCAACTTTGTAATAAACACTTTCTAAGCTATAAGATGATACTCTTGATTCTAAATCATATGATGTCACCTGATTCTTTTCATCATCTTGGTAAAAATAAACATCCCTTTTATAAAACTCCACTAATCTATAATACTTCATTCGCACCACTATCCTTTACAATGTACTTTAATTTTTCCATTCCTCAAGTCTTTTCTAGTGTCTCTAATTAACTTTTCAACTTCATCTCTACATTGCTGTTGATTCCAATTTTTAGCAGCTTTCCCTTCTTTAGTAATTCTGTTCAATTCTTCTTTCATAAGTCTATTATAATCAGCATGATAAGAGTTATATCCATCATGTATAGACCGAGTAGGATGATATTGTCTATCTATAGGCAAATAAATCAAATTCTTTATATCATTAATGCTCATACCAGATTTCACTATAGCTTCATGTTTTCTTAATAATTTTGGAATCATGTGGTTCAATTTATATATTTTGGGTTTTGGCACATTTCCGTAATTCCAACCCCTTTTTGGCATTTTTTACCAAATGCTAATCCAAAAGGATCTATCTCAATAGTTGGATTATATACATAACCATAAAGCGTAGGATTTCCACCCGCAAGTCCAATCGGATCTATTTGGGTATAATTTCCTTGTTCTGGATCGTAGTATCGGAATCGATTATAAATCAATCCTATTTCTACATCTTCGTACTGCCCTTGATAACGGAATGGAATAAAGTCTTTATCACCTGTGAACTCTTTCACTCGCCCATAAATATCAAGTTCTGCTGACCAAATCTTATTACCTTGTTCATCATAGGCTTCTACAGGCGTTCCAAGATAATCACTAATAATACTGTAGTTACCTTCATTTGTGATTTTAGCAGAAGGGATGAAACCATCATTAAATACCCATGTAACTAGATTATCTGGTGATTTACTTCGTGAAGAACACTCCTCAAGGTTTCCAAATTTATCTGAATCTTCCTCCGTGAAATACTCATGGAGAATCGTATTCCCATCCCAGACGAAACTTGTTGTTTTCTCGTCAGAACACTTCCCTATTCGTCTTCCTAGCGAGTCATACTTGAAAGTAACTTCTGTACTATCTGTTTTAATGACCTTCGACTGTCATTTCTTTTTTGTTTCATACAAATTCCCGACATCATCGACACTACGGTGTAAGAAGTCGAATTGACCGCCTTGATTAGACCAGACGAGGTTACTGAATTCATCGTAACCATAGGTAACTTTTACACCTGTTAACTCGTTTACCTTACTTCGTAATCGATGATTGACATCCCAATTATACGCTCGTCTTCGTGTATCGCGGTTTTGACTACTTATTCGATAGTGTGTCGGTCTACCCGTTGCATCATACTGCCATTTGCTAATGACATCTCCGGGTAAGATTCTCTCAATCTCTTGACCGAGTTCATTGTACTGCATGGATGCTGTCCAAACTTCTTGCTCTGAGCGAGAAGCCGTAATTTGCGACACATTGCCCATTTTATTGCGAGCAACATCAATTTTTGCACCTAAGCTACTCGTAATCTGTGAACGACTGCCAAATTCATCATAACTTCTTGCAAACCAATTGCCTTCTTTCTCTAAGCGAGAGGCTGTGATTTGCAACACATTTCCCATTTCATTACGAGCGATATTAATTTTTGCACCTAGGCCACTTGTAATCTAGGAACGGTTAGCTAAAATGGCTATTCATTTTTCAAGCACCTAAAATATCCTTCCACTATGTATGGGGCAACACCATGTCATTTCAATATCTGTTTCTAATAATTATCCATAAACAATTTAATATCAAGGCTTCAGCAGCTTTGGTTTCTAGTGTCTAAAAATAACTGTCCTAGTTGAACTATAGTAAATAAATGGATAGGTAATTAATTCTATTTATAATAAAAACATATGTAAAGGAAGAGATTCCGTCCTCTACATATGTTTATTAATTCAATGATTAATGTAAATATTTTCCACATCTATAATTCTTTTATTATTCACCTGTACGGGCCTCAATGATAGATAAAACCTCTGTAGCTGAATCATAATGACCCGGCGATTCTTCTTTTAACTGTTTAATAATGTTAATAACTAACTTTTGCAAATGAGAATCTGTATTAGAAACTAAGGTTGCATAAACCTTTCTGCCTTTTTCTTCGTTTAAAATTCTTGCATGTATCCATTCTACCCATTGTTGAGCATGTGGAAGCATTTTGGGAAGCATTTCAATAAATATATTAAATCCTTTTTCATCTCCAAACATTATTCTGCTATGTTCTACTGTATGCAATAAATTCATTCCATATTCTGGAAGTTCGAATCTATCGTCAAAAGCCAAATACAGTGCCCGTATATATTCACTATTATTTGATTTAATTATTTCTGACAGTAATTGCTCAAACTCTTCAATTTCCATATCAGGATCAATTAACTTACCATTTATTATTTTTTCTATCTTCATGTCTAACTCCATTTTTCATATCATCCTTTACATTTTGTAGGTTTTCTAAACATTTCTTTATTAAGGACTTTGTTAAGTGTAATTGTATTTTGCAATCCTCTTCTAATTTCAGGCGTGTATTTCCCACCTTCTTGATAAATTCTTCGCGCATCTCTAATATCATGTGCTAATGCATCTCTAGGAGACAATGAAAGATATGTTTGATTAAAAGGTGATTTTTTTCTCTCTCCATAAGTTGCTGTTGCCCTATGTCTCCCACCTACACCAGGACTTGGTTGTTCCATATTCATAGTCACACCGTTAGCATGTAATACTCCATTTTGAGACATATATAAAGCTGATGGCATATGGTGTGGTGTTAAATTATCCTTTGGTACTCCTTCTTTTATCAAGTATTCATAGGTTCCAACTTTTCCTTCCCCAGGTATAAGTGGATTATTTACTACTCTAAGTCCATATATGTCTACTTGATTATTTGTATTACTAACGTAAGCATACAGTGTCGGATTATCACCTGCTAAACCAATAGGATCGAGCTGTGTATAAATCGCCTCATTTGGTGAGTAATACCTGAACCTATTGTAATAAAGACCTGTTTCCTCATCTAAATACTGTCCCTGATACCTGAACGGAATGAAATCCTGCTCACCTTTAAACTCATTCACTCGCCCATAGATATCAAGCTTAGCTGACCAAACCCTATTACCTTGCCTATCATAGGCTTCTACAGGCGTTCCTAGATAGTCACTTATAATACTGTAATTACCTTCGTTCGTGATTTTAGCAGAAGGTACGAACACATCATTAAATACCCATGTGACTAGATTATCTGGTATTTCAGACTTATTCTCTGAAGAATACTCAACTGGATTTTCAAATACATCTGAATTGTTCTGCGAGAAATACTCATGTAGTATAGTATTCCCATCCCAAACGAAACTTGTTGTTTTCTCGTCAGAACACTTCTCTATTCGTCTACCCAGCGAATCATACTTGAAAGTAACTTCTGTCTTATCTGGTCGGATGACCTTCGCCATCATACCATTGCCATTATATTCGTACTTCCACGTATCACCATTCTTATCAACCTTCTGAACAAGGTTACCTTCATCATCATAAGAGAATGTAGCCTCTTTCGTTTCAAGTAATCTACTTCCGGCACCATAAACACGATCTGTCTTTTCTTTCGTTTCATACAAATTCCCGACATCATCGACACTCCGGTGTAAGAAATCAAATTGACCGCCTTGATTGGACCAGACGAGGTTACTAAATTCATCGTAACCATAGGTAACTTTTACACCTGTTAACTCGTTTACCATGCTTCGTAATTGATGATTGACATCCCAATTATACACTCGTCTTCGTGTATCGCGATTTTGACTACTTATTCGATGATGTATTGGTCTACCTACTACATCATACTGCCATTTGCTGATGACATCCCCTGGTAAGATTCTCTCAATCTCTTGGCCGAGTTCATTGTACTGCATGGATGCTGTCCAATGTTCTTGCTCTGAGCGAGAGGCTGTGATGTGTGACACATTTCCCATTTCATTACGAGCAACATCGATTTTTGCGCCTAAGCTACTTGTAATCTGTGAGCGGTTGCCTAATTCATCATAGCTACTCGCAATCCAATCGTCGTTCTGCCACTCCTTGATTACTTGTCCAGATTGGTCTCGCTCAAACTTTACAGTCACATGTTCATTTTCAGTCTCAATTAACGAACCATTTTTGTTATAGCCAAACGTTTCCCAAGTGTCATCGTAATAATCAGCACGTATTATATTTCCTAGGCCGTCATGCTGATACGCTGTCCAACGATTACCTGGACGTTGAATCCTTTGAACCAATCCTGCTGGACTTCGCTCATACGTTCTTTCAACCTCATCAAAGCCAATTTCCTTGATGATATTCCCTTTCGCATCACGTTCAAACTGATACGTTTCGCCTCTTTCGTTGATGACAGCGTTTAACTGCTCTTCTGTATCATAGGTGAAATTGACTTTCTTCCCACCTTGTTCTCGGGATATCAAACTGCCAAGAATGGTGTAATCAAAGGCTACTGCGTATGGTTATCTTTAGCAAAAAAGATCTCTTCAACATTACCATCTGATAGATTTGCACATGTAAGACGAAACAGTACTACTCACCTGATGAATAGGTTATACACTAAATACAGAAAAAAACAATTCCATTTCTAACGCAAAAAATATGTAAAGAAAGGGCTTAAAAGGCCCCTCTTTACATATTTTTGTGAGTAATGCGAGATAGATAATAATTAATCTCCCATCCCCTCTTTTATTCTATTTTGAAATACCATTCTAAAAATACATTGAAGTCTTTCCATTGTGGTTTTAGTTTACCTTCTAAAAAATTAATCAATTTTTCACCTA
The DNA here is from genome assembly GCF_058791335.1 of Lysinibacillus sp. EB271-A1-10B. Taxonomy (NCBI): domain Bacteria; kingdom Bacillati; phylum Bacillota; class Bacilli; order Caryophanales; family Bacillaceae; genus Lysinibacillus; species Lysinibacillus sp. EB271-A1-10B. Next base: position 301,137 of record NZ_JBYTDL010000004.1, read on the forward strand.
TTTCGAGTTCAAGAATTTCTCCAGTTTCTCTATTATAAAAGAACCCTCCTTCTGCCTCAAAATCATCTAATGGAATATACTCTTTTGGTAATTTTAGTATATTCCACGTCATATTTATGTTACTTTCATAGTCAGAATACACTGAAGCCCAACAAATATTGTTTAATTCAAATAAACGACCTTTATAAGAGGGATCTGTTGAATGTGTAAAAAAGTCAAATATAGGCAAATCCTTCCTGATATTTAAATCTTCAAGAACTTTAATAAACTTTTTCTTATCATTAAAATCTTCTTCAGTATACCAATCTTTGTTTTTAAGCCAAACTTTTATTTTTTCTGTCAGCATTGGACCCTTCTCCTTTAAATAACGAATTAAATGTGATCTTAACGACATGGTACTTTCATATTTCTAGAATTAATCTCTGCTTTTGCCCTGTCCATCCAGTAAGCTTCTCTATCAAGACCAAACAGTTCCCTATTTACAGGATAATCAGGATGTGCATTTGGTAGGTGTGGGTGTAAGGCGTTACTACCATAAAACTTTTGATGAGTAGAGCTTGTTAATTCAAACAAAGCCCCAAGACCATTTTGTTTCGAGTGATGTAAGTTTATTTTTGAATACTTCCCATCTTTTACTATAAACGGTGCATGTCCTCTTAGTGCTCTATCTAAATTAGTCTCTGTACCTCCTCCTTTTGTATTTATTGGTAAATCCCAATCAATTTTTTGTTGATAAACTGTGTAATTATAACCAGTTCCATGATTAGGAGCTTGCCAAGTAACCCCACTAAATATACTTAACCCAAAGATATCAAACAAAATATTTGGATCTTGCACATACCCATATAAAGTAGGATTTCCTCCAGCAAGTCCAACCGGGTCAATTTGAGTATAGTTCCCTTGTTCAGGGTCATAGTATCGGAATCGATTATAATGCAATCCTATTTCTACATCTTCATACTGCCCTTGATAACGGAATGGAATAAAATCTCTTTCACCTGTAAATTCTTTCATTCTACCATAAATATCAAGTTCGGCTAACCAGACCCTATTACCTTGTTCATCATAGGCTTCTACAGGCGTTCCTAGATAGTCACTAATAATACTGTAATTACCTTCATTCGTGATTTTAGCTGAAGGTACGAACCCATCATTAAATACCCATGTGACTAGATTATCTGGTATTTCAGAATTATTCTTTGAAGAGCTCTCAACTAGATTTTTAAATTTATCTGAATCATTCTGCGAGAAATACTCGTGTAGGATATTATTCCCATCCCAAATAAAACTTGTCATCTTTTCTTCTGAACACTTCTCTATTCGTCTACCTAGCGAATCATACTTGAAAGTAACTTCTGTCTTATCTGGTCTAACTACCTTCGCCATCATGCCATTTCCGTTATATTCGTACTTCCACGTATCACCATTCTTTTCGACTTTTTGAACCAGATTACCTTCCTCATCATAAGAGAATGTTGCCTCTTCCGTTTCAAGTAATCTGCTTCCGGCGCCATAAACACGATCTGTCTTTTCTTTTGTTTCATACAAATTCCCGACATCGTCAACACTGCGGTGTAAGAAATCAAATTGACCGCCTTGATTGGACCAAACGAGGTTACTGAATTCATCGTAACCATAAGTAACTTTTACACCGGTTAACTCGTTCATCATGCTTCGTAATCGATGGTTGACGTCCCAATTATATACTCGTCTTCGTGTATCGCGGTTTTGACTACTTATTCGATGGTGTGTTGGTCTACCTGCTACATCATACTGCCATTTACTGTTGACATCCCCTGGTAAGATTCTCTCGATTTCTTGACCGAGTTCATTGTAATACATTGATGCTATCCACTGTTCTTGCTCTAAACGAGAAGCCGTGATTTGTGACACATTGCCCATTTCATTACGAGCGACATTGATTTTTGCACCTAAGCTACTCGTAATTTGTGAACGATTGCCAAATTCATCATAGCTACTCGCAATCCAATGGTCATTCTGCCATTCCTTGATCACTTGTCCAGATAGGTCTCGCTCTATCTTTACGGTCACATGCTCATTTTCAGTCTCAATTAACGAACCATTTTTGTCATAGCTAAACGTTTCCCAAGTGTCATCATAATAATCGGCTCGAATGACATTTCCTAAATTGTCATGTTGATATGCTGTCCAACGATCACCAGGTCGTTGAATCCTCTGAACCAATCCTGCCAGACTTCGCTCATACGTTCTTTCCATCTCATCAAAGCCAATTTCCTTAATGATATTGCCTTTCATATCGCGTTCAAACTGATACGTTTCGCCTCTTTCGTTGATCACAGCGTTTAACTGCTCTTCTGTATCATAGGTGAATTTGACTTTCTTCCCACCTTGTTCTCGGGATATTAAACTGCCTAGAATGGTGTAATCAAAGGCTACTTGCGTATGGTTATCTTTCGCAAAAACGACATCATCGTAGGCATTGTACTTCAATTGAATGTCGTTACCATCTGAAAGTTTTACCCGTAAAAGACGATTCAAATTATCATAACGGAATTTCTCTGTGACCCCTAGTGGATTGGTCGCTGTTGTACAATTACCGCGACGGTCATATTTCCAGGTCGAACTCGTCCCGTCAGGCAACGTCACTCGACTTAAGTTTAAATCAGCATCATAAGCTAAGCTTACCACATGGCCTTGTGCATTTGTTACCGTTTCTATTAAACATTTATCATTATAAGAAAATTCCGTCTTTGTGCCATTTTCTAAAATATTTGCCTGTAATGTGCTATCTTCATTATAAATCCACCGACGACTTCCGCCCTCTGCGTTAACTGCCTGAATTATCCTATCCTTCTCATCATACTGATAGGATAATGTACTACGATCTGCAAGAGTAATCGTCATTGGATTTGCCCACTCATCATAGCTATATGACATGACACGATCATCTTCATCTACTGTTTGCAGTAATTCAAAGTCCTCATTATATTCATAGCTTACTTCACCACCATCTGGGTAAACAATTTTCTTACAGAGGTTATCTTCGCTAAAATAGTAATAACTCTTATGGCCTAAGCTATTCGTAATTTCATTATAGCCATCATGATACGAAAGCTCCCCTGCAAGAACATTGCCATCTCCCCATGTTTTGATGACTCGTGCACCTGTAGTTGGTCCATCGTAGCGCCAGAAGAAGCTATTTTTATTGCGATCCGTTTTTTGCACCATTAAGTGATTAACATATACTATATGTGTACTTTGCCCTAATGCATCTTGGATTTCGATTAAATCTTGACCATCATTGTAATCATAGCGAACTAAGACTTCACGACTCATCTGGTTACTTAAGGCGACTTCTGTCATTCTACCTACCTCATTGGTCGTAACTTCGAGCACTCTTCCAACGCTGTCGGTTACTTGAGATAAGAAGCCTTTAAGGCTATAACCAAATTGAATATGATGGGCTTGCTCATTTCTTACTTCTTTTAATCGGTATTTCGTCTCTGTTGTTTGTTCAAATACATAAATCAATCGTGTATCATGCTCAAATAAATGATACTCCTCGCCTGTATTTGTTAAAGTCATTCTTTCTCGTTTGTTAAAATACGGCAAGTTTATTGGTAAAATTGGAAACCCGACTGCGCGACCATCCGTCACAACAATCCCAATCAGGTCTTCTTCTTCAAAAATCTCTAAGGCTAGATCGTATGTAAAGTGCATACCATGACCTGTTAAGCCAATCCGACTACTATCACTGTACCAAGCGCGTTCCCATGAGAGGGGGATAGGTCCAGGTAGTTCAAAGTCGACGCCTTCATAAATCATACGCCCTGTAATTAAATCAACGGGTTCAAAACCTCTTTTACAGAATTTTTTACTTAACCCTTGTGTACAATTAAATTTCTTTAATACCCCATGATTAAATTTCGTTAGCCCTGCTTTGGCCATAGCTTTCATTCCGTCTACTGCCTTCGACGCAGCGAGCAATTCATCCATCGACGAAATGACTTTATCTGCGGCCGTCTTCACAGCCTTAGATGCTTTGTTAGCTAGTTCCGCTAGTCCCTTTACTGCATCTAAGGTTTTAGATACTTTCGGATAAGCTGCCTTCATCCCTTTTGCTAAAGCTTTTGAAGCATCTATTGCCTTATCAGCACCTTTTGCAGCATCAGCAGCTTTATCTAAGAGTTTTGCCCCTTTTTTGACCTTGTAAGCTCCCTTGGCGGCATCACCAACTACTGGAATCGCACCTACTAAGTTCATGGCTGCATCCATGTAATTCCCTCTTGCCAAGCTAATTCCTGCATTCGCAATATCTGCAAATGTACCTATAACAGGAATAAATCCAGCAACATCCAATGCTGCACTTACGCCATCTACTAATTTACTGAACCAGCCTTTTTTCTCTTTCTTCTCTTCTGCCTTTTGCGGGAAGATTAAGTCAACTTTCGTCGTAGCTTCGATTGCTTCTTCATTTAATTTTGGTGGCTGGCTTTGCTTCTCTATACCTTCTTGATCAATGAGCGTACTAATTAATTGTGTGTCAGCGGCCATAATCACATGACTTTGTTCCTTCGCTGATATCGCAATCCATTCTTCCGCTTCTACGGCTAGCTCTTTCATCCCACTTATTTCAAGTGTTTCATCAGCCGCTAGCATGATGGTACTGTTACTTTGAAATGTTACGCCATCTCCATCATCCATTTTTAAGTCCAAGACACCATCTACTGCACTAAAGGTAATATCACCAACACCTAATGTCACATCTTTCCCAACATTGGTCGCCAATGATTTAACGGTAGTGTCCGCCATTTTCTTCGTCTGCTTTTGCCCGCCCTCTGGTGTGGCTGGATTAACACGCACCGAGCTGATAACGATGGCTTCTTCTTCAACTGCACTTGGAAAATGCAATTGGGCACGTGCACCTGTTTGAGGCATTAAATACATAACACCATTGGCATCTGCTGAATAAGCAAACCAATGTGCTTTTCCTTGATCCTGGCTTTTATCTATATCTAAATGAATTTTAACGGTGTTTTGGGTAACATCAATGATTTTCCCTGTAAATGCTGCACCAATGAGGTCTAAATTGCGTGCTAATCGCTGACGAATACTTTTCTCTGGTTGAGCAGTATATTGAAACTTCAGCACACCATCATCTAGATCGGTTTCCCTAGCCGTTACGATATAGGAACTTCCCTTGAATTGTACCAACATGCCCAACTCATGGGCCTCTGTGCTCTCAAACTCACAAAAAGTATAATCGGCTTCACTCACATCCGTACCATCGTTTTCAGTTATTAACCGATACGCATCGACGTCCATCCGTACTATAGAAGGCAGATGATCGATCGTTATGCTTTTTCTACTTTGAGGTGTACCAAGCCAAAATCGAGCACCCTTTCCTTTTAAATCAGGAAAAACAACGGCGTGCAAACGGGAGGCCATTCTTTTAATGAATTCCCAATCTGTTTCTAAGTATTGAATCGCAATACTACCAATAGCTTGACCGTTAGAAGCTTGGTCGATGTAATCCCCATTAGGATAGGCGCTTACGATGTTTTTTATTAACTGCACGTACGTCATATTCACATCTTGAAAAGAACGTGAGCGCTTTGCAATATCCATATTTGCTGTATATGATACAGCCTCAACGGAAACATAGTGCACCCCTTGTGATGCCTGCAACTCCGCATTTTCAATTCTTCCTGAGAACAAAATGGCGCTGTCTCGCCCAAATTTCACAACAACTTCATCTGTTTGATTAACCCGCTGAATATACTTTTGCGCTTGCTCTTCAGCAATCATTCCCGTAAAGTACAACCTCGCATGGTCATTGGCCTTATGTTTGATAGTTAGTTTATCTAAATGTATAAGTGGATAAGGCCATTCGAGCACAAGATCCTCATACGTACTAACCGTGTGTACTTCCTTTTCTTCTAGCGATTTCATTACTTACCTCCTTTCAATCAACCTCGTCTTTTAAAAGCCTTGTTTCGGTATTTCTACTTCCTCTTGACCGTCATGAATAATTTCGATTTTGCCTCCACCTGCTGAGCACTGAGTATGGCAGCGGCTTAATAACGCTTGCTTCCCCTCGATATTGACATTTTCCATTCCCTCCATCCAATCAATGGAACATGTTGGTGTACATGGCTTTTGCAACTGTAAACAAACACCAAAGGTTGGAATGTTGTCAGGGTTTCGATCCCCTACATTCATTACGGCTTTCTCTTTAATATAAACGCCATGGTCTTGCGGCAAATTTAAATAATTGAGATGGCTACCATGCTCACAGGAAATGATTGCTCCATGTACGACATAACTAAATTGCTCCTGTTCTGAACCTTCTGTTTCCAAACTTTCTACAACTTGAGCCATTAACTATCCTTCCTTTCGTATCGCTTGAACACTGTTTCAAACTACGACAGTGTTTTGGAATGATTTATTAGAATGATCTATCGTCCTTGTAGTTTTACTCGCTGCAACTGAATCCCGAGATATGGTCGTCGTAGCATACTTTCTGCCACGTCTAAATTGACGATGGTGAACGATTCCTTTTTGCCGTCGACTTGAAAAATACAATCCAGTTCCACTTTCTTCGGGTCAATTACGAGCTCCTTTATTTGTCCGTCTGGATAATAAGCCGTCTCATCGGAAATACAGTTCTTCTTTACGATGTCCATAAGCCAATGCACACGCTGTGTTCCTTTCTTCACATCTGTAAAGACAATGGCTGTAAATTCTAAGTTATCCTCATATTTCACCAATAACCCTTTTAAATCATCCGACACGATTCTTCGAGGCTTCTCTAAATAATCGAGATATACCGCGTTCTCTTTTTCTATTACTTCCCCGAATACAGATGAACAGACAAAGTTATCATCGAGGTCTGTTTTGAAAGGAATAATTGGATTTGTAATGCTTTGATCTTGCCGAACAATAAAATACTCCATCTTTTCCTCCTGTAACTATCATTTCTGTTGATTTTTAATGAATCCACTGAATGTCTTTTATCTGGTCTGGGCTAAATAGACACTTCTCTTGATCGCGTTTAAAAAAGGTAGCTCCTTTTAAATTAGCACCTGTAAAATTAGCGCCTGTAATCTGCGCAAACTCAAATTTTGCATTTTCCAAATTCGCATGACTGAAATCAGTACCTAGGTAACACGCAACTTCGTCATCGGGAAGCATCAGCGTTTTTCCTTGTGCATGTGTAAAATTAGCGCCTGCTAAATTGGCATTTCGAAAATCTGCATCTTGAATGGCTGCATATGAAAAATCAACATTCGCTAAGCGACAATCTACAAAACTAGTACCGACGCAAACACTTTGTTTCATTGAAGCCCCTTCTAAGTCACTGCCATTGAAATTCGCATAAGAAAAGTCCATTTGGTCGAAAAGTTTTTGCTGTAACTGTAGGCTTGAGAAATTTTCAAACGTATAGGATTTATCCATCTCGTTTTTCCCTAACCACGAGAGAAGATTTTGTTCCACCCGTTCCCGTTCGTCCAGCATCGCAACATCTTCACTAAATCCTTTATATTCACCGACACGAAATCGTAAACACGCTGCTCGTTGGAAATCTATTTCGGGTACGCTTTCTTGTTGATAGCGGAAAAGATAGCGAACCAATTGAATAATATACTGATGAAACAGAATCACAGTTTGTTGAATAATTCCTCGAACGTCAGCCGCTTGGATAGCGAGATATGGCTTTCTTTCTTTTTCAAGTGTTTTGTGTAAATCTATAATCGCCTCACTAAGCCATTCCGCTTCATACTGTGCCGTGCATTCTCCCCAGTCGTAGTACCATTTTTCTCCATACGCTTCTAGCAAATACGTACACTTGTTATCTAGTAACGATGTTCGTAACAATGAAAAATGAATAAAGGCAACTGGTGCCAACTTCCCTTGCTCCTGCTGATTTCCAATATTTGCAAACAATTGTTCAAGCGAGTGAATGATTGGTTTTAGTAAGACTTCCTTCTCTTGGCGAAACTGTCGATCAACCTTCTCTTGTAATCGGCTGACATGAACTGACACGCATTCATCCATAAAATGCTGTAATGCTTCTTCTCGTTTCATGCGTCCACATCCTCATTAATTTGCTCGTACTTCTGTTCCTTTAATCTCCATTTTGTCTTCCATCTTGATTGAACTGTCTTTACAAGTCATCTCTATTTTCTCGGTCGCATTAATCATAATTTGCTTCGCATTGATGGCGACTTTATCTGTTGCTTGCAAGGTAATATTTTTATCACTTATGATGGAGATCCCATTATCATCCATAAGCGAAATCATTAATCCTCCACCAGATATGACAATCCGATCCGGTGCAAGTAGAATTTGTTTACCGTGCTTCGTTCTGAGTGTTTTGACATCTGGATCGGCCATCCGCGCTGGGTCTTGGCGACTATCCTCTGGTGGTGCAGGTCTTGACCCGCCGCCACCTCCACCACTAGCACTGGCACCTCCACCACCGCTTGGACTAGGCGGATTCGTCGCTGCTAACATCGAACCAGATTGTGGTGGTGCTTTTGATACGGAACTAATCGCAATCCCTTCATCCTCACGATTGCCTGGGAAATAGATTCTAACGTTATCAGATAGCTCCGGCATGAAGTACCATCCTGTATTATCTTCTGATGCATAGATCGTTGAATATGGAAACCAATAAGCTGTGTCTTTTTCTTGACCCTCATCGAAATCAACATGAATACGAATTTTGTCCCCCGCAACATCAATTACTTTCCCTTGAATGGAGGCACCAATAATAGCTTGATTATAAGTAGTGTGGACACTGAAGCCGTTCTGAGGTGTTAACGTATAAATATGCTTGAACAAGCCATCTTTTAAAGTTGAGTAGATTTTATAGACATACAATTTTTTTGATTGGAATGTAACTTCATTGCCAATTTTGAATGATTGGAACGATTCTACTTCATAGTACATGTAGTCACTATCAGTAATACCGTCTAGATGATTTTTACTGGACACTAGGAAATTACCAATCGCCTTTTTAACTCGATAATTGATGGCCTCCATTTTCTGCGTGCCCCCGGCTTGAAACGGTACGCCGAAGTAAAACTTTGCGGCTGGGTGAACCGTATCTGGCACCAGACCTGTATGGAATCTTGATGCCATTCGTTTAAGAAACTCCCAATCTGTCTCTATATATTGCATCGTAAAGCGCCCAATAGTAGAGCCCTTTGAGGCATAATCCATGAAATCTGCACCTTTTTGATCAGCAATACATGCATTAATTAATTCACTATAGGGCATACTCGCATTTTGATAAGTTTGATTTTTCTTCTTCACATCCAACAAATACGTATGCGAAACTGCTTTAACCTCCAAATAATAGGTGCCCAAAACTGATTTTACTTGTACATCTAATGCCAGCCCATTAAAGATCGGAATAGTTTGTCCACCACTGCCGATTTGCACGACTTCAATAGCCGTTTCTGCATCCGTCATATATACATAGGAATCTTCGAATTCATCTGGAATCACACCCGTTAAATGCAATGTAGCATGCTCATTCATTTGTTGCGTAATTTCGATTTGATCGACGCGAATATTATAGGGCATCACGATGATATCTTTATACGTCAAGGCCGTTTCCTTACTCATTCGACAACACCTTCCCCATCTAATAATTTGTTTTCAACAACGATAGATTCCATCATGCCGTAAGCAATGGGCTTCCAAATATCCATCTCTTTTTTCAAACAATTAACCGAGCCCATCGTCACATTCTCGCCTACTATAAACAAAAACATTAAATTATAAATCTTGTTATCTAGTGCTGGCGAAATGAAGTCAAAGTAACCAATTTGTAGACCGTTAACTTCAATCATGGCGGTATCCAACATTTTTGTAGTTGGCTGCGTTTTTTGAAGGATATTCCTCATGGCTTCTGTGAAGTCTTCTAATTCCTCTTCTTTTACCTGTTGTTCCATGATTTTCAGCGTGACATTGATGGACGTACTTTCGCTTGTATAAATATAATCGGGTCTACGACTGGATGGATATTTAATATCCATTAATTCAGGCTCCATCACGTCAAAGGTTGCAGGCATACACATCCGGATTTGATCCTCATAAAAACTCATTTCTTTAAACTCAATCGTTTCATCTTCAATCATGAGCTGACCATCTTTAATCGCTTTCACAATATCAGTATTTAATAATTGGTTTTCGATGTTCTCCATTCGTTTCTTCTGCCTTGCATGTTTCGTCATCTCGATTACTTCTTCATCCATGAAATTCATTTTTTTCGCTCCTTTGTTTCGATTCTTTTTTCTCTATCTCATAGCCTTGTCATTTTTTGCTTTCCTATTAAGGCTAACTCAGCTGACATGATCGAAAATAGCTTCGGCATACGAAACGAAATCTTTCCTTCCATGACATGCTGAATCAATGACCGGTATTTCCTGCTCATCTATATTACAAAGTCCTAGGGAATGCTCCTCATACGATGTTTATCTTTCTTATAAAGCCGCTTCCTTTTGAGCTATTTCACGTTGTCCGTTCTTGAACATTTCTTCATCAGTAGACTATCAGCTAGTCAACAATCATGCGCTTTGGTCGCCCTTGACTGTGACCTGTCATACGACCACCTCGTTTTGATTCCAATAAAATACGGTTCAAGTATTTATGAATTTGACTATTAGAAAATGTTTGGTAGTCTAGCTCTAGTCGATTGCAAATATAAAAATCGATTGCATCTCGTTGAACCCGTTCCTGATTTATGCACTCTAAAGCAAAAGCTATATCGTACGGATTCGCTGGGCGATTTTTTAACAGCTCTCGTGCAAAATAATGCAAAATGATTGGATGGTAAGTGCTTTTTTGAAAACCTGCATACTGGCTGTGAAGATAATTTACCGTATTGTATTCAGTCGCAATATCGGAAAAATCAATATACTCCGAACGAAGTTTTGCACCCGATTTTAATTTAAAGCGCGCCAACTCTAGCTCATTATTCGCAAGCTCTAATGAATCATCTAGGACTATTTCTGTTGTGAAATTTCTAAAATCTAATTCATTCACTTCTTCAGCAAATCGTACTTTTAGAATCGTTTCGCTTCCTGTTGCCTCATAAGGAAGCTCGTAGCTACTATGTAGCATATAGAGCTTTCCGTTATGCTTAATAATGCCTTTCGCTATTATGAGGCTTTTATCTGCTACGATAATATTGGCACCAGCAATAATGCCATTAGAATAATCTTGGAAATATAAATCTAAAAATTCTCTTGGGAAATCTCGCAAATTTTCTAGCATTTCTCGCTTTAAAATGCGGCCCTTTTGAAAATGTGGAAATTGATTGGCAAACAAGCTGTCACCCACCTCTTTTCTTGTTTTTCACTGTTTACTTTAATCCATCAAAGAAATCCAGCTCAGACAAATCGGTTTCAAAGGCAAAGAATTCCTTGCTTCCGATAAACAACTGTTCGTCTTTTCTCGCTACTGGAACTACATGGAAGCCCCAATTATCTTCGCCTGCAAAGACAAAGAACTTCACTTCTCCATTCGTGATGGAATCCGTCTCGTCTTGCGGAATTTTATCTTGATAGTGCATGGCAATATTCTCATAAAGAACAGGTGCATAATCTTCCTGACGATTTAAGTAAGTGTATTTAAACGATGAGTGATCGTCGTTGCCTGTGAGGAAGAACTCCACCTCTTTTACTCCCCATGGACGAGAAATCGTACCGTGAATTTGATTCAATCTTTCTAAGCTACTAATCAGTAATTTTTCCTGACGATTATGTGTAAAGGCACTGACAGCATAAGGGACAACTGGTGCATGGTTCGTCACTTCTGTTTCAATCATCCCGATTTTCTTGGCATTTAAATAACGAAGCGCTCCCCTTAAACAAGCAAGCTTTAACTCTGGAACTTTACCGATATTTTCAGCCTTTTGTCTAAACTCAATGCTGCGTCCTGGTACAAATTCCTTTAAAGCCTCGCGAAATGCGTCTATTTTACAGGATTGTCCCGTCAACTTAATGATGGAATAGTCACTCAGTATGCCACTCTCATAAAACTCCTCTAAAAACTCTCGCACGATATCATAAATATCTGCCTTTATGAGATGATTGATTTCTTTAATGTTGAAAAAGACGTTTGGGAAGTCATAAACTTCTTTAAATTGATTGTTTTCTACCAACGACAGGCACCAGCGATCTACTGCTGTGACATTTAAATCACTATCGTGCTGCATATCGTTATCCGCATAGAAACGACTTCTTAATATACCTGTTTTGCGGAAAAATTCCTTCTTCATCTCTTCTGCCATTTCCCATAAGAAATAGTAATTATTGCGTACACGTAGGTATTCATCACGTGTGCGATTTTCATATTCCTTAAAGCGTGTAGGGATAATGTATTCGGCATCTACAAAGGCTTTTTCGAATTGCTCGTACACCGCTTCTACGCCATGATCGTCTACATATCGATAAATATCCTTACCAGGAATATCGATTAATGCATCGATATCATAATCATTTTTTCCTCGACTATAATAGTTGGCAAAAACGATTTTCATAAACTGGAAAATACGATACGTAATATTGTTGCCCCCAAAATTCGTATCTCCATTTTCATAGGTAGTATGAATATCAATTTTGTAAGAAATATGGCCGTCCTCTATGCGAAACTTACAAGAAGAAAGGTCTGTTGTTCCGCCTCCACAATCGATCACAAGTGCTTTATATTCCTTGCCATCGAGAAAACTATCATTCTCTATTTGATTGGCGATTGTATTATAAAGAACCGACATCCCTTCATCGAGAGCATGCTCAGTTTCGATTTGGTATTCAGGTAAAATCGCACGAAACATATCTAAAAATTGTGTTTTCAGTTTAACGGGACTGGAAATATGTAAATGCTTGAAACGACATTTAAATTGATGCTCCGCCATTCGAATAATATAAAGCATAAACTCTCTTAAAATTTGGCTTCGTGGAACAAGTGCAGTATTCCCGTTAGCATCCATCACCTCTTCCAGCTTGGCATAGTTACTAACCCATCGCTTAATACCTTGGAATTTCGTAGCCAATGATGTATAGCTATTTTTCTTCATCATTTTTAACGCTTCATAGCCGTAGTGATAGTTTACTTGGTCTGCATTTGAGCAATCTGCGACAGTCATGACCGTCGGCACTACTTCGATCCATTCGTTTTGATGAAGTGGGTCTGGAAATTGCACAAAATTGATGCTATTTAGCTGAATTCTGTCATTTAATAAATCATGACTACAAGGAGAGGACACATAATCACTCTCTAAATAAACTCCAGCCGTTGTATTTGTTGTACCAAAGTCAATCGCAAGAATGGCATTCGTTGTTTCCAGCTGTTTCATCTCTAAATCTGGTATTGGAACTTTATAATAATGAAGATTTGTTGGCGGAAGTGGGGTCTCCTGATAATACGTCTTATAGATATACTCAGAATCTTGCTTTCTTAAAAAAATAAAGCTGTAGTTTTTATTGTTTGTCTTCCGAATTCCAATTGCTTGGTCAGCAGCGAAATAGTATTGATTTGGGACTTCGTCATCTTTAAGGATATTAAGAATGCCGCAAAGTTCCAGCTGCTCATTGACTAGCAGTACGTTAGATTCAACAAGAAAACCGCCTGTTTCCAAGAAATACTGATCGGGTTTATCAATCTTCATTCCGCTATATAAGCTCATTTTGGCAGGAATTTTAATGTCACCATTGTCAGACATCGGTGTTTTTAAATACTCTTGCATAGCCGCTTCTACTCGTTCAAAGCCCCCATCCTTTTTTTCTCTAATAAGAGGGTTTTCTTCAGAGCCACGGTATCTTAAAATTTTGTCGATTAACTCGTCTCTTGTCAGTGTATTAATAAGCCCAGTCACAAGCTTTTCCTTATAGCAAATATTTCTAAGCTGGAAGGTTGTCATTTCCATTAGTTCTACTCGTGTATAGGTCATATATTTCTTTTCTGTATTACGCTTATTGGCATACAGTTTATATGAATATTTAGTTGTCATTGGAATCCCTCCTCTTCCCCTATTTAGTAAAGAGCTATTCGATCTAGCTTCATCGTTTCCTCAGCATCAATAATGCCAAAATGATATTGCCAATAAACCTCCATATGAAAGCCTATTGGCAGAAAAATTTCTTGTACAAGCTGTACCTTTCGCTCATTCTGTTCTGTCTGCTTTTGACGGATGTATAAAAGCAGCTCATCCTGGTCCTCCGATTTTACATAAATCATGCAATTTTTAAAGAGCCTTTTCAGCGTATCCTTTAATAAGTAAATCTCTTCACCAGTCCTGTACAGTCTTATCATATTGAGTGCAACTATTTCTTGCTCCTTTTTCGTAAAGGCATGAATATTGTCCCGCACCAATTTACCAAATACATCGGCCTCGATTTCCCGTAAGATAAAGCGAATATAGAACTCTCTCTTATTCATGCCCTGCATACGATCAATTTCAGCTAAGAAATGCAATCCTGTATCTAAAAGATAATCCCTAAACTCTATATCTGAATTATTATCAGGATGGAAAAGACCATTAAAAATTCCGTAATAGCGATAATACGGATTTACTTCAACGTGCTGGTCAACATACTGTGTATTTAATAGTTGTGGACTTAGTTCCATATAAGGTGAATAGGCTTCGGCAAGGTGAAAATAAATATCCTTTTTAGAAAGTCCTTCATCCTCAGCTTTAATGAGCAAATCCCAAATATAGTTCATAGCCACACACCTACACATTCATATTCGAAGAAATGTCGTTGCACTTCTGATACGAGGAAGCTTAAAATATCGTTTGCGATAAAGTTTCTCTCCTCTTTCGCCTTAAACTTTAATAGCATCGTTTTTCTATGATTATTTTCTCCTATCATTTCCGTTAAGAACGTGTTCGCGGAGTGCGTAAAGCTTGTTCCCGAGAAAGATTCCACTATTTCGACATCTACAAGCTCAAATTGATTAGCTGCCTCAAAGGAGTTAATCATACGAGTAATTTCACCCTTCGTTTTAACAGTAGCCGTATATTTGTTAGCGAATTTGTGTATAAAATGCTCGATTCTTCGATTTGATACAAGCTCGTAATTTAATTTCCCGATCTTCTCATCTTCCATCTTTGCAATTTTGATAAGCTGCCATACCCCTGACTTATCCTGGGGTGAAACAATGGTTAATTCATTGTCTGAGCGTTTAACGTAACGAACATTATCCTCTTCGGCCTCAACAAGATAGCCATGCTCGTTTCCGATTTTACGTACGGAAAGTACATGTTCAAAATTCACCTTATCGATAGCAGGGACGGGAAACCCGACATTTTTGACCTCATGGCGTTCAATATTCCATAGCGGAACGATATTTAGGCGTTTTTTGTCCTCATACTCTTCTAAATCAACGATTATTTCAGTAATTTCAGCATTCTCATCTAAAGATGGGCAATCTACTAAATTGACATTAAAAAA
Organism: Lysinibacillus sp. EB271-A1-10B; assembly: GCF_058791335.1. Lineage (NCBI taxonomy): Bacteria > Bacillati > Bacillota > Bacilli > Caryophanales > Bacillaceae > Lysinibacillus > Lysinibacillus sp. EB271-A1-10B. The sequence goes on from NZ_JBYTDL010000004.1 coordinate 316,589, forward strand.
TTTATAGACGAATGGATGATTAATAGTTTTCCATGGTAAGCCGTTTATTTGGAAGAGCGGATATAGCTTGTTTATCTCTTGTAAATAGTCCAGATTTTGAGTAAGGCTGACTTTAATCTCTACTTGTCCTTCTGTCGTTACTAGCCTTCCATTAAAGCGTCGCTGCTCAGCAAGTAACTGTTGAATTTGCATGGAATCACACGCTAAAAATAAGGTGAACAGCACTGCAGGTTCATTGTTTTTAAATGATTCAAGCAGTTTTTTTTTATTGATTGATTTACTTTCTAAATCAGCTGGTCGCATCGGGAATAAGCATTCATGAATAGGGTCAACATCCTCCCTAGAACTTAACGTCACATAAATATCAAACCTATTCTCAGCATCATCTATTTCATTGAATACGCGGTCTTCAAGCCTTTTGTTCATTTCATCCTGATAGTCGATTAAATTTACAAAAACGCCACTTACAATATCCTTTAGCAGTTGACGTTGCTCTAAATCCTCTATTTTGCGTAACCGTTCAATCATGAGCTCTTTTATCAATTTATTTTCCCTCTTTCATCACTTCAGCATCAGATGGCTCACTAGCAGCTGTCCCTCCATTCGTAGGCGGGGCTGCCTGATCAGGTGGCGCTGTATCGGCGGCTGGTGCTTGAGGAGGTGGATTTAATTTATCATTGGCGTTCATAACCTTTCGCTCAAGACCTAAAACCTTGGACAGCAACTCTGTCTCCTGATAAATTTCCTGTGCAAGTGTATAATATTCAATTGCTTTCCCAAACTCTTGGCGTGCATAGCTCTGATCTCCGCTTTTTTCTAAGCCTTCTGCCTTTAATTCTTTCTGGGCCTTTTTCAATTCAGCAATTTTAGCCTCTGTTTCTTCTATTTTTGTCTTTATTTCAGGTTCGCCAGTAAAGGCAATTGTCAGCGCTTTTTTTCTTGCCTTTTGATACGTTTCAAGAGCCCCATTGTAATCCTCTGCCTCAAATCGAAAATCTCCATCTTTCACAGCTTCAGCAATTTGTACAATGGTATCCATATTAGCGATTCTTTGTTCAACTACTGCTTTCCCAAAGTCTTTTATAAGCTTTCCTTCTTTTTTAGCCTTTTCATATTGCTCAAGGGCATCGTTAAATTTACCTTCTTCTGCTGCTTTATCTCCACTGATAATCAGATCGGTAACTCTTAATTTTCTCGCTAGTACATTTCTATGTATTGGATCTTTCAATTTTTTAGCAGCATTTCTGCCCTCACTATATTCCAGCAGTGCCTTATCATAAGTTCCATCTTGAAAATACTGGTTTCCGCTCTTCTCATGATCTTTCATCTCTACGGTTAATTCGGCCATTTTTTTAGCTTGCTTTGCCTGATAAAAAATCGTGCCTCCACCTACGACCAAAGCTAGGATTAATGCAGCTACAATCATTTTGATGTATTTCATTTTTTTCTTATTTGTTTCCTGGTAAACCTTGTTAGCAAATATAGCGGCAACTGTGTAATTATTGACCACTTTCTTTTGCCTGCTTAACAGGACCTCTTCTAACACATCAATGTATTTCTCAGGCTCTTTTGCATCTTCCAACGCATCTGCCATTTCAATTTCATTGACATCTTCCCAAAAGCCGGCTGTACAAAGCACTAGTACATCGTCATCCATTAACTTCATTTTCTTTGAAACAAAAGGCTGGAACTCTTTTGGTTTGCCCAAATAGTTTAGTAAATTGGTTCTTTCCTCGTGCTGGCTAATATCGAGCGAACGGTTCCTATCATTCACTAGCTCTTGTGCTAAGCTTTGATCCGTGCTTTTAAACGTTAAAGTCCCATTACGGAAATGATATAATCTCGAATTTCCTGCAACGGCAACAATCATCTTTGAGTAATCCGAGACGACAATGACAATACTAGCCTTCAATCTCACCCTTAAGCTTTGAGCTTGAAGAATATCTTGTGCATATTTTAAGTAATGTTTAATTTTCCGTCTGGACATGGATGGCTTTTCCATGAATTTTTCTAAAATTGCCTTTACAGCAAGCTCTGCACTACTAATTTCCTGATCAGAATCTAACCCTTTTACAGCTACCCAGCAGGCAACATCGTCCAGCTCTGTATAGGCAAAGTAATCTTTATTTTGCAAAAATGAGCCCGCTTCGGATAAAAAGCTTGTTTTAAAGTTGCTATTTTCCTTTCTCATGATTACTCCTCCTCATTTACTGACTCATTTAAAGACACATGTAAAATAATTACCATGTTTTTTCTAAAATAACGATGGTTGCATTATCTTGATTTTTTAAGCGTTTTTGTTCAACGGCTTTTATCATGTCTTGAGCAATATCATAGGGAGTAGCTTGCTGAGAGAGAATTTTCTCCATTTCAACCTCTGTTAAAGTATCATAGACGCCATCACTAAATAGACATACTTTATCCCCTCTATTTAGCTGAATCGGACTTTTTCCGATATCCATATTTTTAAAGCCTTCATACCCTAAATAATTGATAAGTCTCTTTTTCAAAGGATTTTCCTGCACCTCAAGCTGAGATATTTCACCAGATATATATCGCTCAGTTAACACTGATTCAAAAATATGCTTTTGATTGATGGCCTTAAATTCTCCATTGCGGAAAATGGTAATGACACTATCTCCAACGGCTCCCCAATGAAGAAATCCGTTATCATCAATAACGGCTGCCACTAATGTAGTACCACCGTTCGAGCCATTTAAATTTTCGACAATCATATGATTACTAGCAAAAGCGGCCTCCTTAAAAAATTTTTCTAGGGCATTTAGACCGCTAAGCTTTTTAAATTCTTCAATAAATGTATTGACAGCAACCGTACTTGCCATCCTACCGTTTGCTAAACCACTGATGCCATCTGCTAGTACAGCGATTGTTCCATCTTTCGTTTCTGCTGTAGAGAAATAATCATCCTGCTCATCACGTCTGCCAATCGTTTGACCATTTCCGATTGCTATTTTTGTTTTTTCATTTTGTTGCGCAAGCATGTTTCTAACAATTAATAATGCAAAGAGTACAACGATAAAAATAAGTGCAATTATGTATGGCAGTAGTTTCTGATCCATCCGTCATCATCCCTCACTGTTGTTGTTTTCCCATTCAAAATGAACACCACATAAGGGAATAAAGAGAAACATACTTCCGCCTAACTGAATTACATCATACGCTGCTAGCTCTGTTGGCGTATAAACCGCTTCATTGTTAAGATAAGCTAAGCCTGATGCATCTCCAGGAAGAAGATAGAAATTCCTTTTTTTAGGATCATAAACAATCACAGCATGGTTACGTTGAGAAATCGAATTGTCTCCAACAATACGAATGTGCATATCCTCAGCTCTACCAATAAAGTTTTTTTCCGATAAAATTCGATAGTCTCGACCCATTTGAGGTCCTTCAATACAAACAAGCCATCCTGTTACTGGATCAATTCCATCCATTTCTCCAAGGTATGGCATTGTTTTATCATCTAACTCTGCTACAGCTGTTTGCTGGCTACTTGGCCTTTGCTCCTGTTCTACCATTACGTTGCAATACGGACATACATTTCTATGTCTTCTGGAACTAAACATGTGACCATTTGTGCATCTAATCAAACTCATTTTCGCTATCCCCCGTCTATTTTTACGAATTTACTTGTCTCTATTTCACTAAAATCCGTGTATTGGCTATGTATATCGTGTCTCCATTACCTATTGGGTAAGGATTTTCGTGTTTTATTCTGTTTTTAACGCGCTTATGAGCTTTTTTTATACCAACACCATTTACCGAATCAATATCCTCTATGTACCATACTCCTGAAACATTATTTAATACGGCATGTTCATAGTTGATAAGCGATTCATATTCAGTACCATTTAAATCGATATCTGCCTTATTGTCAGCGGAACTTTTCCCAATAAGTAATGAAGTTGAATCACCGATTTCCCATTCATCTATTTCAGCTCCTCGATCATTGAGGAGAACTAATTTTCGAATTTTCTTGTTTGTCACATTGTTATTTTTATCTCTAGCTTCATACTTTATAGAGCCATAAATTATTGCTAGTATGCCTAGCATTAGTCCAATAATTGTTTTTAAAATAAAATCCTGATTCATGACAAATACGTATAGAATGAAAAAGAAGGTGATTATGACAATAATAATATCGATAATTTTTATAACCATTTGTTTCTTTGCATTTTCAGTGTATGCATCCATTGGGTATCACACTCCTCCATACTAGCTATGGCTTCGTTTACTTGTTAAAAAAACGTTCAAATAAATCAGTTGTATCTAGTGGATTCTTCTTTGCATTCTTATTAAGGGTCGATCCCGTTTCCTTTGTTTTAGGATTAAAACCAAAAAAATGCTCAAAGTTCTTTTCAATATTGCTCATATTAAAATCTGGCTTTTTTTCAGTAGACTGTGGGCGTGAAGACTGTTTTTCAGATGTCTGTCCACTGCCCCAACTTTGACTAGCTCCATCTAGTCGAGCATCATATGCTTCTCTTGAAGCTGGATCCTTTAATACTTTGTATGCCTCTGTCACTTCTAAAAAAATCTTTTCTGATTCTTTATTTCCACCGCTCACGTCTGGATGATGTTTTTTTGATAGTTTTCTGTAAGCTAGTTTTATTTGTGCTTGCGTGGCGTCTCTACTGACACCTAAAGTTTCATAATGCGTTTTCATATTTTTCATCCCCAATATTAGGATTATTCAAAATTATCTAAGGAACTATGAAAGTCCCTTAGATAATGTGGAGTAGCTATCAAGCAGCAATCTTAAACAGCGTAGCCGCCTTCGATTTTCGCCAAGTCTGTTTTGTCTTTCTTTTGCTTAATGAATAAGTAGAATTCACCAATACCTTCTGTGTCACCATACTTTTCTGAATAGTCAACAACGAAAGCATTTGGGAAGTGAATTTTTCTTACTACTTGATCAGCAGAAATAACTTCTAACGTTACTTTACGGTAACAGTCAGCTTTTTCAGCTGGTACTAATGACCATAATCCTAATTTCATCGTGTCATCAGAATTATCACCATCAGTTGCAGTAAGAATTTTACCTTTTACTTTTAAAGTTGCTCCTACATCTGTAGAACGTGCGTTAGAGTCATTTGGTGTATCTGTTTCATACTCCACAGTCATAATGCTATCTAACCCTAATTCAATTGCTTCTGATCCTTCTACTTTTAATACAAAACCCATTCTCATTACCTCCTGAAATTTGTTTGAATCGTCTCAAAAAATCGTTTTGGGTGAAAATGTATAACTTGTTGTATACATTCCTCTATGCCTAATGCAAATACATGAAGCATGGAGAAATATGTAATGTTTTCACCTTACAATTAATGGAGGATTCTATTTATGTTAAAAGATTTATGAAAAAATCTTAAACATACGACTTAAAAAAATTTTTAGTGTATGTGTAAACTTGTTAGGCCTTAACAGCACTACTTGCCTTTGTAATCATAACTTCAAGATTCTTCACATTACCGTTAAACACTAGGTCAATCTGACAAGTGCTTGTTTTTTCATCGATAATGTAGCCGATGTCATCTCCATCGTGAATAATGGAGTTTACATAGCCTTTATCATTAATCCATTTACTTTTTTGACTACTTGGATTATTACTAAAGAATCGAACGATATTTTCGTGTTTAAAGTCACCAGATTGGAATCGTAAAATTCTCTCAATATACGTACTCACTTGAGTTTTGTAGATTGAATCGAATCCATCTTCCTCCATCGCTAAACTTCTAGCTTTATACACTGTAATTCGTTTAATGTCTTTATCTTGAAGCTGTGCATTTTCTGATGAGAATACAAAGCCAAAACTTCTGCTGTTAATGGCATCTTTAATATTATTAGTAAATCCTGAGATTTCTTTTGCCATCGTTGTAACGGCTCTTAGTGAGTTATCACCAGCTTCAATATCGAAGCGTACGCCAGGATTATTTCTCTGAACGTTTTTGAAAGAGTCTTTCAAATATTCCGGACATTGATAAGCTGAGACAATACCTGCCGCTACATAGCTAGCACCAACATAAACGCCCTCTATCCAAAGTTTTAAAATATCCTCTTTTTCTTTAGATAATCGAGCTCCATTTTCTGTTGTCTGCATTCTTGTATCAATGATTACACCTGATTTATCTTTAGGAATAATAGTGAAGTTTGGTAAACATGGTATAGCAAACTCACTATAATCTTTTCGAATAAGCACTGAGCATTTATCGATCAAGCGATCAATACCTGCAGTAGCAATTCCATTGAATGTCGTTTCTTCTTCTGCCATGAAGTTGAAGAAAATCTGTATTTTATAATCTTTCACAGTATCAAGAAGGATGGATAACGATTCCATTGTATTGCCATCTTGCTTGGCAACCTTATCGTTCCCTTTAAATCTAGCTCTACTTACTTTCATTTTTCCGGAAGCTTCTAGTTCTAGTGCAGGGACAATTCCATACCATACCGTATCTGTAAAGTCATTTTTGGAGTTAACCGTGTTTAAATACGTGCGTAATCGTGGTAGATTATTACTTTTAACGAGCATATCTAACTTTGTGTTCGTTACAAGTAACGAGGGCTGCATACCTTTGTTTTTAGTTGCATACTGATCAAAGTACATTTTTACGCCTAATAGTTTTTCAACTAATGGCTTCACTGTTTTTACAAATTCATCCTTAGCATCCTTATAGAATTCTAAGTAAGTATTGTAGTTTTGTACCTCTGTCTCTACATCCAATTCAGCTCTCACAGCTGGCAATGGAGAGAACGTTCTTACGACTAAATCTTTGACATAAGAGGATGGTGATTCTGTAATCGCCTCATAGTCCTCTTCAAAAACTGTGCTTAAACCATAGTTACTATTTTCTTCAATAACCATCAGTTCCGAGCTATTATTTTGTGGTGCCTCAATGATTTTTAATTCACCACTGTCGCCAATAGAAAGTGTCCCAATTTGTAATTTTTCGGACTCGTCTTCATCCTGATTAGCACCTAACAATAGTCTCGTTTTAATATCTTCAATTGCTAAAGGAAGCATCGCCATGACATTGTTGTAATTTCTACTTGCCACTTCAAACATCAGGTTTAGCTTGTCCCCTGTATCCAATTTTTTTGGATCGCCTTCATCTAATTTGTCATATTCACCATATAGATAATGGATTTCTTTTCGGACTTGTCGAATGTCGTCCATAACCTTTTTAGGAGAGATCATATCGAGCAAATTTTCAAACTTAAAGTCAACGTTCGCAATGCCCTGACTTCTTTTCGTATCAATGAGGGTAAATAACATCTTTAAAAAATCATTATTTTGGTCAATTGCTATTTCAGAAATACAGTCATCTTGAATTCCTTCAGGTTTTTTTAATGTATACATAACCTTTTGGTTAGCAGCATTGTAGAATGAGTAAACCGTCGGAGAAAACTTATCTAAAAACTCGTCGAAGCTTTTGACAAGAAGATTTTCATTAATCTCTTTGATTTTTTCATCACTAAGACTGTCAATTCCTTTTACATCTCCAACAAGCGTAATTAAATCCATTTTTTCCGGATTAATTTCCTCAAAGAGCATGGTTCTGTTCGTTTGACTAATAATCTCCATTCAGTCGGCCGTATGATTATACAGCCATCCCTCCTTTTTGTAACAGATTTCGAGTAAGCATAGTCAATTAGTGATTAGCAAATAAAATATGATCGTAATTCACAAAACAACCTAATATGATACTATTAAGTAATAAAATGGTAATTTCGAACGAAAAAATCAGTAGTTTTTTTTCTATATGAGTATGTATGTAATTATTTATTTACAACATGCACTCATATCTAGAATTACTGATAATTCTTTTACATGCGCACTTCACTGATGACATTATGTATCACAAGTAACTATACAACATTTATTTTTATTGTCAATATTTACATTAGGATATTATGTTAAATAATTTCCATAAATGTATATTTAGTAAAAAATAAACATGTTAAAATTTATGATATTTTTTATAGGAATAAATGTATTTTTTCTTTATTTTTACTAAAAAAAAACAGCTTATTGAGTAGAAACTCCTAGTCTATAAGCTGTTGAAAAGATATGAATTTTAAATCAAAAATAGTTATATAGAATTACAATTCTGAATATGCTAGTTATTTCGAACCACCTTGTTTAAAATAGCTTTTTATCCTATTGGCAGTATTTTCAATAATAACAGCAAGTTCTAAATACTTAAGTGAAGAGCATCGTTTTTTTGCCTGCACTGCCAGCCCCCACATAATAGTTCGAGATAAAACAATACTCACTTTCTCATTATATTTTCTCACATTCTCAATTTTGTCCTCGATAATGCGTTGTGAGCTATCCATTGGGATAATATTTGTTAAAGAATAATAAAATGTTGCTGCTAAACTATAAATATCTGTATATACACCTTGCTCAGATTTATTCGAGTATTGCTCTAAAGGAGAATACCCTGGGCTAGTGAATATTTGATGATTCTCGGCAGTTTTATTAAAAATAGCCGAACCAAAATCTAGTAAATATGGATTACCTTCAGAATCTACTATTATATTACTTGGTTTAATATCACGATGGAGTATGTCTTTTTTATGTAAATAGCTTAAAGCACCAATTAGAGGAAGGAAAATACTCGTGTACACATGCTCCCTATCTTCAATTGGAAAATCTTTTAAATATTGATCTAATAAAGTTCCTTCATAATACTCCATCACGATATAAATCGATTCATTTTCCTCAAAATGGTCTATGTATTTGACGACATTGTGATGATTTATTTGCTGCAAAATACATGCTTCATTTAGAAAAATAGCTTTTAAATCCTCGAATATCTGCTTTGTTGAAGGCAAACGATTAACGACTGTTTTATTATCTAAATCCCGTAAAGCTATGTCATTTGGAAAGAACTCTTTAATAATTAGCTGATTCCCTTCATTGATATTCTCCACGATATAAACTAAAGACAATTTACTAGTTGCAAGTATTTCTTTAATTTTATATGTATCTTTCAAAACACTGTTTATCGGTAAGCTCAATTCAACTTGAGTCGTCGCTTGCATTTTCGATCAATCATCCCTTTCAACACATAAACTCCGAACACTCTGTTACATCATCACCATAACTTGTGGTTGATTTCGCCTGTCATTTAGTGGGTGTTTGGACACCCACTGATAGGGGACCGCATCCGCACATCTCACCACTTTAGAGATAGGAGTCTTCTACTAATAAAAGATAAATGGCATACGTTTTAACAAATGTCATCCGCAATTTTTGGTTATGACCATTATTTTAACTAAAATACAAATTAATGTAAGTATATCAATATACACCTTTATTATAAATAGTTCTCTTAAGTAGTTCTACATCAAATGCTGAGGTTTGGCAAAATTTGAAGTCGGCGATATGCTTGTTTCTTCTCAGGACTTTGATGGTTCTATTCATCGCTTTGGCGATTATCCTATCCGGCACTTTGACGGTTCTATGTGGCACTCTTGTGGTCCTATCCTTTTTAAGGCAAAATGAAGAGGCATGAGCCCGATATATTATTGAGGGCACTGAAAAACTTGCGTTTTTTATAAATAAATTCGTTATAGAGAAAGATAGGGCGCTTCTTGTTCAATTTTGAACAGGAAACGCCCTAATTTATTACCTATTTATTACCCTTTTCCATTCAGAAGCTTCAAGATTCTTTTTAGATTGACAGCGAATATCGTCGTTGCTCCCTGAATTTGCATGCCAAATGAACCCGCAGCCGATGCTTGATCGTACCCGTGTTTATTTTTTAACTCACTATTTTTTGCTTCGATTTTATAACGTTCTCGAGCTAAGCGTTTAAATTCTTCTATTTCTTGAAACGCTTGTTGGTCTAAATGTTCCTCTGATTTAATGGCAACAGAATAGGTTTTAGTTTTTGCACCTTCTTTAAAACATCCTTCTCGGAGTGGACAGACCTTACATTTTTCAATGTCAAAAAAATAAACCATTCTTGCACTTGCTCCTGGATGCGAATCTGGTTTTTTACTTTTTCTATTTGCTAAATGTCCTGCTGGACATACAAATAAACCTGCATCTTTATTAAAGTCAAATCCTTTTCCGTTTGCTCGCCCATTTTGAGTAATCATTGGATTTAACTTAGAAATCAGTTGAATGCTTTGTTCTTTTGTATAAAGTAAATTGTTTTTCCCTGAATAAGCCGTGTCAGCGATGACTGTTTCAACTTCCATTCCTGTTACTTTACTTTTTTCAATCAGTTCTTGTAGATAATGTCCATCTGATTTTTCACCTGTTGTAACGACTGCTGCTGTAATAATACGTTCATCACTAATTGCTACATGTGTTTTATAACCAAAGAAAGAA